>NZ_JBCNNF010000110.1:0-17491 GCF_039594555.1 Inquilinus sp.
GATCTTCAGGCAGATCGAGGTGCAGGAGCGGATCGCCGGATCCGCCGCCAGGAAGTCGACCCAGGGGGTGCGCGCGACCCAGGCGGCGACGGCGGCGAGATTGTTCTCCGACCGCTCGATCAGCTTCGGCAGGCCGCCGATCTCCTCGGCCCAGGCCAGGCCGTCGATCGCGTCCTCGACGCACAGCATCGACGGGGTGTTGATGGTCTCGCCCTTGAACGGGCCCTCGGTCAGCTTGCCCTTGGAGGTCAGGCGGAACACCTTCGGCAGCGGCCAGGCCGGCGTGTAGCTCTCCAGCCGCGCCACCGCGCGGGGCGACAGGGCCAGCATGCCGTGCGCGCCCTCCCCGCCCAGCACCTTCTGCCAGGACCAGGTGACGATGTCGAGCTTGTCCCAGGGCAGGTCCATGGCGAAGGCGGCCGAGGTGGCGTCGCAGATCACCAGGCCCTGGCGGTTCGCCGGGATGGCGTCGCCATTGGCGAGGCGGACGCCGGAGGTGGTGCCGTTCCAGGTCAGCACCACGTCGCGGTCGAAATCGACCTGCGCCAGGTCCGGCAGCACGCCGTACGGCGCCGTGAAGGTGCGGACGTCCGGCAGCTTCAGCTGCTTGACGACGTCGGTGACCCAGCCTTCGCCGAAGCTTTCCCAGGCCAGGAGGTCGACGCCGCGGGCGCCGAGCAGTGTCCACAGCGCCATCTCGACGGCGCCGGTATCCGATCCCGGCACGATGGCCAGGCGCCAGTCGGCGGGCATGCGCAGCACGCGCTTCGACCGCTCGATCACGTCGGCCAGCTTGGCCTTGCCGATGCCGGCGCGATGCGACCGGCCGAGGGCGGCGTTCTGCAGCGCCTCAAGCGACCAGCCGGGACGCTTGGCACAGGGACCGGAGGAGAAATTAGGGTTGCGCGGACGGAGTCCGGGCGTGGGGGCGAGCGCACTCGCAGTCATGTCTATCCTTCCAGATAGCAGCGTCCCGGTGGGGGGACGTGGCCCGCCGCGGAGGATAGAGATCGCCCCGGTTCCGTCAATCGGATTTTGGAGCCCGCCCTGTTTTCACTGTCATCCTCGGGCTTGACCCGAGGATCCAGGGGCTTTCAAGAACCGCTCTCGGTGGCCCCTGGATTGCCGGGTCAAGCCCGGCAATGACAGTGGATGGGAAGAGCGGTCAGAGACCATTTGGAAACGCGTTGGCGTGAGTCGGCTGGTGGTGGTTTCGAGAACCGGAGCGCAGCGCACATTTTGTGCGTGAGCACCGGAAGCGCAGAAACCGCCATCAGACGGCCGCGCCGGCGCGTTTCCGAATGGTCTCTAAGCCGCCGCGGTCTCGATCGTCGCGCAGATCTCGCCAACCAAAGTCTCGATCAGCGCCGCGTCCTCGCCCTCGGCCATCACCCGGATCAGCGGCTCGGTGCCCGACTTGCGGATCAGCAGGCGGCCATCCTTGCCCAGCCTGGCCTCGGCCGCGGCGATCGCGTCCTTCACCGGGGTCTGCTCCAGCGGCGACGGCGTCCCCGGGACCGGGGTGAAGCGCACGCTTCGCAGGCGCTGCGGCATCGGCTCGAACACCCGGAACACCTCGCTGGAGGGCCGGCCGGCCTGCTGGATCACCGCCAGCACCTGCAGCGCCGCGATCAGCCCGTCGCCGGTGGTGGCGTGGTCGCTCATGACGATGTGGCCGGACTGCTCGCCGCCCAGATTCAGCCCGCGCTCGCGCATCGTCTCGACCACGTAGCGGTCGCCCACGGCGGTGCGGATCAGGCTGATGCCCAGCCCGCCGAGGAACCGCTCCATGCCCAGGTTGGACATCACCGTCGCGGCCACGGCCGGCTGGGCCAGGCGGCCGCCGGAGAGCCAGTCGCGCGCGATCATCGCCATCAGCTGGTCGCCGTCGATCTGGCGGCCGGTCTCGTCAGCCATGATCAGCCGGTCGGCGTCGCCGTCCAGCGACAGGCCGAGATGGGCGCCATGGGCCACCACGGCCTGCTGCATCACGTCGGTCGCGGTGGCGCCGCAGCCCTTGTTGATGTTCAGGCCGTCGGGCGACACGCCGATGGTGATCACCTCGGCCCCCAGCTCCCACAGCACCGCGGGGGCGACCTTGTAGGCGGCGCCGTTGGCGCAATCGACCACCACCTTGAGCCCGTCGAGCCGCAGGCCCTTGGGGAAGGTGTTCTTGGCGTATTCGATATAGCGGCCGGAAGCATCGTCCAGACGACGGGCGCGGCCGAGCCGGGCGGCGGGGGCCAGCTGGTCCTCGGCGGGCTGGGCGATGCGATCCTCGATCTCGCGCTCGACCTCGTCCGACAGCTTGTAGCCGTCCGGCCCGAACAGCTTGATGCCGTTGTCCTCATAGGGGTTGTGCGAGGCCGAGATCATCACCCCGAGATCGGCGCGCAGCGACCGGGTCAGCATGGCGATGGCCGGGGTCGGGATCGGCCCGACCAGGGTGACGTCCATGCCGGCGCCGATGAAGCCCGCGGTCAGCGCCGGCTCCAGCAGATAGCCGGACAGGCGGGTGTCCTTGCCGATCACCACCAGGTGGCGATGGTCGCCGCGGCGGAACTGCGCTGCCGCGGCCGTCGCCACCTTCAGCGCCGTCTCAGCCGTCATCGGTTCGACATTCGCACGGCCGCGGATGCCATCGGTCCCGAACAGCTTGCGCGTCATCTAGTCCCCTGCCTCTGCTTCGATCCCCACCTGCAGCGCCGACCACACGGCCAGCGCCTGCCGCGTCTCGGCGACGTCGTGCACCCGTAAGATTTGCACCCCCTGGGCCACGCCGTACAGCCCCGCCGCGACCGACCCCGCCACCCGCGACTTCGGATCGGCGGCGCCGGACAGGGTGCCGATGAAGCGCTTGCGCGACACGCCGAGCAGGACGGCGCAGCCGAGTCCGTGCAGCAGCGATAGGCCGCGCAGCAGCGGCAGGTTGTGGTCCAGCGACTTCTTGCCGAAGCCGATGCCGGGGTCGACCGCGATGCGGCCGGGCGGGATGCCGGCGGCGGCGCAGGCCCCCACCCGCTCCTCCAGCCAGTCGAACACGTCGAGCAGGACGTCATCGTAGACCGGGTTCTCCTGCATCGTCCGCGGCTCGCCCTGGATGTGCATCAGCACCACGGGGCAGCCGGCGCGGGCAACGACGCCGAGGCTGGCGGGATCGCCGGTCAGGCCGGTGACGTCGTTGACGATGCGGGCGCCGGCGGCCAGCGCCGCCTGCATCACCGCGGCATGGCGGGTGTCGACCGACACGGTCAGGCCCCGATTGGCGAGGTCGCGGATCACCGGCCCGATCCGCGCGATCTCCTCGTCCTGCGACACCGGGGCGGAGCCGGGCCGGGTCGATTCGCCGCCGATGTCGAGGATCTCCGCCCCGGCCTCGGCCAGGGCCAGACCGTGGGCGACGGCGCGGCGGGGATCGGCGAAGTCGCCGCCGTCGGAGAAGCTGTCGGGGGTGACATTGACGATGCCCATCAGTCGCGGGCGATCGAGAGCGAGCCCGGCGAAGGGCGGACGTGGCCGGCTGAGCTCGTCGAGCCGGTCTTCGATCTCGGCATCGAGGCCGCGGCTGGCAGCCCAGCGGCGCAGCGTGTCGAGATCGGCGACGGCGCGGACGATGTCAGATGACGGATGGGCCGGTGCCGCCCCCTCACCCGGAACCGCTGCCGCGGTTCCGACCTCTCCCCGGGGGAGAGGTGATGGTTCCCCTCTCCTCGGGGAGAGGGAGGGGCCCGTTCGCGTTGGCGAACGGGAGGGTGAGGGGGACTCCTGCCGCAGGATCAGCTCGAGCCGGTCGAAGGGCAGCGTTCCGCCCGCCAGCGCCAGGCCGCCGGGCGCGGCATCGGCCAAGCCGAGCGGCCGCAGATAGACGCGCACTCCGGGCCGACCGGCCCAGGGCGCAAACTCGTCGGAGAGGGAAACGGCACGGGCCGCGTCGAAACGCGGCCCGTGGGTCTTGTCAGTCGTCATCCGGTCAGGTGCCCGCCCGGTTACGTACCAGGCTGCGGCTCCGGGTCGATGCCCTTGGCGCCGCCCGACGGCACCGAGGTGCGCTTGCCGCTGGTCGGGCGCTTCGGCGGCGGCGGCTCGTCATTCGGCTCCGGCCGCACGATCGGCTCGCCGCGCAGGATCAGGCCCCGCACCTCGTCGCCGGTCAGCGTCTCGAATTCGAGCAGGGCGTTGGCCAGCAGATGCAGCTGGTCGATGTGCTCGGTGAGGATGTTGCGGGCCTTGGTCTCGGCCTCCTCGATCAGGCGACGCATCTCCTCGTCGATGATCTTCGCCGTCTCCTCCGAGACGTTCTGCGTCTGCGTCACCGAATGGCCGAGGAACACCTCCTGGCCGTTCGAGCTGTAGCGCAGCCGGCCCAGCTTCGGCGACATGCCCCATTCGGTGACCATGGCGCGGGCCAGGTTGGTCGCCGCCTGGATGTCGCTCGACGCACCGCTGGTCACCCGCTCCGGCCCGAAGATCAGCTCTTCCGCCAAGCGGCCGCCGAAGGTCATGGCCAACCGCGATTCCATCTGGATCTTGGCCCAGCTGATGCGGTCGTTCTCCGGCAGGCTGATGACCATGCCCAGGGCCCGGCCGCGCGGGATGATCGTCGCCTTGTGGATCGGATCATGCTCCGGCACGTACAGGCCGACGATGGCGTGGCCGGCCTCGTGATAGGCGGTGGTCTTCTTCTCCTCGTCGGTCATGACCATCGAGCGGCGCTCGGCGCCCATCATGACCTTGTCCTTGGCCTCCTCGAACTCGGCATGGGAGACCACGCGCTTGCCGCGCCGGGCGGCCAGCAGCGCCGCCTCGTTGACAAGGTTGGCGAGGTCGGCGCCCGAGAAGCCCGGCGTGCCGCGGGCGATGGTGCGCGGATCGACGTCCGGCGCCAGCGGCACCTTGCGCATATGGACCTTGAGGATCTTCTCGCGGCCCATGATGTCCGGGTTCGGCACCACCACCTGGCGGTCGAAGCGGCCGGGGCGCAGCAGCGCCGGGTCCAGCACGTCCGGTCGGTTGGTGGCGGCGATCAGGATCACGCCCTCATTCGCCTCGAAGCCGTCCATCTCGACCAGCAGCTGGTTCAGCGTCTGCTCGCGTTCATCGTTGCCGCCGCCAAGGCCGGCGCCGCGATGGCGGCCGACCGCGTCGATCTCGTCGATGAAGATGATGCAGGGGGCATTCTTCTTGCCCTGCTCGAACATGTCGCGGACGCGGCTGGCGCCGACGCCGACGAACATCTCGACGAAGTCCGAGCCCGAGATGGTGAAGAACGGCACATTGGCCTCACCCGCGACCGCACGGGCGGTCAGGGTCTTACCCGTGCCCGGGGGGCCGACCAGCAGCACGCCCTTCGGGATCTTGCCGCCCAGGCGCTGGAACTTCTGCGGGTCCTTCAGGAACTCGACGATCTCCTCGAGCTCCTGCTTGGCCTCGTCGATGCCGGCGACGTCGTCGAAGGTGATGCGCCCGGTGCGCTCGGTCAGCAGCCGCGCGCGGCTCTTGCCGAAGCCCATGGCCTTGCCGCCGCCGGACTGCATCTGGCGCATGAAGAAGATCCAGACGCCGATCAGCAGCAGCATCGGCAGCCACGACACCAGGATGTTCAGCAGCGGGCTGGGGCCGTCGATCGGAGCGGCCTGCACCAGGACGCCGTTCTGGGTCATCCGGTTGACGATGTCGGTGCCTTCCGGCGCGTAGGTCTGGAAGGCCTGGCCGTTGGTGTAGTGGCCCGAGATGGTCTGGCCCTGGATCCGGGCATCGGCGATCTGCTTGTCCTCGACCGCCTTCACCAGCGCGCTATAGGCCAGCTCGCCCTGCGAGCTGCGCCCGCCGGACGTCTGAAACAGGTTGAACAGCGCGAGGAGCAGCAGGCCGATGATGATCCAGAGCGCAAAGTTCTTGCCGAAATTATTCACGGACGTCGCCTCATGTCCCGCGCATACCGCTTGCGCGGCGCCACGGCGTCGTGGGTCCCCGGAATGCCTCCGGAGGCTCGCTAGTAGATAATATAGCGCCGCGTCTAAACAACCGGGAATCCATTCGGCAGGAGCGGCCGCGACGGCTCGAACCGCAGAAACAGGCCATCTTCGAGGACACCCGCCAGGTCGGGCCGCCGCCGCACGTGGCCGTTGCGCCACAGCCCGGGCAGCGTCGCGGCAGCCTCGAAGGGAAGATCTGACGGCCGCCCCTGCCCCGCAGCGGCGTCGCCCCAGGCTGCGATCCGATCGCCGGAAGCGGCGTCAGCCGGCATTTCGATGCGGAAACGACCATCCCAGAGCAAGAATGTTCCAGGAGTGAGCCCGGCGGTCTCCGGCAGGAAGCGGCGCTCGCGGAACACCAGCAGCCGGTCGCCGGCTACCCGCAGCCGGCAGCGGCCGAGGGTGCGACCCAGCAGCGCACCGTCCCGCACCGCGCCCGCCAGCCGTTCCACGGCGTCGAACCGTGGCTCCGCTCCGCCGCCGATGCAGGCGGTGACGGACTCGAGCAAGCGCCGGGCGATCTCCGGTTCCGCCTGCCGCAGGGTTGGCAGGTCGATGGCGGCGTAGCCGGCGGGGTCGAGCCGCACGGCGCGGCGGCCCAACTCCGCGGTGATCCGCTCCAGCGCATCCCGGGCCTGGCCGGCACGGCGGGCCAATGCGAACAGCCGGTCCTCGGTCAGCCCCTCCGCCGCCAGCACCTCGCGGGCGGCGCGCAGCCGGGCGCGGGCATAGCGGCTGCGGCGGTTGGAGGGATCGTCGGCCGGGACCACGCCGAAGACGACACAGGTGGCCACCAGCCGCGCCTTCGGCAGGTCGAGCAGCGGCCGCAGCAGCCGGCCCCAGGGCGCCGGGCGCCAGGCGGCCATGCCGGCCAGCCCGTCGACGCCGCTGCCCTTGGCCAGGCGCAGCAGCACGGTCTCGGCCTGGTCCTCGCGGTGATGGGCGACAGCCAAGTCGCGGATGCCGGCTTCGCGGCAGGCCTGCTGCAGCAGGGCGTAGCGGGCACGGCGTGCCTGCTCCTGCGAGGCCCGGGCGGGAGCATCGGTCCAGACCAGGATCCGGTGCGGAATGTCGTGGCGGGTCAGGGAAGCGCCGGCAGCGGCGGCTTCGGCGGTCGACTCCGGGCGCAGCCGGTGGTCGACGATCAGGGCCAGGAGCTGGCCGCCCCTCTGCCGGACCCAGCGTGCGGCGAGGAGGCTGAGCGCCATGCTGTCCGGGCCGCCCGAGACGGCGACGGCAAGGCGAAGGGGCCGGTCGAAGGGGCCGAGGCGGTCGAGCCGCGCGGCGAATTCCTCATCCGAGACGGGCTCGGCTGTGACCGGGTCGTTCATGCATCAGCAGCGCATCAGCTGCTGCTGGTCCTTGGCGCGCCGCAGCATCTGCGCCGGGGCGTCGGGATAGTCGGCCACCAGCCGGGCAAAGGCGTCGCAGGCCGAACGGTCCTGCCGGGCGGCGACCAGGGACTGCCCCAGCCGCATCAACGCATCCGGCGCCCTCGGGCCGCGCGGGTCCATCGACCAGGCGGTGTTGAAGGCGTTGGCCGCCTCGCCCGGGCGGCCCACTGCCAGCAGGGATTCGCCGAGCCAGTAATGGGCGTTGCCGGCCAGGCCGCCGCCGGGATTGGCGGCGATGACCTGGCTGAAACCGGCGATGGCGCCGTCATAGTCGCCGCGGTTGTACAGGCCCTGGGCCTGGTTGTACGCGGCCGTGGCGTCGCCGGCCGGTGCGCCGAAGCCATAGGGCTGCGGCTCCGTCGAGGCGAAGCCCGGCACCTGTGGCGCCGGGCCCGGGTCGACGGCCCCCATCTCCTGCGGCGCGGCCAGGGCGTCGCCCTGGTCGTCATAGCCGGGGGGCACGGGACCGGCGTCGGACCGCTTCGGCGGCACCAGCGGCGTCGGGGTGAAGGGCTGCGGCGTGCGCGGCGCGGCCGGGGCGCTGCCCTGGGACGGCGCCTTCCGGGCAGGGGCCGGAGCCGGCGCGGCCTTGGCGCCGCCGCCCTCGAGCTCGTTCAGCCGGAACTCGATATCGGCCTGGGCCCGCTTCAGCTGGTCGGCCAGCTGCTGGTTCTGGTACTGCAACTGCTCGATCTGGCCGGTCAGCTGCGAGATCTGCTGCTCCAGCGTGCTGACGCGGACCTCGAGTTGGGCCTCGTAGCTCTGCGCCCGGCCGGGCCCGGACGGGGCCAGGACCGCGACGGCAAGCGCCACGGCCGCGAATACACTCCATCGCCTCTGCGAAGCCGGCATGTCGCCTCCACCTCCTTGGTTCGGGGCACGGGTTCGGCCTGGGCCGCGGGACCGATTTTCGGCTGATCTTGAGCCGATCCCAGCGGCGAAAATAAGACGCGCCGGGCACAGCGACAACGGCAATGCCGCTGCCGCCGTCCGGCGCGCGAGTCTTCCGTCCTGCGGCGGACCGGCCACGGGGCGCGGTCCGCCGGCCGGCGGGATCAGTTGACGACGGTGACCGCCCGGCGGTTCTGCGCCCAGGCCGACTCGTCGTGGCCCGGCACCGCCGGACGCTCCTTGCCGTAGCTGATGGTGGTGACCCGCGACGGGGCAACGCCATTGGCGATCAGGTAGTTGCGCACCGAGTTGGCGCGGCGGTCGCCGAGGGCGAGGTTGTACTCGCGGGTGCCGCGCTCGTCGGCGTGGCCTTCGACGGTCACGGCCACATTCTGGTACTGCTGCAGCCAGCCGCCCTGCTTGTTCAGCGTGGCCTGCGCCTCAGGGCTCAGGTCGAAGCCGTTGAGCGAGAAGAACACCCGGTCGCCGATGTTCTGCGCCAGATCCTGCTGCGAGCCGGGAACGGCGGTGCCGCCCGTGCCGAGACCGCCGGCGCCGGCGCCGGTGCCGGCGTTCTGGGTGGAGCTGCAGGCCGTGGCCAGCAGCAGAGCCCCCATGAGGGACACAATCTTGAGACGCATGGTTTTTGCCCCTGACGTGGATCCGACGTTACGATTCGGAAAGCGGTTGAGGGAAAAGCAGGTTACTGCCCGCTCCGCAAGGTATTTCTTGCGTAATTTCTAGCATTTCTGCGGCTTGCCGTCACGGCAGCAGCGGCGACCATGCGGCGTCGGACGCATCGAAGGGCGTCGGCACCGCGGCGCTGACCCGGCCGGTGATGTCGACCGTCACCAGCTTGCTCCCGCCGCCGCCACTCGCCGTGTACATCAGCACGCGGCCGTTCGGCGCCCAGGTCGGGCCTTCCGCCAGGAATCCCGAGGCCAGGTCACGCTCGCCCGTCCCGTCCGGCCGCATCACGCCGATCGAGAACTGGCCGCGCGTGATCTTGGTGAAGGCGATCAGGTCGCCGCGCGGCGACCACACCGGCGTGCCATAGGTGCCCTGGCCGAAGCTGAGGCGGCGCACCCCCGACCCGTCGGAGTTCATGATGTAGAGCTGCTGGCTGCCGCCGCGGTCGCTCTCGAACACGATCTGCGTCCCGTCCTTGGAGTAGGAGGGCGAGGTCTCGATCGAGGGGTCCGAGGTCAGGCGCTGCACCGAGCGGGTGCGCAGGTCCTGGACATAGATGTCGGTGTTGCCGTTCTGCGCCATGCTGAAGATCACCCGGTTGCCGTCCGGGCTGAAGCGCGGCGAGAAGGTCATGTTCGGGAAGTCGCCCAGCGATTCCTGCCGGCCGCTGCCGAGGTCGAGCAGGTAGACCCGCGGCTTGTTGCCGACATAGGCCATGTAGGTGATCTGCTGCGTGCTCGGCGAGAAGCGTGGCGTCAGCACCAGCTGCGACCCGTCGGTCAAGAACTGATGGTTGGCGCCGTCCTGGTCCATGATCGCCAGGCGCTTGACCCGGTTGGTCTCGGGCCCGGTCTCGGAGACGTAGACGACGCGGGTGTCGAAATACCCGTCCTCGCCGGTGACGGCGCGGTAGATCTCGTCGGCGATCTTGTGGGCGACGCGGCGCATCAGGGCGCTGTCGCCGGTCAGGGTCAGGCCCGTCAGCTGCTGCTCGGCGGCAACGTCCCAGAGCCGGAAGTCGACGTCGAAGCGGCCGTCGCCGCGCGGCCGGACCTGGCCGGTGACCAGGGCCTGGGCCGCCAGCACCTTCCAGTCGGCGAAGCGCGGCCCCTGCTGCAAGGACGCGGCGTCCTGGGTGAAGGCGCGCGGGTCGATCGGCGCGAACAGGCCGGAGCGCTGCAGATCCGCCGAGATGATCTGGCTGATCTGGCTGCCGACGGAATCACCGGGGAAGTCGGTGATCGCGATCGGCATCGGCTGGGTCACGCCCTGATTGATATCGATCCGGATCTCGGCCCGGGCCGCAGCCGGCACGAGCGAGAGGGATACGACCGCAGCCAGGGCGGCCAGCGTGGTCTGGAGGAAGCCTCGTTTCATCATCTGCACCTCGGTTCCTGGCTGGTCAGAAGTAGTCCTTGGGATCGAAATTGAAGAGGTAGGATTCCGATGTCCACCCGCCTTGGGGGGCAGGCAGGGGCTGGCAGGCCGGGTTGAGCAGCGCCCGTCGCGCCCTGGCACCCCAGCTCGGATCGCCACCGTCATTCACCACCGTGACATCCTGGGGACGGATGGTTCCGTCAGGCTGGATGGCGGCGACGCGAACTTGGACAGCTGGCTTGTTCCGGGCCGCTTCGTCGACGTTCCAGCATGGCTTAAGCCTTTCGCGGATCGCACCCTCGTCACCCACGGACAGGCGCGTCTCACGACCGCCCTGCCCTGTCGGGCGCTGCGCCCGGTTCGACGAACGGCTGGATGTCCGTCCGTTCGGCTGTCCATCCAGCAGGCCAGCGATCTGGTCGCTTTCCGGCTGCGACGACGTGGCCGGCCGCGTCGGCGTGGCGGCCCCCTGCTGCGCCGGTGCCGGCGGCGGCGCCTTCGGCCGGGATCCCGGGCGCGGCGCTTCGGTCGGCGAGATGGCCATCGGGTCGGCCTCGGCCGTCTGGGCCGGTGGCGTCGGCGGCGACGGAGTCGGCGTCGGCTCGGCCTGCGGCTTGCCTGAGGGCGGGTTCGGCCGCTGCGGCGGCGGGGGCGGCGGTTGTTGCGGCGTCGGCGGAGGCGGCGGCGGCTTGGTGGCCTCGGGCGACGGCGCCTGCACCGGCGGTGGCGGCGGCGTGGGCGGCGGCGGGGTCGGCGTCGGCGGCGTCGGCATCTCCGGCGCCTGCGGCGGCGTCTTCGGTGCCGGCGGGGTCGGCGGCGGAGGCGGCGGCGAGGCCGGTTCGGGCTCCGGCGCCGGGCGCGCCTGCGGCGTCGGCTCGGACTGCCGCGGCTGCGGCAGCTGCGCCACCTTCGGCGGCTCCGGCCTCTGGGCCGGCGGCTTCGGTGTCGGCGGGGTCTTGGCGGCAGCCGGCGGCGGCGGCGCATCGGCGTCGCCGGTGGCATCCGGGGCCGGCGGGCGGTCCGGCGCGATCTCGCCGGTCGCACCCGCGCCGACCGCATCGGCGCTGACGATCTCCACCGGCACGACCGCGATCGCCGGCGCGTCGCGCCGGAACAGCGGCAGCCCGAACATCAGCACGATCAGCAGGATCGCGTGCAGGGCCAGGGAGATGATGAGACTGGGACGCATGGGGCTCTTGTCAGCGCCTCGGTGCCGGCGCGGCGGTCGCGGGGGCCGGCGTCAGGGCCGCTTGGCCCTTCGGCGTCTCGGAGATCAGCGCCACGCGGGTGAAGCCGGCGGAGGTGATGGCGCCCATCACCTGCATGATCCGGCCATAGGCCAGCGCCTGGTCGCCGAACACGAAGATGCGGGTCTCGGCCGGGCCGCCGCCAGAGCCGGCGGCCGCGCCCTGGGACTGCGCCTTGGCGATCGCGGTCAGCATCGGCACCAGGTCCTCCATCGCCACCTGCTTCTTCTGCACGTAGATCTGGCCCTGGGCGTCGATGGTGACCTGCAGCGGCTGCTCCTTGGTCGGGATGTTCTGGGCGCGGGTCTGCGGCAGGTCGACCGGCACGCCGACGGTCAGCAGCGGCGCCGTGACCATGAACACGATCAGCAGCACCAGCATGACGTCGACGAAGGGGGTAACGTTGATGTCGGCGTTGGGGCGCAGGGTGCGGCGACGGCCGCCGCGGGTGCGGCCGGTGGCATGGGACAGGGAGACGCCCATCAGCTGCGGTCCTCGAGATAGCGCGACAGGATCGCGCCGAATTCGCCGGCGAAGTTCTCCAGCCGCTCGGCGTATTTGTTCAGGTCGTTCGAGAACTTGTTGTAGGCG
Source organism: Inquilinus sp. (assembly GCF_039594555.1). Classification (GTDB taxonomy): domain Bacteria; phylum Pseudomonadota; class Alphaproteobacteria; order DSM-16000; family Inquilinaceae; genus Inquilinus. The sequence continues at coordinate 12,166 of NZ_JBCNNF010000110.1, forward strand.
GTGGTGGCCGGGATGGCGGCGAACAGGCCGATGGCGGTGGCGAACAGCGCCTCGGCGATGCCCGGCGCCACCACGGCGAGGCTGGTGTCGGCCTGAGCGGCGATCGACTGGAACGAGTTCATGATGCCCCACACCGTGCCGAACAGGCCGACGAAGGGCGCGGTCGAGCCGACCGAGGCCAGCACGGTCATGCCGCGCTCGACCCGGCCGAGCTCACGCGTCATGGTCACCTGCATCACCCGGTCGATGCGCTGCTGCAGCCCGGCGCGCATGCTGCCGGACTGGCTGAGGCCGCGATCGGCTGCGATGCGCCATTCCTTCATGCCGGCGGCGAAGGTGGCGGCCATCGGGTCGGGCGGGTTGGCGCCGACCTGGTCGTACAGGTCGTCGAGCGACCCGCCGGACCAGAAGGCGTCCTCGAAGGCGTCGGCCTGGCGGTTCAGCCGCCGGACGCGAATCCATTTCTCGAAGATGATCGCCCAGCACCAGACGGATGCCGCCAGCAGCAGCAGCATCACGAATTTGACGATCACATCGGCCTGCAGGAACAAGCCCCACATGCTCAGATTGTGCAGGGCACCCTGCCCCGCCACCTGGGCTGTATCGATCACCGACTGCTCCATACCCTTCGCCCTTCACCCTGCCGCGTGCGACGCGGTCTGGTCCTTGATCGCGTTGAACACCTCGCGAAGCCGCGGCGGCATCCGCGCCGCCCGGCCGTCACGAGTGATGCAGGCCAATTTCAGCAGCAATGTGACGATGTCATCGTCCCCGCGCCGGATCGCCTGCGACATTTCGAGACTGGCGCCGCCGATCGCTGTCACCGCGGTCTCGACCGTCAGCTGGTCGTCCAGCCGGGCGGAGCGGCGGTAGTCGATGACGCAATGGCGCACGGCGAAGGCGATGCCGGTCTGCTCCAGCATCGTCCACTGCTCGAAGCCCGCTGTGCGCAGCAACTCCGTCCGTGCCCGCTCGGCGAAGCGCAGATAGGAGGCGTGGTAGACGATGCCCGACCCGTCCGTGTCCTCCCAATAGACCCGGACGGGGAAGCTGTGGAGCGCGCTCACGGCTCGTCTTCCGCCAGCAGGTCGAGTTGGGAGGCGCCGCGCTTCGGCTCGGCCAAGCCGAGAGCGCGGTAGCCGCGGTCGCCCAGCACCCGGCCGCGCGGCGTGCGCAGCAGCAGGCCCTGCTGCAGCAGGTAGGGCTCGATCACTTCCTCGATCATGTCGCGCTGCTCGCTCAGCGCCGCCGCCAGCGTCTCGACCCCGACCGGGCCGCCGCCGTAATGCTCCGCGATCATGCGCAGATAGCGCCGGTCCATGGCGTCCAGCCCGGCCTCGTCGACATCGAGGCGCTTCAGCGCCTGGTCGGCGGCGCGGGCGTCGATCTGCGCCAGCCCGGCCACCGCGCCGAAATCGCGCACCCGGCGCAGCAGCCGCCCGGCGATGCGCGGCGTGCCGCGCGAGCGCTTGGCGATCTCATGCGCGCCCTCGTCGGTCAGCGGGCAGCCCAGCAGCCGGGCGCCGCGGGCGACGATCGATTCCAGCTCGGGCGTGCCGTAGAAGTTCAGCCGCAGCGGGATGCCGAAGCGGTCACGCAGCGGCGTGGTGATCAGGCCGGACCGGGTGGTGGCGCCGACCAGGGTGAAGGGCGGCAGATCGATCCGCACCGACCGCGCCGCCGGCCCCTCGCCGATGATCAGGTCGAGCTGGAAATCCTCCATCGCCGGATAGAGGATCTCCTCCACCGCCGGGTTCATGCGGTGGATCTCGTCGATGAACAGCACGTCGCGCGGCTGCAGGTTGGTCAGGATCGCCGCCAGGTCGCCGGCGCGGGCGATCACCGGGCCGGAGGTGGCGCGGAACCCGACGCCGAGTTCGCGCGACACGATCTGGGCCAGGGTGGTCTTGCCCAGGCCGGGCGGGCCGAACAGCAGGACATGGTCCAGCGCCTCGGCCCGGCTGCGCGCCGCGGTGACGAAGACGCGGAGATTGTCACAGACCTCGCGCTGGCCGACGAAATCCTCCAGCGTCTGCGGCCGCAGCGAGGCGTCGTCGTCGCCCTGGCGCTCGCCGGTGACGATACGGTCGGCATCTCCGCTCATGACGCCAGCTCACGCAGGGCAGCGGGGATGATCGCCGACACCGTCGCCTCGGGCCCCAACTTGCCGCCGGCCTTGGCCACCGCGGCGAAAGCCTCGGCCCGGCCGTAGCCGAGATTGACCAGGGCGGAGACCGCGTCGGACGCGGCGCCGGCCTCCGCCGGAGCGGCCGCGGGGGCAGCCCCGCCGGCGTGGAAGGCGATGACGGCCGGCCCGAGGGCGATGCCGCCGACCTTGTCCTTCAGCTCCGACGCGATGCGGCCGGCCAGCTTCGGCCCGACGCCGTCGGCCCGGGCCAGCATCGCCTTGTCGCCGGCGGCGACGGCAGTGGCCACCTGGTCCGGCGACAGTACGGACAGGATGGCCAGCGCCACCTTGGCCCCCACCCCCTGCACCGTGGTCAGCAGGCGGAACCAGTCGCGCTCCGCCGTGTCGGCGAAGCCGTAGAGATGGATGTGGTCCTCGCGCACATGGGTCTCGACATGCACAGCCACCGCCTCGCGCGGGCCGCCGAGCAGGCCGAGGGTGCGGCGCGAGCAGAACACCAGATAGCCGACGCCATTGCAGTCGATCACCGCATGGTCGGCCCCGGCGCTGTCGAGCAGGCCGCGCAGCCGGGCGATCATCGCGCCACCTGCAGCCGGATGCCGGCGATGCTGGCTTCGGTCTGGCGGTGATGGGCGTGGCAGATCGCCACGGCCAGGGCATCGGCCGCGTCAGGGGTCCGGAAGGTCGTTCCCGGCAGCAGCATCCGCACCATGTGCTGGACCTGGGTCTTGTCGGCATGGCCGGCGCCGACCACCGACTTCTTGATGTGGTTGGCGCCGTATTCCGCGACCCGCAGCCCGGCCAGGGCCGGCACCAGCAGCACCACGCCGCGGGCCAGGCCCAGCTTCAGGGTCGAGGTCGGGTTCTTGTTGACGAACGTCTCCTCGACCGCCGCCTCGTCCGGCGTCCAGTCTCGGATCACCTCGACCAGCCCGTCATGCAATTGCACGAGCCGCATGGCGAGGTCGGCCTTGTCGTCGGAATCGACGCTGCCATCGGCGATGTAGCGCAACCGGTTGCCGTCGACATCCAGGACGCCCCAGCCGGTGTGGCGCAGCCCGGGGTCGAGGCCGAGGATCCTCATCGGCGCCCCATCTCCCCTGCCCTCGCCATCCCGCGCTCCATCATCCCTCCGCCGGCTCAGGCCGTGAGCCGCGCCATGACGTCGTCCGGGATCTCGAAATTGGCCGAGACCCGCTGCACGTCGTCGCTGTCTTCCAGCGTGTCGAGCAGCTTCAGCAGCGATGCCGCCTGCTCCTCGTTCAGCGCCACGCTGTTCAGCGGCCGCCAGACAAGGCCCGAGGAATCCGGCGCGCCGAACTTCTCTTCCAGCGCGTCGCGCACGGCGGCGAAGCCCTCGACCGTGGTGGTCACGGTGTGGGTCTCGTCATCGCTCTGCACGTCGTCGGCGCCAGCTTCCAGCGCCGCCTCGAACATCGCATCGGCGCTGGCCGCCTTGACCGGAAACACCAGCTCGCCGACCCGGTTGAACATGAAGCTGACCGAGTTGGTCTCGCCCAGCGACCCGCCGTGCTTGGCGAAGATCGAGCGGACGTCGGCCGCGGTGCGGTTGCGGTTGTCGGTCAGCGCCTCGACGATCACGGCGATGCCGGCCGGGCCGTAGCCCTCGTAGCGGATCTCGACATAGTCGCTGTCGTTGCCGTCGCCGGTGGCGCGCTTGATCGCCCGGTCGATGTTGTCCTTCGGCATGTTCTCCTTGCGCGCGGCCTGGATGGCGGCGCGCAGGCGCGGGTTCATCGCCGGGTCGGGCAGGCCGAGCTTGGCGGAAACGGTGATCTCGCGCTGGAGCTTGGTGAAGATCTTGGCCCGCTTGGCGTCCTGCGCGCCCTTGCGGTGCATGATGTTCTTGAACTGTGAATGACCGGCCATGGGGCAGTGCCTGACTGACTTGGAGAGTTCGCGGCGCGAGAGATATGCGGCCGGGCGGGCGACGGCAAGCGCCACCGCACGCTCACTGGCGCCGCGTTAGGCCCAGACTATGGCGGTTTTGTGGCCCGGAGGGAAGAGACACGAATATTTCCGAACGTGGATATTCCGTTTCGCAGCAATCAGATAGACGCAATTTCAAAGAAATCAGATGAATAGGTTCAGCCGGTCGGCTCTGCCGGGGCAAAACCGCTCGGCCAGGCCGGCGCCAGGCGGCCGCCGATGCGCAGCGGCTCGACCTTGCGGGCGAGTCCCGTGGTCTCGTCGGTCTCCAGCACCAGGCCGCAGATCGTCGGCTGGCCCTCTGCCGGCGTCAGCCGCTCGGTCGGCATCTTGCGGATGAAGCGGGCGATCGCCGGCTCCTTCCCCATGCCGATGACGCTGTCATAGTCGCCGCACATGCCGGCATCGGTCTGGTAGGCGGTGCCGCCGCGCAGGATGTGCAGATCCGCGGTCGGGATATGGGTGTGGGTGCCGACCACCAGCGTCACCCGGCCGTCGAGGTGATGGCCCATCGCCATCTTCTCGCTCGACGCCTCACCGTGGAAATCGACGATGATGGCGTCGACCACGCCCGGCATCGCCATGTCGGCCAGCAGCCGGTCGACCGCGGCGAAGGGGTCGTCCAGCGCGTCCATGAACAGCCGCGCCATGATGTTGACCACCAGCACCTGGCGGCCGCCGCGGGCCTGCAGCAGCGTGGCGCCGCGCCCGGGCGTGCCGGCCGGGAAATTGGCCGGGCGCACCATCCGCGAGTCGCGGTCGATGGTGCCCAGCAATTCGCGCTGATCCCAGACATGGTTGCCGGTGGTCAGGCAGTCGACGCCCGACTCATAGAACTCCTCGGCGATCTTCGGGGTGATGCCGAAGCCGCCGGCCGAGTTCTCGCCATTGACCACCACGAAGTCGAGATCCAGGCGCTGGCGCAGCCGCGGCACCTGTTCCATCACCGCCACACGGGCGGCACGGCCGACAACATCCCCCAGGAACAGAATGCGCATTCGAAATCCGTCTCACACAGCAATGCGGATCGCCTCGCGATCCGTCACGATCCAATCCAAGGCCTCGTCGTGCAGGCCGATCGGCACCGCCGTGACCTCCTGCCCGGCATAACCGACTCCGACCGCCAGAACTCGCCGCTGCGCCCGCAGCCCGGCCAGGGTGCGGTCGTAGAAGCCGGCGCCATAGCCCATGCGGAAGCCCTTGCGGTCGAAGCCGAGCAGCGGCACG
>NZ_JBCNNF010000111.1:0-17448 GCF_039594555.1 Inquilinus sp.
GGGACGAGGCCGGGTCCTTCGACAGCGCCTCGAAGATCTCGCGGGCCTTGGCCGCATCCTTCTGGCGCAGGGCCAGCAGACCCTGCAGCTCGCGCGCCTCGGCCCGCCAGGGGGCGCCGTCGGCGGCCAGCGGCGCCAGCTCGCCGCTCAGCGCCGCGGGGTCGCCGTCGTCGAGCCGGGCCATCACCGCATAGAGGCGGGCGAGGTCGCGCACCACCGAGTTGACGCCGCTGTCGCCGGCGATCTGCTGGTAGATCTTGCCGGCCTCATCGCGCTTGCCGGCGTCGAGATTGGCGCGGGCCTCCAGCAGACGCGCCAGGGCGGCGCGGTCGGCGCTGCTGTCGGCGGCGACGGCGGCGTAGACCGAGGCGGCATTCTTCGGGTCGGCGGCGGCCTGCTGCTGGGCGTCGACCAGCGCCCGGGTCTGCGACTGTGCCTGACTCTGGCTGTAGCTGCGCCAGCCGACGAAGGCGGCGGTGCCGACGACGATGGCGACCGCGCCGGCGATGATCAGCTTGCCGTAGCTATTCCAGATCGCCTTGACGCGATCCTCGCGCAGGGCTTCGTCGACTTCGCGGAAGATATCGGTCATCACCAGGTTCCGAACAGGGCGCCGCCTCGGCCAGGGCAGCGCGGCCGAGCCGCCTTACCTAGACGATTGGTTCCGGGAAGACAATCCAAGGGTGTGGCAGCGATAAGGCGATGTGCGCCGCCGGGGCGATCCGGACATCGCTGCGACCCCGGCGCGCGCCGTCTGGACGCGCGGCCGGATTTGTCCAACACTTGCACCGACCGACTCAACGGCATCGAGGCATTCCGTCCGGCGCATGTCGCAGGTTCTCGATCTCTCCCAGATTCGGCGCGGCCGCGGGCGCGTCTATTTCAACCGCGGCGAGCTCGGCCAGCTGCTCGGCCTCTATTTCGACCGCGTCGCCGCCGGCGAATGGCGCGACTATGCCATCGACCACAGTGTCGGCATCGCCGTGTTCAGCGTGTTCCGGCACAGCCATGACCGGCCGCTCTACGGCATCGCCAAGACGGTGGGCGCGCAGGGAACGGAATACAGCGTCTATGAGGGCAAGCACCGGCTGCGCCGCAGCCGCGTCCTGGCCGAGGTGCTGGAGCTGTTCGAGCGCAAGCTGACGCTGGTCCGCGACTGACCCCGAATCCCCTTACCCCGATCCAGGCAGCTTCATGACCGACTTCGCCCTCTATCCCAGCCTGCAGGACCGTGCCGTGCTGATCACCGGCGGCGGCTCCGGCATCGGCGCCGCCCTGGTCGAGCATTTCGCGCGCCAGAACAGCCGGGTGGCGTTCTGCGACATCGACGCTGAGTCCTCGCGGGTGCTGGTCGAAAGGCTGGTGGGCGAGGGGCTGTCCGCGCCGGCCTTCCTGCCCTGCGACCTGCGCGACATCGACGCGCTGCGGGCGATGGTGCGGGCGGCGGAGGCGGCGGTCGGCCCGATCCGGGTGCTGGTGAACAACGCCGGCCACGACCAGCGCCACAGCATCGACGAGGTGACGCCGGAGTACTGGGACGACCGGCTGGCGGTGAACCTCAAGCACCAGTTCTTCATGGTGCAGGCGGTGCGGCAGGGCATGCGCGACGCCGGCGGCGGTTCGGTGATCAATTTCGGCTCGATCTCCTGGCGCGCGGGGATGGGCGGCATGCCGGCCTACACCACGGCCAAGGCGGCAATCGAGGGCCTGACCCGCAGCCTGGCGCGCGACCTGGGCGCCGAGGGCATTCGGGTGAACTGCGTGCTGCCCGGCGCGGTGCGGACCGAGCGGCAGGTCAAGCTGTGGTACACGCCCGAATACGTCGAGCGGATCATGGCGTCGCAATGCCTGAAGAGCTTCGTCGAGCCCGACGACATCGCCCGCATGGTCGCCTTCCTGGCCTCGGACGACGCCCGGATGTGCACCAGCCAGATGTATGTGGTGGACGCCGGCTGGATCTGACCAGCCTCGGCATCCGATTCTGGCACCATCGATCACTCCCATCTGGATCTAACGGCGACGGCCGAAACCCGGCATTGTGTCGATGTCCCGGGATCGGCCCGGGCCGCTGCGATGCCCCCGGGACGCCGGGGAGGGGAGACGCAATGCGCGCGACCTGCCCTGGACCCTCCGGTTCAGGCGCCCAGCAGCGTGGTCTCGATCCGGGCGTCCGGCGCGATCGCGCGGATGCCGTCGGCCAGCTCGCGGCCGACGGCCTCCAGCGCCGCGATCGGCATGGGCTCCAGCCGTTCGATCACGAACCACATTTCCGTCGTCGGCAGATCCAGCCGGGTGCACGGGCCCTGGCGCCAGTTCCAGCGCCGGCAGGTAACGCCGCGGTCGTCACGCCACACCACCTCGCCCGGCTCCGGATGCTCGATCGCGGGCTCGCCATTCGCGAAGGTCTCGAAGATCTCGTCGCCGGTGGCCCGCACCAGCCGCGGCGGTCCTTCATAGGCTGCCAAGTCCTCGCCGCCGATCGGCACCGCCCAGCGCACGCTCAGCGCGTTGTACAGGTCGACCAGCCGGTTGATCGGCGGCAGCCCACCGTCGCGCAGGGCCCGCTTGCGCAGCGCCTCGGCCGAGCAGGGCGTGCGCTGCGGCTTGGCCCCGAAGCTGCGATAGGCCTCCCGCCAGGCTTCCAGATGTGCCGTCGCCCAATCGGGACCGATCGCGGCGGCCTCGCAGGCCTCGGCCAGTCGGGCGGCACTCTCGGCATCGCTCGGGCCGTTGCGGGCGCCGTGCGCCACCAGGCTCAGGGCCACGAAATCCGGGCGCAGCGCCTGGACGGCAGGATCGATGACGGGCAGGGCGGACAGCATCGTCATGGTTCTTTAAAATGACCGAATAGTTCACTTTACTGAATAGGCCGAGATGACCGAGCTGGTCAACATTGAGGACGATAAGGCTCCCGACAATCCCGAGGCCGCGACTGCGGCGGCGGTGGCGCGCCATGTCGCCGAGCAGCGGCGGGCGCGGCGGCTGTCGCTGGACGCGCTGGCCCGGCTCTCCGGCGTCAGCAAGGGCATGCTGGTGCAGATCGAGAACGCCCGCTCCAACCCCTCGATCGGCACGCTGTGCCGGGTCGCCGCGGCGCTGGGCGTCTCGGTGGCGGCGCTGGTGGATCTGGGCAGTCAGGACGTGGTGCGGCTGGTCCGGCCGGGGGAGGCGGCGCGGCTCTGGGCCGGGCCGGAGGGCGGCACCGCGGTGCTGCTGGTCGGCAGCGACGGGCCGGACATGCTGGAGCTGTGGAGCTGGGAGCTGAAACCGCGGGAGCGGCATGTCTCCGACCCGCATCCGCCCGGCACGCGCGAGCTGCTGCACGTCACCGCCGGCACGCTGCTGCTGGAGGTCGACGGGCGGCCGCATGAGGTGCCGGCCGGCACATCCGCGCTGCTGCACAGCGACCGGCCGCACGCCTATGCCTGCAAGGGTACGCGGCCGGTCCGCTTCAACATGGTGGTCATGGAGCCGCACGCGACGATGCGGCGGTCCTGAGGGAGGGCCGCCGGCCCTCCCGCGTCGGATTACGCGCCCATCCCAGCGAGCAGGACGTATTTCAGCTCCACGAACTCCTCGATGCCGTGATGCGAGCCCTCGCGGCCGAGGCCGGATTCCTTGACTCCGCCGAAGGGCGCGACCTCGGTGGCGACGATGCCGGCATTGACGCCGACGATGCCGTATTCCAGCGCCTCGGCCACCCGGAACACGCGGCCCAGGTCGCGGGCGTAGAAATAGGCGGCCAGGCCGAAGGGCGTGGCGTTGGCCTGGGCCACCACATCCGCCTCGTCGCGGAAGCGGTAGACCGGGGCCAGCGGGCCGAAGGTCTCCTCCTGCGTCACCACCATCTCGGTGGTGGCGCCGGACAGCACCGTCGGCTCGAAGAAGGTGCCGCCCAGGGCGTGGCGCTTGCCGCCGGTGACGACGACAGCACCCTTGGACACCGCGTCAGCGATGTGCCGCTCGGTCTTCTCCACCGCCTCTTCGGTGATCAGCGGGCCCTGGACCACGCCGGCCTCGGTGCCGTTTCCGACCTTCATCGCCTTCACCTTGGCGGCGAAGCGGGCAATGAAATCGTCATAGACCCCGTCCTGGACATAGATCCGGTTGGCGCAGACGCAGGTCTGGCCCATGTTGCGGAACTTCGAGGCCAGGGCGCCCTCGACCGCGGCGTCGATGTCGGCGTCGTCGAAGACGATGAAGGGCGCGTTGCCGCCCAGCTCCAGACCGACCTTCTTCACCGTTTCGGCGGCCTGGCGCATCAGGAGCTTGCCGACCTCGGTCGACCCGGTGAAGCCGACGAACTTCACGGCGGGGTGGCCGGTGAGCACCTTGCCGATCTTCGGCGCGTCGCCGGTGATCACGTTCAGCACGCCGGCCGGCACTCCGGCGCGCACCGCCAGCTCGGCCAGGGCGAGCGCGGTCAGGGGCGTCTCCGGCGCCGGCTTGATCACGGCGGTGCAGCCGGCGGCCAGGGCCGGCGACACCTTGCGGGTGATCATCGCCGCCGGGAAGTTCCAGGGCGTGATCGCCGCGACCACGCCGATCGGCTGGCGCATCACCAGGATACGGGCATCGGCGCGGTGGCTCGGGATGGTCTCGCCGTAGATGCGCTTGGCCTCCTCGGCATAGAACTCGACGAAAGAGGCCGCGTAGTCGACCTCGCCGCGCGCCTCGGCCAGCGGCTTGCCCTGCTCGCTGGTCATGATCAGGGCGATGTCCTCGCGGTTCGCGATGATCAGGTCGAACCAGCGGCGCAGGATGGCGGAGCGCTCCTTGGCGGTCTTCTTCGCCCAGGGGCCGAAGGCGGCCTCGGCGGCCTCGACCGCGTCGGTGGCTTCGGCCTCGCCGAAGCGCGGCACGTGCCCCAGCGTCTCGCCGGTCGCCGGGTTGGTCACCGGGTCGACGGCCTCGCCGATCCAGGAGCCGCCGATCAGGTTCTGGCTCTTGAGCAGGGTCGGGTCGTTCAGGGTCAGGGTGGGCATCAGGGCCTCACAGGGTCACGGAACGGAATGCTCTTGCGGCGCTCTTGTGGCGAGGCCGCACGCCCCCTCACCCGAAATCGCTGCGCGATTTCGACCTCTCCCCAAGGAGAGATGAAGGGACGGCGCTCGTTTCCCTCTCCTCGGGGAGAGGGAGGGGCCCGGCCCGTCAGGGCCGGGAGGGTGACGGGGCGGGCCGTGCCGGCCGGCTCAGGCGGCCGCCAGCGCCTTCTCCAGCACGTCCAGGCCTTCGTCGACGATGGCGTCGCTGGCGGTCAGCGGCACCAGGATGCGGATGACATTGGCGTTGACGCCGCAGGACAGCAGCACTAGGCCGTTCTCATAGGCCTTCTGGGTCACCCGCTTGGTGGCGTCGGCATCGGGGTCGGCGGCGCCGCGCGACTTGACGATCTCGAACGCGACCATGCCGCCCAGGCCGCGGATCGCGGCGATCGGCAGCAGATCGTTCCGCCGCGACAGCGTCTCCAGCCGGGCCTTGATCCGGGCGCCGATGGCGTTGGAGCGGTCGAGCAGCTTCTCTTCCTTGAACACCTCCAGCACCGCCAGCGCCGCGGCGCAGGACAGCGGATTGCCGGCATAGGTGCCGCCCAGCCCGCCCGGGTCGGCCGCGTCCATGATCGGCGCCCGGCCGATCACGCCGGACAGTGGGAAGCCGCCGGCCAGGCTCTTGGCGACGCAGATCAGGTCGGCCTCGACGTCGTAATGCTCCATCGCGAACATCTTGCCGGTGCGGCCGAAGCCGGTCTGCACCTCGTCGGCGATCAGCACGATGCCGTGCTCGTCGCAGATCCGGCGCAAAGCGCGCATCAGCTCCGTCGGCACCTCGTAGAAGCCGCCCTCGCCCTGCACCGGCTCGAGGATGATCGCGGCGACGCGCGACGGGTCGACATCGGCCTTAAACAGGAAGTTCAGGTGGCGCAGCGAATCCTCGACCGTGACGCCGTGATGCGCGACCGGGAACGGCACGTGCCAGACATCCGGCAATGTGGGCCCGAGGCCCTTCTTGTAGGGCACGACCTTGCCGGTCATGGCCGAGGCCAGGATGGTGCGGCCATGGAAGGCGCCGGTGAAGGCGATGATGCCGCTGCGGCCGGTGGCGGCGCGCGAGATCTTGATCGCGTTCTCGGTCGCCTCGGCGCCGGTTGTGAAGAAGACGGACTTCAGCGGGCCGGAGATCGGGGCCAGCGCGTTCAGCTTCTCGGCCAGCTCGATATACGGCTCGTACATCAGCACCTGGAAGCAGGTGTGGGTGAAGTTCTCCATCTGCGCCTGGACGGCGGCGATCACCTTCGGGTGGCAGTGGCCGGTGTTGACCACGGCGATGCCGCCGGCGAAGTCGACATAGCGCTTGCCCTCGACATCCCAGACCTCGGCGTTCAGCGCGCGGGCGGCGGAGATCGGGGTGGTGTGCCCGACCCCGCGGACGACGGCGGCGTTGCGGCGCTGAAGAAGCTCGGCATTGGTGGTCATGGGCATCCTCTTGGGTTCGGGCCTTGCGCTAGAAAGTCGGTGCGGCAGGGCCGCTGCACAATCACCTAGTTTGAACGCGTCTGGTGCCTTCTATGCACCATTGCCGTTTGGGGTCGCGAAGAGGTCGCGCAGCCAGCCGCGCAACGTGGCCAGGCCGGGCTCGTCCCACCGCGCCGCCTCGGACAGGAAGTAATAGCCGCCGAGGCGGATGTCGGACGGCACCATCTCCACCAGCCCGCCGGCGGCCAAGTCCTCCCCGGCCAGCACGGCATTGGCCAGGGCAACGCCCTGGCCCAGCCGGGCGGCCTCGATCGCCAGATGGGCGTGCCACAGCCGGGGACCCCGCAGCGGCGGCACCTCCGCCACCCCGGCGCGGCGCAGCCAGCGCTGCCACTGCTCGGTGGATTCCTCATGGATCAGCGGCACGCGCAGCAGGTCGGCCGGCGCCACCACATCGGAGTGGCGGGCGCGGAAGGCGGCGCTGGCCACCGGGAAGACTCGCGGGCTGGACAGCAGCTCGGCCCGCACCCCGTCGCGCGGCCCGGCCGTCTCCAGATAGATGATCTCGGCGTCGACCTCGTCGCGGGCGAAGTCGGGCCGGGCCAGGGTCGGCAGCAGGGTGATCTCGTGCTGCGGCAGCAGGGCCTCCAGCTCCGGCAGCCGCGGCAGCACCCGGCGCGAGGCGACGCCGGGGGCGCACCAGATCGCCAGGGTGCGGCGGCGCGGCGCCGACAGCTCGGCGGTGGCGCGCTCGACCAGGTCCAGCGCCTGGCCGATCTGCGCCAGGTAGCGCTGGCCCTCCGGCGTCAGCGCCAGGCCGCGCCCGGCGGGGCGCAGCAGCCGGGCGCCCAGCCGCTGCTCCAGGTTGCGGACATGGCGCGAGACCACGGTGTGGCTGACCGCCAGCTCCTCCCCCGCCGCGCGGACGCTGCCGAGGCGGCCGACGGCCTCGAAGGCGCGGAGCGCGAGGAGCGGGGGCAGGCGGCGGGCCATGGCGGTCTCGGGTCGGACTGGGGGCAACGGGCGGGCGAAGCGGACCCTAGCACGGCGGCGGCGCGGGCAGGCGTTCCGCCGATATATGAATTTTTTCACGAATCCACAGAATCCGGATTGCCGAGCGGGGCGGAGCCGGGATTAAGCTGATGGGGGGCGCGAAAAGGCCGGGGGACACTGGCCGAGGCGCGCCGGATTCTTGGTGGGGGAGACAATTTCATGCCGGTATTTTCAGGCACGGCGGCGGCTGACCGGATCGTCGGCAGCGCCGATGCGGACCAGATCTATGGCCTCGATGGCAATGACACGCTCTATGGCGCGGGCGGCAATGACTGGCTGGTCGGCGGGCTCGGCGACGACATCCTCGTCGGCGGTCTCGGCGACGATTCCTACGACGTGGACTCCGCCGGCGACCAGGTGGTGGAGCGGGCGGGGGAGGGCATCGACCGTGTGCGCGCTTCGGTCAGCCACCAGCTTGCGGCGAATGTCGAGATCCTGACCCTGACGGGCACGGCCGACATCAACGGCTTCGGCAATGCGCTGGACAACACGATCCTCGGCAATGCCGGGAACAACGTGCTCAATGGCGGCGCCGGCAACGACGCGATGGCCGGGGGCGCGGGCAACGACGTCTACGACGTGGACTCGGCCGGCGACGTGGTGAGCGAGGGCGCGAATGCCGGCTATGACCGAGTGAGGGCCTCGGTCAGCTACACGCTGGGCGCCAATGTCGAGGAGCTGAACTTGGTCGGCACGGCAAACATCGATGGAGCCGGAAACGGGGGAAGCAACACCATCGTCGGCAATGCCGGGGCAAACGGCCTCTATGGCGGTGGGGGCGATGACCAGATTCTCGGTGGTGATGGCGACGACTTGATCGTTGGAGGAACAGGAAAGGATTATCTGCGCGGCGGTGCTGGTGACGATTCATTCGAAATCGCGTTCAAATATGAGATTGTCGCCGGTGAGGTCTATGATGGGGGCAGTGGTGTTGACGCGCTCTCTCTATCGCCTGGCATCAATGTAATAGATCTAACGAGCCTCGATTTTCGTAACATGGAGGTGCTCAATTCTTTTGTAACGATTGTTCAAATCGGAGTGCGTCAAGTTGCACAATTCAACTCGATCAATGCCTCGACTCTGCAATTGATCGGAGGTGGTTCCGCCGATTTTTCCGGATTCCAAAAGCTGGGCGTCACTGCCCTATATCTCTCTGATCTGGGCAACGCGGTGGATATGGCTGGCGTGGCTTCCAATGTCGATCGCATCTCCATTACCGGTGGTGCATCCGCGGACAGTGTGGTCGGCCCGGACGGTGCGGCCTCGATATACGGCAGACTGGGAAATGACCATCTGACGGCCGGATCTGTCGGCAGCAGTCTCGACGGCGGTGAGGGAAACGACACCCTGCTCGGAGGTGCCGGCGCCGACGGGCTTCGCGGGGCGGCCGGAATGGACGTCCTCCGGGGCGGCGCGGGCGACGATATGCTGATCATCGGGGGCACCGACGTGTCGACGGGCCAATCGCTGGATGGCCACCTCGACCTGACGGCCGGCGATGTCTTCGACGGTGGGGCGGGGCGCGACACACTCAGGGTCTTCACGGGGGCCGGCCCCTTGGACCTTTCGGTGGCTGACCTTACCGGACTTGAGGTTCTGGAAGTCTATTCCAATACGGCCGTTCTGACCGCCGTTCAACTCGACCAGTTTCTGGAAATTCATGCCAATTCGATCGTCCTCAAGGGAAGCGGCACAGTCGATTTGTCCGATGCAACGCTCGATGTTCTGAGCCTACGGCTCTCGGACAACGGCAACACCCTGATACTGCCGGGGGTCGGCTTCAATCTTCCCGAAGTTCAAGGGGGAGCCGGGGCCGATGTGGTTCTGGGCGGGCCACTATCTAGCGAGATTTATGGTAATGGCGGGGATGATGATCTCAGAGGCGATGCTGGGTTCGATCAGCTGCAAGGCGGTGCCGGCGATGACCGACTGACCGGAGGAGCCGGCGACGATTTGCTGGTCGGCGGTGCCGGTGCGGATCAGTTCATCTATCATGCCGGCGCCAGTGGGCTCGATCATGTCAATGACTTCATCGCCTCGGGAGGTGAGGACAAGCTGGTCTTCGAGGATTTGCTCCACGGCACCTTCAGCTATCGCGGAGCCGCAGCCTTCACCGCGAGCGGCAACAGCGAGGCACGATTTTCGGGCGAAAATTTGCTGGTTGACACAGACGGCAACGGCGCCGTGGACATCACCATCTACCTGACCGGTATGACCACCGCATCCCAGCTCCACGCTTCCGATTTCGTGTTCACCTGAATGCTGCCATCGGTGGAGGCCACGTCGAGCCGACTGTGGCGACGGGATCCCATGAGTTTGCGCAAAACCCGGGGGCGGGCAGAAGCAGCATCGGTCGCGGTGCGTTGATTTGAAAGGGAGAGGATTTCATGCCGGTATTGACGGGCACGGCGGCGGCTGACCGGATCGTCGGCAGCGCCACAGCGGACGAGATCTATGGTCTCGACGCCAATGACCTGCTGTATGGCCTTGACGGCAACGATGCGTTGAACGGAGGGCTCGGCGACGACATCCTCGTCGGCGGCCTCGGCGACGACACCTATTATGTCGGGGCGGCCGGCGACCAGGTGGTGGAGCGGGCGGGCGAGGGCATTGACCGGGTGCTGGCCTGGGTCAGCCACCAGCTGGCGGCCAATGTCGAGATCCTGACCCTGGCAGGCACGGCCGACCTCAACGGCTTCGGCAACGCGCTGGACAACACGCTTGTCGGCAATGCTGGGAACAACGTGCTCAATGGCGGCGCTGGCAACGACGCGATGGCTGGGGGCGCGGGCAACGATGTCTACGACGTGGACTCGGCCGGCGATGTGGTGAGCGAGGGCACCAATGCCGGCTACGACCGGATTCGGGCCTCGGTCAGCTACATCCTGAGCGCGAATGTCGAGGAGCTGAACCTGACCGGGACGACGGCCATAGACGGCACCGGCAACGCGCTGGCCAACACCATCGTCGGCAACGCAGGGAACAACGTGCTCAACGGCGGGGCCGGAGACGATGTGCTGATAGGCCGTGGCGGCAACGACACCTATGACGTCGATGCCATCGGCGACAAGGTGGTGGAGGCGGCGGGTGAAGGCCACGACCTCGTCCGGGCCTCGATCAACTGGCAACTCGGCGCCAACGTCGAAGACCTGACACTGACCGGGACGGGCAACCTCAACGGCTTCGGCAATGCGCTGGCCAACACAATCCTCGGCAATGCCGGCAACAACGAGCTCAATGGTGGCGCAGGCGACGACCATCTGACCGGTGGTGCGGGTTCTGACCGAATGGTGGGCGGCACGGGCAATGACACTTACGAGGTTGGCTCAGCGGGTGACTTGGTGGTCGAGGCCGCGGGTGCCGGTACGGATACTGTCCAATCGGCCATCAGTTATATCCTGGGCGCCAACCTTGAGGATCTTGTGTTGATCGGTATGACATCGATCAATGGGACTGGCAATGCCGCTGGCAACTATATCCTTGGAAACAGTGGATCGAATACACTTGAAGGAAAAGATGGAAACGACATCCTTTCTGGTGGTCCCGGATTCGATATTTTGATCGGCGGAAAGGGGGATGATATATATTACGTTTATGATTTTCAGATTGGTTCTCCTCCTTATCTTGGTGATAGGATAGTTGAGTTGGCTGATGAGGGTATAGATACTGTAATTTCGTCTTTAGGTGGCGAACTTCGTAGTAACATAGAAAATTTAACCATCGATTCTGACGAAGACTATGTAAGTGGCGGTGGAAATTCTCTAAATAACACGATTATCGGTGGCAGCGGTGTGAACGAGATTCGTGGAGGTGGATTGTCTGGGTTCGGAGGCGATGACGTACTATATGGCATGGGCGGGAATGATATGATTCATGGAGGTAGTGGTAGGGATGAATTGTATGGAGGTGATGGTAATGATCTTCTGTACATTGATGCAGGTGAGATCAAAAGCGGAGAGATCTATGATGGTGGTGATGGGTTTGATTATTTAAATACCGAAATATTCTCTGGTGGTCTGAGCAATGATATAATGGATTTGTCTGTTGTTGAAATAAATAGTATAGAAATCATAAGTCTTTACTGCAAAGAGGCAATTTTGAATGCAAGCGATATAAATGGACTTTATCGACTTAGATCTGATGTTGTTACCATCATCGGTGGCGGTTTGGTTGATTTATCGATAACTGAGCTTGAGAGAAATTTCGCGACAGAGCCGTTGCATGGATTGACGAATTTCCGTCTTTCTGACGAAGGCAATACCATATTGCTGTCGGATAGCGGCCAAGGCTTCGTCGTGGTCGGAGGGATACAGAACGACACGGCCTCCGGCACTAGTGCCGCTGATTGGCTCAACGGCGGAGATGGAAACGACATTCTCAATGGAAACGGAGGGGCGGACCATTTGTCCGGCGGACGAGGAACCGACGCCCTGACTGGAGGGGCAGGCGCGGACGTGTTCGAGTTCTCGAGCATCCTGGACGGTACTGACACCATCGCGGATTTCGTCTCGGCACAGGGTGACAAGTTGGCTTTCCAGGGGCTGCTCCACGGCGCCTTCAGCTATCTTGGGGCGGCCATCTTCACGGGC
Source organism: Inquilinus sp. (assembly GCF_039594555.1). GTDB lineage: Bacteria > Pseudomonadota > Alphaproteobacteria > DSM-16000 > Inquilinaceae > Inquilinus. The sequence goes on from NZ_JBCNNF010000111.1 coordinate 12,116, forward strand.
GCCGGCAACAGTGAGGCACGGTTCGCCGGTGGACAGGCGCTCATTGATACAGATGGCAACGGCACGACGGACATCACAATCAAGTTGACCGGCATCACCTCCGCGTCCCAGCTTCACGCCTCGGATTTCGTGTTCTCGTAACCGGTTCGCGACCGGCGGAGGCTCTCCGCACCCGCCCCGCATTTCCCGAATGCTGCGTTGCAGCATTCGTATGAGGTTTGCTCCGGCCAAGCGCGCATCTTAGGGACGACGTCCCGTCACCGGATCCGCCCCTCATGCCGCTGCCGCTCTTCGCCCTGGCCGTTGCCGCGTTCGGCATCGGCACCACCGAGTTCGTGATCATGGGCCTGCTGCCCGACGTGGCGCGGGACCTCGGCGTCTCGATTCCGGCGGCCGGCATGCTGGTCTCGGGCTACGCCCTCAGCGTCACCATCGGCGCGCCGATCGTCGCGCTGCTGACGGCGAAGCTGCCGCGCAAGACCACGCTGCTGGGGCTGATGGGCGTGTTCATCCTCGGCAACCTGATGTGCGCGCTGGCGCCGGACTACTGGTCGCTGATGGCCGCCCGGGTGCTGACGGCGCTGTGCCATGGCGCCTTCTTCGGCATCGGCGCCGTCGTCGCCACCGGCCTCGTGCCCCGGCACCAGCGGTCGCGCGCCGTCGCGCTGATGTTCTCCGGCCTCACCCTGGCGAACGTCCTGGGCGTGCCCTTCGGCACCGCGCTGGGCCATGTCGCCGGCTGGCGCGCCACCTTCGGCGCCATCGTCCCGATCGGCATCGCCGCGGCGCTGGCCATCGCCTTCATCCTGCCGCGCGACCGCGATGCGCCGGCCGGCAACCTCCTGTCCGAATTCTCGGTGCTGCGCAAGCCGCAGGTGCTGCTGGCCATGGCGCTCAGCATCCTGTCCTCGGTCAGCCTGTTCACCGTCTTCACCTACATCACCCCGATCCTCGAGACCGTGTCCGGCCTGACGCCGCAGGGTGTCACCACCGCGCTGCTGCTGTTCGGCGTCGGCATCACCGTCGGGAACCTGTTCGGCGGCCGCCTGGCCGATTGGCGGCTGATGCCGGCGGTGATGATCAGCTTCACCGCGCTGGCCGTGGCCTGCGCCGGCTTCGGACTGGCCGCGCCGATGATGGTGCCGGCCGTCGCCGCCATGGTGCTGTGGGGCGTGGTCCAGTTCAGCCTCGGCGCGCCTCTGCAGACCCGGGTGGTCGACCAGGCGCATGAGGCGCCGAACCTCGCCTCCACCCTGAACCAGGGCGCCTTCAATCTCGGCAACGCCGCCGGCGCCTGGCTCGGCGGCGCCGCGATCACCGCCGGCATGCCCTATGGCCAGATCCCCTATCTCGGCGCCGCCGTCGCCGTGCTCGGCCTTGCCGTCGCGGTGCTGTCCTACGCGCTGGACCGGCGCGCCCCGGCGATGGCCTGAGGGCCAGTCCCGCTTGATCCGCGACGGCTCGAAGCTCAACTTAGCTTGAGTATCGACCGCGACGGACCAGGCCTATGGACGGAGTCCTGACGATCAACCAGGTGGCGCGGCGCAGCGGCGTCGCCGCCTCGGCGCTGCGCTATTACGAGGAGCGGGGGCTGATCCGGTCCGAGCGCGCCGGCTCCGGCCACCGCCGCTTCCCGCGCGCGGCGCTGCGGCGGATCGCCTTCATCGTCTTCGCCCAGAGGCTCGGCATGTCGCTCGAGGAGGTGAAGGCCGAACTCGACAAGCTGCCGACCGACCATATCCCCACTGGCGAGGACTGGGCGCGCCTGTCCGGCGGCTGGACCCGGCGGATCGACGAGCGGATCGCGGAGCTGGAGCGGCTGAAATCCGGCCTCGCCGGCTGCATCGGCTGCGGCTGCCTGTCGATGTCGACCTGCGGCCTGGTCAACCCGGCCGACCGCGCCGGCCGCGCCGGACCCGGGCCGCGCTTCTGGGTCGGCGACAAGAAGCCCCGCGGATGAGGTGGTCGTAGGTTGGCTTAAGCACGTTTCCAGCGCTGCAGCAGGTCGGTCACCCGGCCGAAGGCGAGGTCGGCCAGCACCGCCAGCGTGCCCACCACCACCGCGCCCTGGATGACATAGGCCAGGTTGTTGCCGTTCAGCCCGACGATGATCGGCGTGCCCAGGGTGCGGGCGCCGACGGTGGAGGCGATCGCCGCCGTGCCGATGTTGATCGCGATCGAGGTGCGGATGCCGGCCATGATCACTGGCGCCGCCAGCGGCAGCTCCACCGACCACAGCCGCCGGACGGGGCCCATGCCTATGCCTTCCGCCGCGTCGCGCGCCGCTGGCGGCACCTGCTCCAGCCCGGCGATGGTGTTTTCCACGATCGGCAGCAGGCCGTACAGCGACAGGGCGATCAGCGCCGGCCAGGCGCCGAAACCGAGCAGTGGGACGGAGATCGCCAGCACCGCCACCGGCGGGAAGGTCTGGCCGATCGCCGTCACCGTCTCGACCAAGCCGCGGAACTCGGCCCCGGCGCGGCGGGTGACGAAGATGCCGGCGGCCACGCCGATGACGACCGCGATCAGGCTCGACGCGCCGACCAGCGCGACATGCGCCACCACCAGGGCCGGGAAGCTGTCGGCCTCGTAGAAGGGCCGCTCCAACTGCGGGAACCAGGCGGCGAAGATCGGTCGGGTCAGCGGCAGGCCGAAGACCAGCGCGGCGAAGCCGACGGCCAGCCAGAGCAGCGGGTCGCGCCAGGGCCGCCAGCCCGGGCGTCCGGACGCCGCCGCGACGGGCTGGGCGACGCTCACGCCCGCACCAGGTCGTCGAGATGCAGCACGCCCAGCGGCTTGCCGTCGGCCGCCGCCACCGGGGCGCTGTCGGCATGGCGCGCCACCAGGATCGACAGGGCGGTGCGCAGCGAGGCGTCTGCCGGGATCGGCGCGCCGTCCGCCGGCTCGCCGGGCCGGGCCCGGTCGGCCGCTGTCTCGGTCGCCAGCAGCTTCAGCCCCAGATCGTCGCGGCCGATGAAGTCGCGCACGAAGTCGTTGGCCGGCGCGGTCAGAATCTCCCGCGGGCTGCCCAACTGCACCAGCCGGCCGTGGTCCAGAATGGCGATCTGGGTGGCCAGGCGCAGCGCCTCGTCCATGTCGTGGGTGACGAAGACGATGGTCTTGCCGGTCTCGCGGTGGATTCGCGCCATCTCGCCCTGCAGCGCGTCGCGGGTGATCGGGTCCAGCGCGCCGAACGGCTCGTCCATCAGCAGCACCTCGGGATCGGCCGCCAGCGCCCGGGCGACGCCGACGCGCTGCTGCTGCCCGCCGGACAGCTGGTGCGGATACTTCGCGGCAAAGCGCGGGTCGAGCTGCAGCAGCTCCAGCAGCTCCTGCACCCGGCCGTCGATCTTCGCCTGCGGCCAGCCCAGCAGGGTCGGCACCGCGGCGATGTTGCGGGCCACCGTCCAGTGCGGGAACAGGCCGATCGACTGGATGGCATAGCCCATGCGGCGACGCAGCGCCTCGGCCGGGATCTTCGTCACGTCCTCGCCGCCGACCCGGAGGCTGCCGGAGGAGTGCAGGATCAACCGGTTGATCATGCGCAGGCTGGTCGACTTGCCGGAGCCGGAGGACCCGATCAGGGCGCAGAAGGCGCCGTCCGGGATGCTTAGGGTCAGGTCGTCGACCGCCTTGATGCCGTCGAACTGCTTGCTGACATGCTCGAACTCGATCATGCGGCTCTCCTCCCCGAAGACGGGGCTTGCAGGGCGGCGACCAGGATGCGGAACACGGCGTCGACCGCCACCGCCATCAGGATGATCGGCAGGGCGCCCAGCAGCACCAGGTCGAGGGCATTGGCGAACAGGCCCTGGAACATCACGGCGCCCAGCCCGCCGGCGCCGATCAGCGCCGCCACCGCGGTCAGGCCGATGGCCTGGATCAGGGTGATGCGCAGGCCGGACAGGAACACCGGCAGGGCCAGCGGCACCTCGACCTTGCGGAAGATCTGGCGCGGGGTCATGCCGATGCCGCGGGCGGCGTCGATCACCCCGGCCTCGACCTGGTCCAGCCCGGCGGCGGTGTTGCGGGCGATCGGCAGCAGCGAATAGAGGGTCAGCGCGATCACCGCCGGGGTGATGCCGATGCCGCTGATGCCGAGCCAGGGCAGGGCGGCGGAGAGGGCGGAGAGCGGGGCGATCAAGAGGCCGAACAGCGCGATCGACGGCACCGTCTGGATGATGCCGAGGATCGAGAAGATCGGCCCGCGCGCGGCGGCGGAGCGGTGGGCGGCGATGCCCAGCGGCACGCCGATCAGCAGCGTCGGTATCAGCGCCAGCCCGACCAGCAGCAGGTGGCGCAGCACCTGTGGGCCGAACACGCCGTGCTGCTGGACGTATTCCTTCATCAGCGACAGCTGGTCGACCGCGCCGCCGGCGATCAGCGCCGCCACCGGCGCGGCCAGCAGCAGGGCGGTGCCCAGCCGGGCCAGCGGGCCCAGCTGCAGCCGGCGAGCGGCGTCGGCGGCAGCCAGAAGGGCGGTGAGGGCCAGCACCCAGAAGCCGGCGCCGAGCGAGGTGCGGGCCGAGGGGCGGGCGCCGACGGCCAGCAGCTCGGCCTGCATCCCGGCCAGCCAAACCAGGCCGACGGCGATCCCGATGCCCACTAGAAGCTGCAGCACCAGCGTCCAGCGCCGCGACGGCACGAAGGCCCCGGCCAGCAGCAGGGCGGCGGCGGCGATCGCCACCGGCCCCCAGGGCCCGGCGAGGTCGAGCGCGCCGATCGGCCGGCCGGACAGCAGCCGGTTCGGCGCGTTGGTCAGGATCGGCAGCGCCAGCACCCCGGCCAGCGCCACCAGCCCCAGCACCAGCAGCACGCGGTTGCGGATGACGGTCATGCGGCCATCAGAGCATCGGCCGGCCCGTCCTGTCGTGCCTTACTTCACGAACCCCTTCGCCTTCAGGTACTCGGCCGCGACGGCCTGCGGGTCCTCGCCGTCGACGGCGATCTTGCCGTTCAGCTCCTGCAGGGTCTTGAGGTCGAGCGAGGCGAAGACCGGGTCCAGCGCCTCCTTGATCTTCGGGTACTTGGCCAGGGTGTCGGCGCGGACCGTCGCCGCCGGCTCATAGACGATCTGCGCGCCCTTGCTGTCGTCCAGCACCACCAGGCCGACCGAGGAGATGGCGCCGTCGGTGCCGTAGACCATGGCCGTGTTGACGCCGGAGGTCTGCTCCGCCGCGGCGCGGATGGTGGCGGCGGTGTCGCCGCCGGCCAGGGTGACGATCTGGTCCTGCTTCAGCTTGAAGCCGTAGACCGACTGGAAGGATGGCAGGGCCGCCGGGCTCTCGACGAACTCGGCCGAGGCCGCCAGCTTGACGTCGCCGCCGTCCTTC
>NZ_JBCNNF010000112.1:0-17436 GCF_039594555.1 Inquilinus sp.
GGTCGATCATCGGCGTCGGGGCGCGGGCCTGGCGGCGCAGGAAGGCGGTCACCAGCGCGGCGCCGGCCAGGCCGATCGCGGCGGCCAGCCAGGGGTTCGCCCCGGCATGGGTGGTCTGCTTGACGGCATAGACCACGCCGATGATGCCGGCCATCGCCATCAGCAGGCCGGGCAGGTCCCAGGGGTGCTGTTCGCTGACGCGCCGGCCGGGCAGCAGCCAGGCGGCGAAGGGCAATGCTGTCAGCACGATCGGCACGTTGATCAGGAACACCGCGCCCCAATGGAAATGCTCCAGCAGCGCGCCGCCGACCACCGGGCCGAAGGCGGCGCCGCCCGACGCGACCGACGACCAGATGCCGATCGCGATCGCCCGCTCGCGCGGGTCGTCGAAGGCCAGGCGCAGGATCGACAGGGTGGCCGGCATCATCATCGCCCCGCCGAAGGCCAGGAAGGCGCGGCCGGCGATCAGCCATTCCGGGCCGGGGGCGACGGCGCAGGCGGCCGAGGCCAGGCCGAACACCGCCAGCCCCAGCAGCAGCAGGCGCTTGTGCCCGATGCGGTCGCCCAGCGTGCCGGCGGCCGGCAGCAGCCCGGCCATCAGCAGCGGATAGATGTCGATGATCCACAGCAGCTGCGACGCGCTGGGCCCCAGCGCCCGGTTCAGGGTCGGCACGGCGATGTGCAGCACGGTGGCGTCGATCGCCACCAGCAGCAGCGCGACCGAGATCACGGGCAGGATCGCCCAGCGGTTGACGGATCGGGTCATGGCTCAGGCTCCCGGGGCGAGGAGGCGGCGGACCATGGCGGGCAGGGCGGCGATGCCGGCGGCGATGTCGAAGCGCGGGTCGGTCGCCACCCGGGCGCTGAAGCCGTCGATCAGCATCAGCAGCCAGACCGCCGCCTGGTCGGGATCGAGGGCGGGATCGGCTTGGCCGATGGCGGCGGCACGGCCGACCAGATGGGCCAACGCCGGCCGCACCTCGGCGTCGCTGCGGTCCAGCACCGCCTGGATCTGCGGGTTGCGCGCGCCTTCGGACAGGATCTCCAGCCACAGCCGGTGTCCGGCGGCGTCGGTGGCCAGGGTCAGGAATCGCTCCAGCAGGGCGATGATCGCCGCCAGCGGGTCGTCGCTGTCCTCGACCTGCCGGAACAGCGCCGCCGTCTCCTCGCGCTCGGAATCGACCAGGGCGGCGATCATCGCCTCCTTGCTCGGGAAGTAGCGGTAGAGATTGCCGGCGCTCATCCCCGCCGCCTCGCAGATCTCGGCCATGCTGGTGGCATGGAAGCCGCGCCGGGCGAAGCAGCCATCGGCCGCCTCCAGGATGCGGCGGCGCTTCTCCTCGCGGCGGGTCAGGGGCTCGGCAACGGTCTCGGACATCGTCGATCAAGAATGAGAATGAACGTTCATTCTTGTGATTCGGCAAGCTGTGGTCAAGCGGCGGGAACCGTCTATTGTCGGCGCCACACCCTGCCGATCCGTTCCGCCGAGGCCATGATGACCGATACCCCGATCCGATGGTTCCGCGACGGCCGGCTGGCGCGGCTGCGGCTGCAGCGGCCGGCCCGGCACAACGCGATCAGTGCCGTGATGTGGCGGGCGCTGCCGGATCTGTGCCGCGAGATCGACGCCGACCCCGAGGTCGCGGCGGTGATCGTGGAGGGGGAGGGCGTTTTTTCCGCCGGGGCCGACATCACCGAATTCGGCACGGTCTTCGCCGATGCCGGCTCGACCGCCGCATACAATGCCGCCGTCCGGGCCGGGCTGGCGGCGGTGGAGGCGCTGGACCGGCCGAGCATCGCCCTGGTCCGCGGCCTGTGCGTCGGCGGCGGCTGCGGCCTGGCGCTGGCCTGCGACCTGCGCTTCGCCGGTAATACGGCGCGGCTGGGCATCACCCCGTCGCGGCTCGGCCTGGCCTACAGCTTCGCCGACACGCGGCGGCTGGTGCAGACGGTCGGGCCCGCCCGGGCCAAGGACATGCTGTTCTCCGGCCGCCTGATGGACGCCGCCGAGGCGCTGGCGATCGGGCTTGTCGACCGGGTGCTGCCGGATGGAGAGGTCGAGGCGGCGGCGCTGGGCTATGCCGGCGAGCTGGCGGAGCGGGCGCCGCTCAGCCTGCGCGCGGCCAAGCGGATGATCGAGACGATGATGGCCGGCGCCGACAGCGACACGGCCGAGACGGCGGCGCTGTATGAGGCCGCCTATCGCAGCGCGGATTTCCGCGAGGGGCAGACGGCCTTCGCGGAGCGCAGGCCGCCGAGGTTCCGGGGCTTATGATACGCGGCGAACCCATAAGAAGGATCGTCATCCCGTGCGCGCTGCGGCGCGAAGTGCCGCTGCGCAGACACGGGATCTCGGCACAGTCTGGATGAGATCCCGGGTCTGCGGCGCACCACTTCGTGCTGCGCCGCGCCCGGGATGACGGCGTGGTTGAAGGTCGACGAAGGACTCGCCGTCCTACTCCGCCGGCCGGATCCGGCCGTCCGCCGGCGGCTGGTGGCGGCGCAGGGCGGCCTGGACCACGAAGGTCATCAGGGCGCCCAGCACCATGCAGGCGGCCAGGAACCACATCGGCGCCAGCTGACTGCCGGTGACGTCGCCGATCCAGGGCACCGCGTTCTGGGCGATGAAGCCGCCGAGATTGCCGACCGAGTTGATCGCGGCGATGCCGGCCGCTGCCGTGGCGCCGGTCAGGAAGCTCGGCGGCAGCGACCAGAACACCGGCTGCGGTGCGAAGATGCCGGCGGCGGCGACGCAGAGCAGCGCGAACTTGAAGGCATTGCCCGGCACCACCACGCTCAGCGCCAGGCACACGGCCGCGATCAGCGCCGGGATCACGATGTGCCAGGTCTGGTCGCCGGTGCGGGCGGCGTTGCGCGGGATCCACCACAGCGCCAGGGCGACGCAGGCCCAGGGGATGATGTTGAGCAGGCCGTTGGCCGTGTTCGACACGCCGAAGCCCTTCACCACCGTCGGCAGCCAGTAGCTGAGCCCGTAGGCGCCGAGCGGGAAGGCTACGTAGAACAGCGCCAGCAGCTGCACCCGGCGGTCCAGCAGCGCCGCAAACGGGCTGCTGTGCTGGGTCTTGCCCTGGGCGTTCTCGCGCTCCAGCACGTCGTGCAGCCACTTCTTCTCGCCGGCGTCGAGGAATGTCGCCGTCTCCGGCCGGTCGGGCAGGAAGAAGTAGGTGACGACGCCCATCAGCACCGCCGGGATGCCGGTGGCGATGAACACCCACTCCCAGCCGCGCAGGCCCATCAGGCCGTCCATGTCCAGCAGCACGCCGCCGACGGTCGAGCCGACCGCGTTAGCCAGCGCGCTCCAGGCCATGAACAGCCCGACCATGCGGCCGCGATACATCTGCGGGAACCACAGCGTCAGCGCGAACAGCACGCCGGGGAAGAAGCCGGCCTCGGCCGCGCCCAGCAGGAAGCGCAGGATGTAGAACATCGTCGCGTTCTGGGTGAAGGCCAGCGCGATGGTGACCAGGCCCCAGGAGAAGATGATCCGGGCCAGCCAGCGGCGGGCGCCGACCCGGGCCAGGATCACGTTCGACGGCACCTCGAAGATGAAATAGCCGATGAAGAACAGCGAGGCGCCGAGGCCGTAGGCGGCTTCGCTGAGGCCGAGATCGCCGACCATCTGCAGCTTGGCGTAGCTGACGTTCTGGCGGTCGATATAGGCGATCAGATAGAGCAGGCCGAGGAATGGCATCAGCCGCCAGGTGATCTTGGAGATCGTCTGCGGGCGGGACTCTGGCAACGCGTTCTACTCCCTCAAATCGTATGATGATTTGCTGCCTTGGCGCGCAAAGAAGCCGCTTTGAGGGAGAACGTCAACCCGGGCGATGCGGTGCCGTCGGCGCCGGGGCGTTCATCGAAACGACATCTGGGAATCACGCGACTGTAACCCCGCTCTGTTAGGCCGTTCTCGCCGAGCGGCCATGACGTCCCGTCATGCGCCGCCCCGACCTGACCGGAGCGTGGCTGATGGCCGAACTCGTGATCGAAGGACTGACCAAGAGCTTCCGCGCCGTGAACGCGGTCGACGACGTCAGCCTGACGATCGCCCCCGGCCAGATGGTCGGCGTGATCGGCCGCTCCGGCGCCGGCAAGTCGACGATGCTGCGCCTGGTCAACCGGCTGGCCGACCCGACCGGCGGCCGCATCCTGTTCGACGGCGTCGACGTCACCCGGCTGAAGGGTAAGGCCCTGCGCGACTGGCGCGCCCGCTGCGCCATGATCTTCCAGCAGTTCAACCTGGTCACCCGCCTCGACGTGCTGACCAATGTGCTGCTCGGCCGCATCTCGCAGCACTGGACGCTGCCGTCGCTGTTCAAGCAGTTCGGCGAGCGCGAGCGCGCCTTCGCCATCCAGGCGCTGGACCGGCTCGACATGGCCCATGCCGCCCTGCAGCGCGCGGACACCCTGTCCGGCGGCCAGCAGCAGCGCGTCGCGATCGCCCGCGCCCTGCTGCAGGAGCCCGAGGTGCTGCTGGCGGACGAGCCGATCGCCTCGCTCGACCCGCGCAACGCCAAGATCGTGATGGACGCGCTGCGCGCCATCAACCGCGAGGACGGCATCACCGTCCTCGTCAACCTGCACACGCTCGACACCGCCCGGCACTACTGCGACCGGGTGGTCGGCATGGCCAAGGGCCGTGTCGTCTTCGACGGCGCGCCCGAGGCGCTGACCATGGAGGTGGTCGAGCGGATCTACGGTGTCGACGGCATGCGCGAGGCCCTGGACGAGCGCATCACCTCGACCGCGATCGAGCCCCGGACCGGCGAGCGCGAGCTGGTTCCGGTCTGAGCTCCAACCGACGGCTTCCGGCACATGCCGGACGGCCGAACCAAGTGTTCAGCAAAGGGGAAGACCCATGTTCATGCGGCGCACCATCCTCGCGGCGGCCACGGCTGCCGTCGCCCTCGCCGGCCTGGCCGGCACCGCCCTGGCGGCGGATCCGAGCTGGAAGAAGGACGTTCCGGTCATCCGCATCGGCATCCTCGGCGGCGAGAACGACGCCGACCGGCTGGCCCGCTACGACGGCTTCCAGAAGCTGCTCGAGACCACCTTCAACGTCGAGGTGAAGCTGTTCCCGGCCACCGACTATGCCGGCGTCATGCAGGGCATGGCCGCGGGCCAGCTCGACCTCGCCGAGTTCGGCGCCTCCGGCTATGCCGGGCTGTGGCTGGACTGCAAATGCGTCGAGCCGCTGGTGGTGCCGAAGGAAGACGACGGCTCGACCGGCTACTACTCGGTGCTGTTCGTCAAGTCGAGCAGCCCGTACCAGAAGCTCGAGGACCTGAAGGGCAAGTCGCTGGCCTTCGCGGACCCGAACTCGACCTCGGGCTATCTGATCCCGAACTTCCAGCTCAAGGACCAGGGCTACGACCCGGCCAGCTTCTTCGGCTCGACCGCCTTCTCCGGCGGGCATGAGCAGGGCGTGGTCGCGGTTATGAAGGGCCAGTACGACGCCGGCGTGACCTGGATCTCGGGCCAGGGCGACCCGGCCCAGGGCTACAGCCGCGGCGCGCTGCGCAGCATGGTCGACAAGAAGATGCTCGACATGAAGGACCTGCGCATCGTCTGGCAGTCGACCCTGATCCCGAACGGCCCGTGGGCGACCCGCACCGCCCTGCCGGAGGCGTTCCGCAAGGACATGCTCGACTTCCTGTCGAAGCTGCCGACCGAGCATCCGGACATCTACGAGGCGGTCGAGAAGGGCGCCGGCTCGGGCTACGCCCCGGTCAAGCACGACTTCTTCGACGGCATCATCAAGATGCGCGAGACCGAGGCCACGCAGCGCCGCAGCTGATCAGCCGCGCAGGCTGGGTTCGCCTCCGGCCGAACCCAGCCCGGTTCCCGGAATTCCCTTCACTGTCATTGCCGGGCTCGACCCGGCAATCCAGAGGATGTCGACAGTCTCTGGATGCCCGGATCAAGTCCGGGCATGACAGTTTGGGGAAAGCGCCTCGTACATATGGCGGCGATTGATCCCTTGATGACCCTCCTGTCCGAAACCCGTCCCGCCGATCCGGTCGCGGCCTTCGAGGCCGGGCGCCGGGCGCTGCTGCGCCAGCGGCGCCGCGCCACGCTGATCGGCCTGGTGCTGTTCCTCGCCGCAATCGTCGCCGGCGGATATATCGGCGAGTTCTATCCGTCGAAGCTGGCCGCCGGCCTGCCGCGGATCGGCGAGTATTTCCAGCGCACCCTGCCGACGCTGCATTGGGGCGAGCTGCTCTCCGACAGCAAGACCAAGGGGTCGGTCGCCTACTGGTACTACCGCGCCGGCAGCTACCTGGTGCTGCTATGGCAGACGGCGCAGATGGCGATCCTGGGCACTGTGCTGGGCGCCGCCGCGGCCCTGCTGCTCAGCTTTCCGGCCTCGCGCAACCTGGTGCGCAGCCATCTGATCTACCATCTCAGCCGCCGCTTCCTCGAGATCTGCCGCAGCGTGCCGGACATCGTCTACGCGCTGTGCTTCGTCTGGGCCTATGGCGTCGGGCCACTGGCCGGCATCCTGGCCATGGCGGTGCACACCACCGGCGCGCTGGGCAAGCTGTTCTCGGAGGTCAACGAGGCGGTCGACGACAAGCCGCTGGAGGGCATCCGCGCCGCCGGCGGCACCTGGGTCCAGATCATGCGCTTCGGCGTGCTGCCGCAGGTGCTGCCGAGCTTCCTGTCCTACGGGCTGCTGCGGCTGGAGATCAACATCCGCTCGGCCTCGGTGCTGGGCTTCGTCGGCGCCGGCGGCATCGGGCAGGAGCTCTACTACATCGTCAGCTTCAACTATTACGAGGAGCTGAGCGCGCTGGTGCTGATGATCGTCGCGGCGGTGACGCTGATCGATCTCGGCTCCGAACGGCTGCGCTCGGTCTTCCTGCCGCGGGAGGCGCATTGATGGGCACTCGTTTCGCCCAGATCCGCCCGATCGACGTCGACCATGCCCGCGCCGCCCTGCCGCGCGCCTTCGGCCGGTCCTGGGGCGAAAGGCTGCTGCGCAACGGGCTCTTGGCACTGGCCGCCGCCTATCTCGGCTACCTGCTCTGGACCTTCGATGTCTCGCCGGCCCGGCTCTACGAAGGGCTGGTCAGCCCGAACGGCATCTTCGTCATCGCCGCGCAGATGGTGTCCTGGCACGGCATGGCCGACTGGCAGTATGGCGAGATCATCACCGCGCTGGGCCAGACCGTCGCCATGGCCTTCATCGGCACGCTGCTGGCCTCGCTGATCGCGATCCCGCTCGGCTTCCTCGGCGCCCGCAACATCATGCCGCTCGGCGTCCTGCGCTTCGGCTTCCGCCGGCTGTTCGACGGGCTGCGCGGCGTCGATCAGCTGATCTGGGCGCTGGTGTTCGTGCGCGCGGTCGGGCTCGGCCCCCTGGCCGGCATCCTCGCCATCTGCGTCTCCGACATCGGCTCCCTGTCCAAGCTCTACGCCGAAGCGATCGAGACGGCGGAGAAGAAGCAGATCGAGGGGGTGCGCTCGACCGGCGCCTCGACCCTGGCGGTGCTGCGCTTCGGCGTGCTGCCGCAGGCGATCCCGCTGTTCCTGTCGCAGGCGCTGTACTTCTTCGAATCCAACACCCGCTCGGCCACCATCCTCGGCATCGTCGGCGCCGGCGGCATCGGGCTGCAGATCTCCGAGCGCATCAAGATCCTGGCCTGGGACCAGGTTGCCTTCATCCTGATCCTGGTGCTGGCCGTGGTCGCGCTGATCGACACCCTGTCGAAGTGGTTGCGGCTGAAGCTGATCGGGCGCGAGGCGGCGCGGGGCTGATACCAGGCCTGTTCGATAGATCCCGGGTGCCGGGCCGGCTAAGGTCCGCATCGAGATCAACGACAGGCCTGCGATGACCGCCGCCCAAACCCTCGGCTCCCTGCCCACGCCCAGCCTGGTCCTCGATGAAGGGCGCATGCTGCGGAACGTCTCCCGGCTGCGCCGTCACCTCGACGGGCTCGGCGTTCCGCTGCGGCCGCATCTGAAGACGGTGAAGTCGGTCGAGGCCGCCCGGCGCGTGCTGGCCGGCGGGCACGGCCCGGCCACCGTCTCGACCCTGAAGGAGGCGGAGGTCTTCGCCGCGGCGGGCGTCCGCGACATCCTCTACGCCGTCGGCATCGCGCCGCAGAAGCTGCCCCGCGTGCTCGCCCTGCGGGAAGCGGGCTGCGACCTGTCGGTGGTGCTGGATTCCCCCGAGCAGGCCTGGGCGGTGGTGGAAGCCTCGCGCCGGGCCGGGGACGCCATCCCGGCGCTGATCGAGATCGATTCGGATGGCCACAGGTCCGGCTTGCTGCCGGATGATCCCGCCGTGATCGAGATCGGCCGGATCCTGCAGGGGCAGGGGGCCGCCCTGCGCGGCGTCGTCACCCATGCCGGCGAAAGCTACGGCGCGGTGGGCGCCGAGGCGCTGGCCGCCTTCGCCGAGCGCGAGCGGTCCGCCGCCGTGGCCGCGGCGGCGGCGCTGCGGGCTGCCGGCCTGCCCTGCCCGGTGGTCAGCGTCGGCTCGACCCCCACCGCCCATTTCGCCCGCGACCTGTCCGGTGTCACCGAGGTGCGGGCCGGCGCCTTCGTCTTCTTCGATCTGGTGATGGCCGGCATCGGCGTCTGCACGCCCGACGACATCGCGCTGTCGGTGCTGGCCACGGTGATCGGGCACCAGCGGGAGCGCGGCTGGATCATGGTGGATGCCGGCTGGATGGCGCTATCGCGCGACCGCGGCACGGCGAACCAGGCGGTGGACCAGGGCTATGGCCTGGTCTGCGACGTCGAGGGCCGCATCCTGGACGACCTCGTCGTCGCCTCGGCGAACCAGGAGCACGGCATCGTCGCGCTGCGGCCCGGCAGCCGGGCCGCGCTGCCGGACCTGCCGCTGGGCACCCGGCTGCGCATCCTGCCCAATCACGCCTGCGCCACGGGCGCGCAATTCGCCGGCTACGAGGTGCTGCCGGCCAACCCGGCCGCGCCGCTGGCGCATTGGCCCCGCTTCAACGGCTGGTGAGACCGATGCTGTTCATCCCCGAACGCGAGCCAGCGACGCCCTGATGCATGGGCGAGGGGACAGGGCCGGAAGCCGGCAGGCCCCGGCAAGGAGATCGCGATCTTCTAGTCCTTGACCTCCGCCGGCTGCGGCGCGGCCTCGCCCGGCGCCGCGGTGGCGGTCTGAAGCCCGGCCAGCCGCCGCGCCACGCTGGCCGCCGTCTCCTGCTCGATGGCGCGGTACTGCTCGACCAGCCATTGGCCGAAGGGGGTCAGCGCGGCGCCGCCGCCCTGCGGGCCGCCATGCCGGGTCTCGATCACCTTCTCGCGGAAGCAGCCGTTCAGGCTGTCGATCAGCAGCCAGGCGCGGCGATAGGACATGCCCATCGCCCGCCCGGCGGCGGAGATCGAGCCGGTCTCGGCGATGTGCTCGAGCAGCCCGATCTTGCCGGGGCCGAGCTGCCGGTCCGGGCCGGCGGGGTCGAAGTCGATGCGGATGCGCAGCCTGGGCATGATTGTGCCATGATACGGGCTGGCGGCGCCGGGGGGAACTCGGCACCGCAGTCTCCGTTGAGAGAACAGGCGACAAGGAGGCCACGATGTCTGCTGCCGAGCCGCGCCAGGCCGAGCCGGCGCCGGACGACAAGGTCGACGAGGCGATCGCGGAGTCTTTCCCGGCCAGCGATCCCCCGGCCTATCCGGCGGGTGTGACCAGCGGCGCGCCCAGCCACGAGGCCGCCGCGCCGGAACCGAAGCGCAACGCCCCGGTCGTCGCGGTCATCGCCGTGGCCGCGGTCATCGTGCTGCTCTGGGCCCTCTTCGGGTAGTGGTATCGCCATCGGCGCAACCCGCCCCCTGATTGTCATGCCCGGGCTTGACCGGGCATCCAGAGATGTCGAAGCCGCTCCGGGTAGCCCCTGGATCGCCGGGTCAAGCCCGGCGATGACAACAGAAATTAGGCTCTACGCCTTCTGCACCCGAAAATCCTCAGCCGGCCGGCTGTGGGCAATGGCACGGGGGGCCGCCTCAATTCCCCGGCAGCACCTTGCCGGGGTTGAGGATGCCGGCGGGGTCCAGCGCCCGCTTCAGCGACTGCATCACCGCGACGCCGTCGCCGTGCTCCTGTTCCAGGAAGCGGATCTTGCCGTAGCCGATGCCGTGCTCGCCGGTGCAGGTGCCGCCCATCGCCAGGGCCCGCATCACCAGCCGATCGTGGAAGGCCTCGGCGCGGGCGATCTCCTCATGGTCGTCGGGGTTGAGGATCATGCAGGTGTGGAAGTTGCCGTCGCCGACATGGCCGACGATCGGCGCCACCAGGCCGCTGGCCGCGATGTCGGCCTTGGTCTCGACCAGGCAGTCGGCCAGCCGGCTGATCGGCACGCAGACATCGGTCGGCATGCCGCGGCAGCCCGGGCGCAGGGCGATGCCGGCGTAATAGGCCTTGTGCCGCGCCTCCCACAGCCGGGTCCGGTCCTCGGGCCTGGTCGCCCAGCTGAAGTCGCCGCCGCCATTCTCCTGCGCCAGCGCCTTGACCGTCTCGGCCTGCTCCGCCACCCCGGCCTCGGTGCCGTGGAACTCGAAGAACAGCGTCGGCGCCACCTCCAGGTCCAGCTTGGAATAGGCGTTGCAGGCGCCGATCTGCACCTCGTCCAGCAGCTCGATCCGCGCCACCGGGATGCCGAGCTGGATGGTCGCGATCACCGTGTTCACCGCGTCGGCCACGGTCGGGAAGGCGCAGACGGCCGACGAGATGGCTTCCGGGATGCCGTACAGCTTCAGCGTCACCTCGGTGATCAGGCCCAGCGTGCCCTCCGACCCGACGAACAGCCGGGTCAGGTCGTAGCCGGCGGAGGATTTGCGCGCCCGGCCGCCGGTGCGGATGATCCGGCCGTCGGCCAGCACCACGGTCAGCCCCAGCACGTTGTCGCGCATGGTGCCGTAGCGCACCGCGTTGGTGCCGGAGGCGCG
Source organism: Inquilinus sp. (assembly GCF_039594555.1). GTDB lineage: Bacteria > Pseudomonadota > Alphaproteobacteria > DSM-16000 > Inquilinaceae > Inquilinus. The sequence continues at coordinate 10,945 of NZ_JBCNNF010000112.1, forward strand.
GGTCGCCGCCATGCCGCCCAGGCTGGCATCGGCGCCGGGGTCGATCGGGAAGAACAGGCCGGTGTCGCGCAGATGCTCGTTCAGCTGCTTGCGCGTCACCCCGGCCTCGACCGTGCAGTCGAGATCCTCGGCCGACACCCGCGTCACCCGGTTCATCTGCGACAGGTCGATGGTGACGCCGCCGCGCAGCGCCGCGATGCCGCCTTCCAGCGAGGTGCCGGTGCCGTAGGGCACCACCGGCACCTCATGCTCGGCGCAGATCCGCATCACCGCCGCCACCTCCTCGGTCGATTGCGGGAAGGCCACCGCATCGGGTGGCATGGTCGGGTGCCAGGTCTCCTCCCGCCCATGCTGCTCGCGCACCGCGGCGGCGGTGGAGAAGCGGTCGCCCAGCAGGGCGCTGAGGGCGGCGACGGCGCGGTCGGCGAGGGCGGGGCGATGCGATTGGGGAACGGCCATGATCCGCTTAAAAGGTCAGACATAAAGGCCCATCGACCTTAAGCCTGCTGCGTCCGCGCGGCAAGAATGCGCCGCCGGCGCCCTGCCGCCGCAATCCCGTGGCGCGGCCGCCGTCAAGCCGACACAAAGGCGGGGCATTTGACTTCCCATCGGCGACAGACCAGCATTCGCCGAAATTTTCGGGTCGGGGTGGCCACATATGAACAAGTTTATTTCAACATGGTTTGCCGCCGTGATGATGGCGATCATCCTGGTCCCGACGACGGCGTCCGCCCAGTTCGACGGGCTGCTGCGGGATCTTCTGCCCGCCGTCACCAACCCTGACTCCGGCAGTTCCGACACCCGTGTCCCCGGCGGGGCGCCGGCCGCGCAGGTGACGGCGATCAGCGGCGCCCCGGATGCAGGGGTGGAGGTCACCGACAGCGTCTATCCCGGCCAGACCATCGATCTCGGCCGCGGCGGCCGCCTGACCCTCGCTTACGGCGACGGCTGCACGGTCGAGACCATCCGCGGCGGCATCGTCACCGTCGGCTCCGGCTCCAGCCGCGTCATCGGCGGCCAGGTGCAGACCAGCCGCGCCGGCTGCGGCCGCACCCAGGTCGCCGTCGACGCCCGGTCGGCCGAGGCCGGGGCGGGGGTCGCCCGGCTCAATGCCGAGGCTCGCCGGTCGGACAGCCCGTTCAGCCAGAGCGTCTGGGCCGAGACCACCGTCTCCTCCGCCCGGCCGCAATTCTCGGGCGCCGACGGCGCGGTGCGCATCGTGATGCTGGACGCGCCGACGCCGCAGACGGTGTGGGAGGGCGAGGGCGGCAGCGGCTTCCGCTATCCGGGCAACGCGCCGAAGCTGGAGACCGGCGTGCCCTACCGGATCGAGGCGGGCGGCCGGTCCGCGGTGTTCTCGATCGACCCCGGCGCCAAGGGGGCGGGCGGCACGGTCGTGCTGCGCTGACGCGCGGCCCGCGGCTTCCCTCCCGTCCGGATGATGCGAAGGCTCCGCCGCCTGGCCGTGGCGCTCGGGATCGGCCTGGTCCTGGGCGGCGCGCTGATGCTGCCCGGCGCCGCCTTCCTGCAGCGGCTGGGCGTCGACGCGCTGCTGTGGCTCGACCAGCCGCTCGGCTGGACCCGCCGGGCGCTGCCCGACCGCCTGCCGGTGGCGGTGGTGGCGATCCGGGAGGAGACCTACCGCACTCCGCCGCTGCAGAACCGCCCGAAGGTGGCGTGGACGCCGGAACTCGGCTTCGTGCTGGCCGCGCTGGCCCAGGGCGGGGCGGCGGTGATCGGCCTCGACGAGGTCTATCCGACGACGCTCGACCTGCCGGACCTCAAGCCGAATTACGACCGGCCGCTGAAGCAGGCGCTGGCGGCTCTCGGCCCCGCCGGCAAGGCGGTGCTGGGCTATGCTCAGTCCGGCGACCTGGCGGTGCGGCCGGAGCGGGGCCAGGTGATCGCGGTCGGCGGGGACGCCAATCTGCGCCCGCTCAACCTGGTCCGCGACCAGGACGAGGTGGTCCGCCTCTACCCCACCCATCTGCCGCTGCAGGGCGGCGCGGGCGAGACCCCGTCCTTCGCGACCGAGCTGGTGTCCCGCGCCGGCATCGCGGTGCCTCAGGGCGAGCCGCTGATCGACTTCACCATCGGGCCGCGGGACGTGCCGGTCTACGAATTCGCCGACCTGGCCGCCTGCGCCAAGGCCGGCCAGGTCGACTTCTTCCGCCGGGAGTTCGCCGGCCGCATCGTCATCATCGGCGGCGTGCTCGATGTCGAGGACCGGCACACCACCCCGCGCCGGGTGCTGGAGGAGGTGGCCGACCACGAGCCGGCGGCGCGCTGCGGGCCTGCGCCCGGGCAGCCCGTATCCACCATCGGCCGCCGCACCACGCCGGGCACCCAGATCCACGCCATCGCCGCGCTGACCCTCGCCCTGGGCCGCGCGCCGCAGCTGCCGCCGCCGCCGGTGGCCGGCCTCGTGGTGGGCGCGGCCGCGGCCGGGTTGGGCGCCGTGCTGTTCGGGCTGGCGCCGCTGTGGGGGCTGCTGGCGCTGTTCGGCGCCGCGGCGATCGCCGTCCTGGCCTCGCTGCTCGCGCTCGGTGCCGGCGTGGTCCTGCCCCTGATGCCGCTGCTGCCGGCCTTCGCCCTGACCTACACCGCGATCTATGTCTACCGCTTCACGGTCGAGGACCGGACGCGGCGGCGCGTGGTCCATGCCTTTCGCCACTACCTGGCCCCGGCGCTGGTCGAGCAGCTGGCCGAGAATTCCGACGCGCTGCATCTGCGCGGCGAGATCCGGCCGGTGACCGTCGCCTTCTACGACATTGCCGGCTTCACCAGCATGAGCGAGCGGCTGCAGCACGAGCCGGAACGGCTGGTCGCGGTGGTGAACGGCCTGCTGGCCAAGGTCGCCGACGCGATCGAGCGCCATGGCGGCTATGTCGACAAGTTCATCGGCGACGCGGTGATGGCGGTGTGGGGCGCGCCGCTGCCCGACCCGCATGCCGCCGAGCACGCGGTCGCGGCCGGGCTGGACGCCTTCGCCGCGCTCGACGACTACAATCGCGGCCTGGTGGAGGGGCAGGGGCTGCCGTCGCTGGGCCTGCGGGCCGGGATCAATTCGGGCTGGGCCGTGGTCGGCAATGTCGGGTCGCCGACCCGCCTCAACTACACCGTGCTGGGCGATGCGGTGAACCTGGCCGCCCGGCTGGAGGGCGCCAACAAGGCCTACGGCACCCGGCTGATGGTGGGCGAGCTGACCTACCGCCAGCTGCCGCGCCGCTACCTGATGCGCCGGCTCGACCACCTGGTGGTCAAGGGCAAGGCGCGGCCGGTCCGGGTCTACGAGGCGCTCGGCACCGCCGGCGACCTGCCGCCCGAGGCGGCCGAGGGCGTGCGGCGGTTCCACGCCGCCCTGGCCCTCTATTACCGCCGCCGCTTCGCCGAGGCGGTCGAACGGTTCGCGGCGCTGGCCGATGCCGACCCGGTGGCCGCGCTGTACCGCGATCGGGCCGAGGCCTATGCCGCGGCGCCGCCGCCCGCCGATTGGGACCGCAGCCACAGCCTGACCACGAAATGAGAGGGGCAAATTGACAACACCCATCACCCTGCCGCGCCGCGGCTTCCTCGCCGGGGCCGGCATCAGCCTCGCCGCGCTCACGCTCGTCGGCTGCCAGACCGCGCAGGACTACGCCAACGACCCGATGGGGGCGGCGAACACGTTCAGCAAGCTGCTCGGGTCCCATGGCGAGAGCGCGCCGGTCGATGAGACGGCGCTGGGCGAGGGGCTGTATCCGCGCCTGGTGGCGCAGTCCGGCGGGGCCTACAGCAATGCCCGGATCCAGTCGGCCGTGCGCAGCTTCGCCCAGCCGCTGTTTCGGGTGTCCAAGCGGCCGTTCCGCTGGGAGATCACGGTGCTGGACGACAACAGCCCCAACGCCTGGTCGCTGCCCGGCGGCAAGCTCGGCATCAACAAGGGCATGCTGCGCTACGTCGCCAGCGAGTCCGAGCTGGCGGCCGTGATCGCGCATGAGATGGGCCATGCCGAGCTGAGCCACCAGATCACCGAGCTGGAGAGCAAGGGGTCCACCGACAAGCTGGTCGCGTTCTTCAAGGACGTGGCGCAGCGCGAGATCGACGCCAAGGTCTCCGGCCTGCACGACCTGACCAGCCGGGGGCTGGACCAGCTGGCCCCGGCGATGTCCGAGCTGATCACCTCCGGCTATTCGCGCGACCATGAACGCGAGGCCGATGCCTATATCCTGACCGTGTTCCGCGCCACCGGCTACGACCCGCGCCAGGCCTCGGCCGTGTTCAAGACGCTGGATTCGCTGGTGCCGCCGGGCGAGGACAAGACCACCTCGCTGTTCTCCACCCATCCCGGCACCCGCGACCGGATCGAGCGGCTGGACGAGGCGGCGGCGCGCCTGCCGGCCGGCGGCGGCGCCTCGGGCTCGGCGGATTTCGCCACGATCAAGGCGGTGTTCCCGACCCGGCGCTATTATCTGCGCAACCCGGCGGAGGCCAGCTGAGCCGCTGAGACCCCGCGTCATCGCAACCCATCCGTTCCGCCGCGCGAACTGCTATCATGGCGGCAAGGGGCGGCCTATCGGTGAAGCGGAACGAGGGATGAGCATCTGGGGCAAGATCGTCGGCGCGGCCGCGGGCATGGCCATGGGCGGCCCGATCGGGGCGCTGCTGGGCGCCGTGGCCGGCCATGCCGTCGACTGGTATCGCGACCAGCCGCCGGCCGACGGCGATGCCACCCAGCACATCGCCTTCACCATCGGCGTGATCGCGCTGGGCGCCAAGATGGCCAAGGCCGACGGCACGGTGACGCCGGAGGAGGTGACCGCCTTCCGCCGGGTGTTCCGCGTGCCGCCCGAGGAAGAGCCGAATGTCGAGCGGCTGTTCAACCTGGCGCGCCGCGATTCCGCGGGGTTCGAGCCCTATGCCCGGCAGCTCGCCGGCATGTTCAAGGACCGGCCGGAGGTGCTGGAGGAGCTGCTGCAGTGCCTGTTCACCATCGCCAAGGCCGATGGCGACGTGAAGCCGGCGGAGCTCGACTATCTGCGCGCCGTGGCCGGGCTGTTCGGCCTTGGCCAGTCCGACTTCCACCGGCTCTGCGCCGAGGAATGCGCCGGCTGCGACGTCGACCCCTACGGCGTGCTGGGGGTGGAGCGGCAGATCGACGATGAGAGCCTGAAGGCGGCCTATCGCCGGCTGATCCGCGAGCATCACCCGGACCGGCTGATCGCCCGCGGCATGCCGGCCGATTTCATCGCCGTGGCCACCGACAAGATGGCCCGCATCAACGCCGCCTACGACATCATCCGGCGCGAGCGCAAGCTGGCCTGAGGCGCGGCCGCGACAGGTCCAGCACCACGGCGGCCGTCACCGCCCGGCCTGATCGCGCCGGAGGGTCAGGCCTGGTCTCCGGCCTCTCCATCCGCCTCCAGCGCCCGGCGCAGCGCCGCCATGACCCGGTGCGTCGTCTCGATGTCCTCGACCCGAAGCCCGTCCGCGAGCCGGTTGACCCATGGCGCCTGCAGGCTCATCGCGGTGTCATAGGCTTGCCGCCCCTTCTCCGTCAGCACGACGAGCTGCGCCCGCCGGTGATGCGGGTTGGGCCGGAAGGTGACCAGCCCGTCCTGTTCCAGGTCGTTGACGATGCGCTGGACGTTCTGGCGGTTGCCGCCCATGTCGCGCGCCAGCCAGGCGACCGGCTGCGGCCGGTCCGCGGCGACGATGGTGCCGAGCACCTGCCAGCGGGCGCTGGTCAGGCCGAGGCCGGCGACCAGCCGATCGCCCGCGGCGAGCACGCGGCTGTGCAGCCGGAACAGGTCCATGAACAGGTCGGTCAGGGCGGCCCCGGCCGGTGTCCGTTGGGTCTCTGGCATGAGTCAGGATGCTCCATATTGACATCATGATGTCAATTCAGTATGTGTCTATCGTACCAAATCGACATCATGCTCTCAAATCCGATGGAGCTGGCCATGCCGCAGATGCGCCCCCTCGACCCCGCCTTCCCGATCGACCGCCAGATCGCCGTCGATGCCGCTCCGGTCGTGCTGGTCAACGTCTTCACGCTCGACAGGGCCGACGAGCAGACCTTCCTCCAGGCCTGGCAGGCGGATGCCGAGATCATGAAGCGCCAGCCCGGCTTCATCTCGACCCAGCTGCACCGCGCGGTCGGCGACAGCCCGGCCTATCTGAACTATGCCGTCTGGGAATCGACGGCCCATTTCCGCGCCGCCTTCGCGCATCCGGAATTCAGGGCGAAGCTCTCGGCCTATCCGGCCTCGGCCGTCGCCTCGCCGCACCTGTTCCAGAAGGTCGCGGTGCCCGGCATCTGCGTCGCCTAGGCGATGCGGGCTCGCATGGGGCCGGCCCATTCCGTCTCGCCGTCCATCTGAGCCTGAGGTCACACAATATTCATTGCGCAGCCGGCTCATTTCGTTCATGATATGTTCTATGAACACGGCGTGCTCCGTCCCGACCCCGCAGCCGACCGCCCCGGTTCTCGACCCGACCGAGGCGGCGCGC
>NZ_JBCNNF010000113.1:0-17396 GCF_039594555.1 Inquilinus sp.
GCTGCAGGGCGAGCAGGGACGGCTGGGCGACACGGTGGTGCAGCCCGGGCCGTTCGACGACAACCGGATCGAGAGCAATGGCTGCGGCGTGCTGGTGCGCAGCCATCTCGGCCTGGCCGGGGACTGCGCCATCGCCCGGATCGAGGGGCGGGAGGTCGACCCGACGATCCTCGACCTCGGGGTCAAGGTCGCGCGGCTCGGCCGGCCGGAGTTGGGCGACAAGGTGGTGAAGTCCGGCCGCACCACCGGCGTCACCCGCGGCATCGTCACCCGGATCGAGACCACGGTGAAGCTGTTCTACGGCGACGGCGTCGGCACCAAGCGCATCGGCGGCTTTGAGATCGGGCCCGACCCGGAGCACCCGGCGCCGGAGCACGAGATCAGCAAGGGCGGCGATTCCGGCTCGGTCTGGCTCGGCCTCGACGGCAAGGGCGCCCCGGCCGACGTCATGCTGGGCCTGCATTTCGGCGGCGAGGCCGAGGGGGCGGAGGCCACCGAGGGCGACTTCGCCCTGGCCTGCGCCGCCGACGCCGTGTTCAAGAAGCTGGAGATCGAGCCGACGCCGCCGGCCGAGGCGCTGGCCGCGCCGGCCGCCACCGGCGGCGGCTTCGACCCGAACTTCCTGTCTGGCAAGACCGTGAAGCTGCCGGCGATGTCGAAGGCGCAGGAGACGGATGCGGCCAAGGCCGGCGGCTCCCCGGTCATCCGCCACACCCATTTCTCGCTGGTGCTCAGCAAGTCGCGCCGCCTGGCCCGCTGGGTGGCCTGGAACGTCGATGGCGGCCAGATCCGCATGCTCAGCCGCAGCGGGCTGAAATTCACTCTCGACCCGCTGGTCGACGCGAAATGGCAGACCGGCGACGCGCTCTACGCCTCCAACCGCCTCGACCGCGGCCACATCGCCCGGCGCCAGGACCTGGTCTGGGGGACGCCGGAGGAGGCGGCGCGAGCCAACCGCGAATCCTTCTACTTCACCAACATCGCGCCGCAGCACGAGGCCTACAACCAGTCCGGGCTGAACGGCCTGTGGGGCCTGTTGGAGAACGCGATCCTGGAGGAGGTGGAGGTCGAGCAGCTGCGCGTCTCGGTGCTGGGCGGCCCGGTGTTCCGCGACGACGACCCGGTCTATCGCGGCACCGCCATCCCGCGCGACTTCTGGAAGATCGTGGCCTATGTCGAGGCCGGGGCGCTCAAGGCCAAGGCCTTCCTGCTGACCCAGGAGGACCTGTTGAACCGGCTCGAGGTGCTGGGGCTGGAGCCGTTCCGGCTGTACCAGCTGCCGATCGCAGAGCTGGAAAGCCGCACCGGCCTCGATTTCGGCGACCTCAAGGCCGCCGATGACCGCGCGGCGCCGGTCCGCCCGGCCCGCGGCCGCCGCGCCGCGGTCGAGGCGGTGCCGCGGGTGACGCTGATCGAGAGCCTGGCCGACATCGAGCTGTGACGGGCTCGGCGGGGTCGCCGAGCGGGGCGGGAGCGGCTATGCTGCCCCGACCTGTCCCGATCCCGCTGATCCAGGAGGACGCATGGCCTCGCTTCGCGTCACGCTGATTCCCGTCCTGAAGGACAACTACGCCTATCTGCTGGAGGATGACTCGACCGGCATGGTCGGGGTGGTCGACCCCGGCGAGGCCGACCCGGTGGCGGCGAAGCTGGAGGCGAAGGGCGGCCGGCTGGACTGGATCCTGAACACCCACCATCACGGCGACCATGTCGGCGGCAACCACGAGCTGGCGAAGCGCTACGGCGCCTCGATCGTCGGGCCGGCGGCGGAATCGGCGCGCATCCCCGACCTCGACCGCGGCGTGGCCGAGGGCGACCACGTCATGATCGGCGCCGCCCGCGGCAGCGTGCTGGATGTGCCGGGCCACACCGCCGGCCACATCGCCTTCTGGTTCGAGGATGCCGGGGTGCTGTTCTGCGGCGACACGCTGTTCGCGCTGGGCTGCGGCCGCCTGCTGGAGGGCACGCCGGCGCAGATGTGGTCCAGCCTGCAGAAGCTGCGGGCGCTGCCGGACACCACCCGGATCTATTGCGGCCATGAATACACCCAGTCGAACGCCCGCTTCGCACTGACGGTCGACGGCGGCAATCCGGTGCTGCAGGCCTATGCCGAGGATGTCGACGACGCGCGCGAGAGCGGCGCCCCGACCATCCCGGCCCAGCTCGGCCGCGAGAAGCTGGCCAATCCCTTCCTGCGCGCCGACAAGCCCGACCTGCAGGCCGCGATCGGCATGGCCGGCGCCGACCCCGTCGCCGTCTTCGCCGAGATCCGCGGCCGCAAGGACCGGTTCTGACCGGGCCGGGGCATCCTCCGGGACAGACGCCGAAGGCCATCACTTGGTGTCATTGCCGGGCTTGACCCGGCAATCCAGAGGGTGTCGATAGTTTCTGGATGCCCGGGCCAAGCCCGGGCATGACAGTTTTGGGTCGTTCGATCGAGTCAGGGACCGCCATGAAGCTCCTCTACAGCCCGTTCTCGCCCTTCGCCCGCAAGGTCCGCATCGTCGCGCACGAGCTCGGCCTGCAGGACCGGATCGAGGTGGTGCCGACCAGCACCGAGGACCCGGCCAGCGGCCTGTCGGCGCGCAACCCGCTGAACAAGATCCCGGTGCTGGAGACGGAGTTCGGCCCGCTCTACGACAGCCCGGTGATCTGCGAGTATCTCGACTCGCTGCATGCGGGCGGAAAGCTGCTGCCGGCCCCCGGCCCGGAGCGCTGGCGCGCCCTGCGCTGGCAGGCCCTGGCCGACGGGCTGATGGATGCGGCCCTCTTGATCCGCTACGAGCTGACGCTGCGCCAGGAGGGCGGGCGCAGCGAGGCCTGGACCGAGCGGCAGAAGAGCAAGATCCGCAAGTCGCTCGACCAGATGGAGGCGGATGCGGCCGAGCTTGACGGGCCGCTGACCATCGGCACCATCGCCGCCGCCAGCGCGCTCGGCTATCTCGACCTGCGCTTCGCTGACTGGGGTTGGCGCGAGACCCATCCGCGTCTGGCGGCCTGGCACGCGGCCTTCGCCGAGCGGCCGTCCTACGTCACCACGATCGCCCAGGCATGAGCGGCGCCCTGACGCCGGAGGCGATCATCGCCAAGCTCGGCATGCAGCCCCATCCGGAGGGCGGGCATTATGTCGAGCTGTGGCGCGACCCGCCGCCGGAAGGCGGCCGCGGCCGGGCCTCGCTGATCCATTTCCTGCTGCGCGCCGGCGAGGTCTCGCACTGGCATGCGGTGGACGCGCCGGAGATCTGGATCTGGCAGGCCGGCGCGCCGCTGGAGCTCTCGATCGCGGGGACCGGGCAGGCCGGCGAGGTCTTGCGCCTCGGCCCCGACCTCCTGGCCGGCGACCGCTTCCAGGGCGTGGTGCCGGCGGGGCATTGGCAGGCCGCGCGCAGCCTCGGCGACTGGACCCTGGTCAGCTGCGTCGTCGCCCCGGCCTTCCGCTTCGAAGGCTTCACCCTTGCCCCGCCCGGCTGGCGGCCGGAGCTGGGGTAGGGGGAAGGACCCAGGAAGGGTCCGTCATTGCGAGGAGGCGAAGCCGACGAAGCAATCCATCGTCCCGCACGAGCTGCGCCATGGATTGCTTCGCTGCGCTCGCAATGACGGTGTTGGGAATTCCGAAGCCCCCGTGGCCTGCCTCTGCTAAGACACGGCAGTGCTGCCGCCCGCGGATCATCCATGACCAGCCTTGCCCTCGGCGCCGACCGGATCGGGACCGGCATCGCCTGCGCCGTCGCCGGATTCGCCTGCTTCTCGGCCGGCGACGCCGTGTCGAAATGGCTGATCGGCAGCCGCGGCATCTCCGCCTTCGAGCTGTTCTTCTTCTTCGGTCTGTTCGGCCTGCCGGTGGCTGCCGCCCATGCGGTGCGGTCCGGCGGCTGGGACCGGCTGCGGCCGCGCCTGCCCGGCCACACCCTGCTGCGCAGCGCCCTGATCACCGCCTCGGCCATCGCGGCCGCCTGGGCCTTCGGCCGGCTGCCGCTGGCCGATGTCTACGCCCTCCTGTTCGCCACGCCGATCCTGGTGACCGCCCTGTCGGTGCCGTTCCTGGGCGAGGCGGTGGGCCGGCATCGCTGGGCGGCGGTGGTGGCCGGCTTCCTCGGCATCCTGGTGATGCTGCGGCCGGGGCTGGTGGCGCTCGACGCCGGCCATGCCGCGGCGCTGGCCTCGCCACTGTTCTTCTCCGCCGCGCTGATCGTGTCGCGCCGGATCGGCCGGCGCGAGAGCGACGCGGCGCAGCTGGCCATGCTGTTCCTCGCCATGGTGATCGGCGGCGGCGCCGCGTTGCCCTTTGCCTGGGTCACGCCCGACGCGCTCGGGCTGCTGGGCCTCGCCGGCGGCGGGGTGCTCAGCGCCGCCGGCCACATCCTGCTGATCCGGGCGCTGCAGGCGGCGCCGCCCAGCGCGGTGACGCCGTTCCAGTACAGCCAGATGATCTGGGGCGTGGTCTACGGGCTGGTGCTGTTCGGCGACACCGTCGACGCCGTCACCATGGCCGGCGCCGCGATCGTCATCGGCAGCGGCCTGTACATCCTGTGGCGGGAGACGCGGCGCCGCTCCGGCGCCATGCTCGACCTCGGCTAGACCGTTGCCTTGCGCCGGGCCCACAGGTCGTGCCCGGCCAGGATGGCGCCGCCGACGATCAGGGCGCAGGCGGCGCCGACCGACAGGGTCAGGGCACCCTGACCGAAGGCGATCAGCAGCAGGGTCGACAACAGCGGGGCGGCATAGGCGAAGGCGCCCAGCGCCCGGATGTCGCCGCGCTTCACCCCATGGTCCCAGACGAAGAAGGCCAAGCCGACCGGCCCCAGGCCCAGCCCGGCCACGGCCGCCCAGCCGGCGGCGTCCGGCACCACCGTCCGCTCCAGCGCCAGGTGGCACAGCAAGGACAGGAGGGCGGTGCCGCCGCAGAACCAGCCCACCGTCTCGGTCGGCACCGCGCCGATCCGCCGGCTCAGCACCGAATAGCCGGCCCAGATCATCGCCGACAGCATGGCAGCGCCGTAGCCCAGGGCGAAGCCGGGGTCGAAAGCCACGCCGCGCCCGCCGATCAGCACCACGACGCCGAGCAGCCCCAGCGCCGCCCCGGCGACATGCCACCAGCGCAGCCGCTCGCCCGGCAGCAGGGCGGAGAACAGCACGATCAGCAGCGGCCAGGCGTAGTTGATCAGGTTGGTCTCGACCGGCGGCGCCAGGCGCAGCGCCATGAAGAAGACGAGGTGGTAGCCGAACAGCCCGCCGACGCCGAGCAGCCAGATCGCCGGCCGCTGCCGGGCGGCGTCCAGCGGCGATCGGCCCTGCAGCGCCATCCAGCCCAGCCCGATCAGGAAGGCGACGGCGAAGGCCATGCCGGTCAGCTGGAACGGCGGGATGGCGCTGGCCCAGGTGGCCAGCAGGGCCAGCGTCGCCCACATCAGCACGGCGGTGCCGCCGATCAGCGTGGCGCGCCGGACGGCGGAGAGGTCGGGGGACATGGGGCCTGGTCTTTTCTCACACTGTCATGCCCGGGCTTGACCCGGGCATCCAGAGACTGTCGACAGCTTCTGGATCGCCGGGTCAAGCCCGGCGATGACACTCTTGGGGGTGACGCCGCTCTATTGCTGCAGCCCCGGATAGGCCCAAAGCCCCGACGTCCGCATCAGGTCGCGATAGACCACCAGCCGCTCATCCGGGGTGACCTTGGCCGCCTCCTCCAGCGACGGCGCGTCCAGCGCGATCGCCGGCACCACGGCCAGGCTCAGCCCGTACTGGGCCAGCGCCTCCTCGACCACCACCCGGGCCCGGCGCATATGGCTGGCGCTGGTGACCAGGATCACCGCATCGCCGCCATGGCGCTTGATCAGCGAGGCCGCGTTCAGCCCGTTGCCGACCGTGTCCTTGGCCTTGTCCTCGCCGATGATGCGGTCGCGGTCGACGCCTTTCTCGACCAGCCAGCGGGTCATCAGGTCGGCCTCGGTCACGCCGGCCTGGGGCTGGCCGCCGGTGACGATCAGCCGGGCCGTCGGGTTCGCCTGCGCCGCCTTCAGCGCCACGTCCAGCCGGTCCAGCAGCGTCGGCTGCATGGTGCCGTCCTTGGCCAGGGCATAGCCCAGAACCAGGATCACCGGCTTGCCCGGCAGCGCCGGAACGTCTGTGGTCGGCGGGTCGGCCAGGATCGCCTCGGTGCGGGCGAAGCGGGCGCGATACCGCTCGGCCAGCGGCCGGTCCAGGCCCGCCAGGGCGATGTCGGCCAGCGCGGTGGCGTCGGCGTCGCCGCGCACCCGGGCCAGCGCCGCCAGCCAGGCATAGGCGTCGGTGGCGCGCGGGTCGTGCCTGGTGATCTCCTGGTAGGTCGCCTCGGCCTCCGGGATCTTCTTCTGGATGATCTGGGTCGAGGCGATGGCGTAGCGAAAATCCAGCCGCTCCGGCGCCAGGGACGAGGCCTCGGCGAAGGCCTGCTCGACCACATCGTAGCGGCCGTGCAGGGTGATGCCCTTGAACACCTCCGCCTCGGCCTTCTTCACGTCGCCGCCGGACCAGTAGTACTGCATGCCGGTCTCGACCAGCGTGCGGATCCGGCTCTCCGTGGCGTCGTCATAGGCCAGCGCCGGTCCCGCCAAGGCACCCAGCAGGGCGAGGCCGCAGGCGATGCGGCGGATCGTGCGTGTCTGTGTCATGAAGCCCCCCTCCGTTGCCCGGTTCATACGCTAGATTCGGCACCGGGAGAATCGCCGATGACCGACCACAACACCCGCTTTCGGCCCGCACGGCCCGAGGACCGGGATGCGCTGGTCCGCATCCTGCATCGCTGCTGGGACGCGGCCTTCGCGCCCAACCTGACCCCGGAGGCGACGGAGCGCTACCGCGCCGGCCGCATCGCCGAGTCCTTCGTCGAGACCGAGGGCGCCGCGATCATCGTCGCCGAGACTGGCGGCGCGGTGGCCGGGCTGACCCATGTCGAGGACGACCTGGTCACCGCGATGCAGGTCGATCCAGACCGTTGGGGGCTGGGCTTCGGCCGAGGCTTGCTGCATGTGGCGGAGCGGCGGATCGCCAAGGCCGGCCATGCCGCCGCGCGGCTGGAGGTCGACGACTTCAACAGGCGGGCGCAGGCGCTGTACCGCGCCGCGGGCTATGTCGAGACCGGCCGCCGTCCGGACACCGAATACGGCTCCGGCACCATGACGATCCAGATGCGGCGTTCCCTGGCCGCGACTCTGCGGCCCTGGCGGCCGCAGGACCGGGCCCTTGGCCTGGCCCTGTTCGACAGCAACGTGCCGCGCTTCTTCGCGCCGCAGGAGCGGCAGGACTTCACCGATTTCATCGACGACCTGCCCGGCCCGTACTTCGTGCTGGAGGATGCGGCCGGGCAGGCGGTGGGCTGCGGCGGCTACGCGGCCGCCGAGGGCGACGCCTCGGTCGCGGTGCTGTGCTGGGGCATGGTGCGCGGCGACCGGCATCGCGGCGGTTTGGGCACGGTGCTGCTGACCGGGCGGCTCGACCGCATCGCCGCCGACCCGGCGTTCCGCTCGGCAGCGATCGAGACGACGCAGCACAGCCGCGGCTTCTTCGCCCGCCACGGCTTCGTCCAGACCCGGCAGGTGCCGGACGGCTTTGCCCCCGGCATGGACCTGGTGGAGATGACGCTGGAGCTGGATGCCTATCGAATGTCGCGAAGAGGCTGACATCCCCCTGCTGTCATCCTCGGGCTTGACCCGAGGATCCAGGGGCTTTCAGAGCCGCTCTCGGGGCCCCTGGATTGCCGGGTCAAGCCCGGCAATGACAGGATGAGAATCAGGGTTTGAGGAGAAAGACCACATACCCCCGGAACCAGGGGCTGGCGGCAAGCGCGTCCGACGCTTCCCACTCCCCGTCCTGCACCAGCCCGATCCTGAAGGGCAGGGTCAGCCGGGCGATGCGCGGCAGGTAGGACCGGTAGGTCGGGATGGTGTGCCGGCCCTGATAGGTCTGCACCACCACCTCGTCGACCACGTCCCGCAGCTGGTTGATCGCCTCTGGGTCGGCGTTGCTGCCCCAATCCATCAGCCCGGTGATGCTCAGCCGGTAGTCCGCCGGCAGCTGGGCCCGCAGCTCGCGCAGGAAGGCGGCATACTCCTGCAGGTGGCGGGTGCGGGCGTCGAAATCGATCTGGATGCCGACCACCGGGTTGCCTTCCTGTTTCCAGCGCCGGGCCTGGGCCAGGATGGTGGGCAGGATCTGCGGCGGCCAGCGCAGCGTGTGGGCGCGATAGGCCAGCCAGACCTCGCCCTCGCGCAGCCGCGGCACGGCGATGCCCTGGGCGATCATCCTTGCCGGCCCCCCGGCGCCGCGCGGCGCCGGGTCGATCTGGCCCTGCAGGATGTACAGCGTCTTCGCCTGGGCCAGCACCGCGGGCGGCGGCACCCCGGCCCACAGCCAGAAGGCGTCGTGCCGGGCGGCGTCGACCGTGGCGCCGGCCGGCGTCGCCGCCAGCAGCAGCGCCGCGGCCAGGAGCGCCAGGCGCCGCATCGTCACCAGTAGTATTTCAGGCTCTTCGCCCAGACGGTGTTGCCGTAGCGCGTCTTCAGCGTCTGGAACCACTGCTTGCGCTGGTTCTGCGGGATCTCCTGCGGGCCGCAGCCATTGTTCTGGCTCGGCGCGAAGCAGTTGATGGCGCGGTACAGGGCATAGGCGCGGTCGTTGCGGCCGGCCTTGCTGTCCGCCATCACATGCATGTAGCCGTCCAGCCGGGAATACACCTTGCCCGGGAACTGGGTGGCGGTGCCGCCCAGCTGCTTGTCGTCCGGCTGGGTGTCCAGCGCGTAGGAGTCCAGCCCGTTGCGCAGGATGAACTCGCCCAGGCAGTTCAGCCCCTCCGGGCTCTCCGGGTTCTTCTGCAGCGTCGCCGCGATCTCGCGGATTGACGGGCAGGTGTAGTCGGATTCGGCCGTGGCGCCGTCCCAGTGGAACAGGGTCAGCGACTGGTCCCAGGGCACCGACGGCTTCTCCGGCAGCGGGTCGGGCAGCAGCGCCAGATCGGTGCCGAAACCGCGGTAGTGGCCGCGCATCAGGTCCTTGTACAGCAGCGTGAACAGGGCGGTGTCGCGCTCCTCCTCGGTCGCATCGGTGGCCTTGGCCTGCTGCCGCAGCAGCGCCTGCCCGGCCAGGTTGCGCAGCAGGATGCGGCGGATCTCCGGCGTCCTGATCGGCGATCCGGCCTCGAACACCGCGGCCAGCTTGCCGCTGCGCTCATAGTTCATGGCCAGCGCCAGTTCCAGCTGGGCGCGCTGCAGCGGCTTCGCCAGCGGGATCAGCTGCAGCCACAGGCTCTGCGCCCCGGCCCAGTCGCCCTTGGCCTCCAGCGCGAAGCCGCGCAGGGTCTGGCGGCTGAAGGCGACGGTGCTCATGGCGCCCGTCGGCACCGGGTCCGGCAGGCTCTTCAGCGTCTCGTCCGGCGACTGGGCGACGTAGAACTGGTAGGCCGCCACCAGGTAGCCCTGCAGCTCCGGCTGGCCGGCGAAGCGCGGCTTCTGCTGCTCCAGCGTGTCCAGGCTCAAGGTCTGGCCGCCATCGGCGTCCGCGCCCTTGCCGCGCATCACCATCAGGTCCATCACCGCCAGCAGCGTCGGATCGGTGACGTCGGCGCTGCGCTTGGACACCAGCAGCTTGTTGTCAGTCTCCTGCACCACGGTGTCGAGCGCGGCGGCGTCGGCCGGGGCCTGGCCCAGCAGCGTGGCATAGGCGGCGGCCAGGCGGGTCGGGTCGTCGCCCAGCCAGTAGACCCGGCGCAGCAGGCCCCGGGCGGAGGCGGTGTAGAGGCCGTTCGGATAGACCTGGAGATAGTCCTGGAACGCCGCCTCGGACTCGGCCAGCACGGCCTTGTCGACATTCTCCAGCTTGGGATAGCCCATCTCGTCGAAGGCGTTCTGCTGGGCCTGGTTCAAGAGGGTGCGCGCCTCCATGTAGCGCGCCGTCTCCTTCAGCCAGGGCTGGTCGCTGCCGTCCAGCGCCTTGAACGCCGCGGTCGCCTGCGGGAAGTCGCCGGCATAGAAGGCGACCGCGCCCTGCAGGTAGCTGGCGAACTGCCTGCCCGGCGCCGATTGCACATCGGCCGGCACCAGCTTCGCCTTCTGTGCGTCGTCCCAGCTGCAGCCGCCCAGCATGGCCAGGCGGGCGCGGGCCAGCGACAGCCGCTCCGGCCCCGGCAGGCCGGCGCTGCCCACCAGCTGCTGCAGGAAGCCGCGGGCGGCGGCATCGTCATTGCTGGCGCAGCGGCTGCCCTCGCCGGTGGCGAACAGGTTGCCGCTGCTCTCGGCGGCGGCGGAGGTCACGGCGTCGGGCGGCACGCCGATCTTCTGCGCCAGCTCGGCCAGCGCCGCGCGGTCGGGATCGGGGGCGGGCTGGGTCTCGACCACCGCGGCCTCGCCGCTACCGGCGCCGGCGGCGGGCGCATCCGCCGGCGTCTCCTCCGGCGGGCCCAACCGCTCCAGCCCGAAGGGCACCAGCGCGTAGCCCATCTCGCGCTCATATTCGGTCGGCGCGCCGTCCGGGATCGGCGCCCGGCCCTGGTCGGCCAGCAGCAGGCGCAGATTCACCCGGCTGTCATTGGCGGGGCTGAGGAAGGGCAGGTTGTTGCAGCCGTCGAGATCGTCCTGTTTCAGCGACCAGGTCACCCCGCAGCCGAAATCGCCGCTGGCCTGGGCGGCCTGGATGCCGACGCCGCTGAGCAGCAGCACCATGGGAAGCAAACCGCGCCGGATCATCATATCTCCCTCGCCACGCCGCGATCCCCCTCGGTCGTCCAGTATCAGATCCGGCCGCAGCCGGACAGATGTCCTGCCGATCCTGGTGCGGGCGCGCGGCGAAATCCGGGCCGGCGCAAGGCAGGATCAGATGCCGCCCGCCACCTTCAGCACCGTGGCGGTGGTGTAGCGCGCCGCGTCGGACAGCAGCCAGGCCACCGCCTCGGCGATCTCCTCCGGCTCGCCCGGCCGGCCGGCGGGGATCCGCCCCGTCACCCGCTCCAGCCGGCCCGGCGCGTGGATCCCGGTGCGGATCATGCCCGGCGCCACCGCGTTGACGCGGATGCCCTCGGCCGCCAGCTCGCGCCCCAGGCCGATGGTGAAGCTGTCGATCGCGCCCTTGGTCGCGGCGTAGTGGACATATTCGCCCGGGCTGCCGGTCTGCGCCGCGGTCGAGGACAGGCTGACGATCGCGCCCTTGGTGCCGGCGGCGCGGAAGCGGCGCACCGCCTCCCGCGCGCACAGGATCGGGCCCACCAGATTGACGTCGACGACCTGGCGCAGCGTTTCGGCCTCGAGATCGGCCAGCACGCCGTTGCGGCCGGTGATGCCGGCGTTGTTGACCAGCCCCTGGACCGGTCCGAAGGCGGCCTCGGCCCGGTCGAACAGGTCCCGGATCTCGTCCTCGCGCGACGCATCGGCGTGCACCGCGATCGCCCGGCCGCCGGCAGCGGTGATCTCCGCGGCCACGGCCTCGGCCGCGGCGGCATCGGCGCGATAGTTGACGGCGACGGCCCAGCCATCGCGCGCGGCCCGGCGGCAGATGGCAGCGCCGATGCCGCGGCCGCCGCCGGTGACGATCAGCAGGCTCACAGCGACAGCAGCCTTTCCGCGAAATCGGCGATCGGCGCGCCGTCGACCATCAGGCCGGCCGGTACCGAGAAATGGCCCTGCGGCCGGATATGGAGCTGCGCCTCCGGCACGCCCCAGCGCTTGGCGATCGCCTGGCCGCCGGCGATGGGGGTGACGTCGTCCTTGCTGCCGAGCACCATGAAGACGTTGCCGGTGTCCATCTGCGGCCGCTCCACCGGGTCGGTCAGCGGCCGCCAGCGGCTCAGCGCCGCCTCGGTCCAGCCTGCTGCCAACAGCGCGCGGTCCAGCCCGAAGGCGCGGGAGATGGCGCCGCCCAGGGCGATCTCCTCGATCCCCTCCGAGGTGGTGAACAGCAGCAGGGCGTCCGGCCGGCAGGCGGCCGGCCAGGCGCCGCAATGGGTGGCGGCCAGCTGCGCGGTCAGGGCGCCGAAGCTGATGCCGCTCCACCCCACGGAACCGCGGCTGGTCTGCCGGGCCCAGCGGGTCAGGATGCCCAGTTCGCGCACCGCCGCCGACAGGTGGTCCAGCGCGCCGAGCGGGGTCGACGCCACCATCGGTTCGCCGGCATAGGTGCCGGGGCGCTTGCGTCGGCCGTGCCACGGCGCCTCGACCAGCACCACGCGCAGGCCGCGGCGGACCAGGGATTCGATCTCGCTCAGCGGCCCGCGCAGATGGTCCGGCTCCATGCAGATGCCGTGCAGATGGATCACCGTCGGCGGGTCGACGGCGTCGGCCGGGGTGAAGACGCGGGCCCAGCACGGGGCCTCCACCGCCGGGTCGGGCGTCGGGAAGGTCAGCCAGTGGTCGGTGCCCAGCTCGCTCGGCAGCCGTCGCGTCTCCTCGACGACCGGCAGTTCCTCGGGCAGGCGGTAGGCGTTGGCGGGATCAGCCAGCCGGGCGCCGTGCCGGGCCTCGACCTCGTCCTCGGTCGGGATCACCCAGCGGCAGGCCGGGATCTTGCGGTTGTTGCCGAACAGGGCGAAGCGCAGCCGGCTGGTGGTCAGGGCCGAGGCCGCGTCCAGCCGCGCCTCCTCCGCCGCCACCACATCGGCCAAAGGCGCGGTGGTGGAGAACAGCAGACGCTGCCACTCCGCCTCGGCCTGGCGGTGCTGCTCGGCCAGGCGGGCGACGTCGCGCAGGGTGCGGCCCAGCCACAGCGGCCGCTTGCCCAGGGTGTCGGGCGCGATCGGCAGCTCGGCGCAGAAGCGGTGCAGGTCGCCGTCGGCGATGATCGCCGCGGCCAGGCTGCGCGATGCCGGCAGGAACCAGCCGCGCAGCAGCGCCAGCGACATGCCGTCGAACCAGGGCCGCGCCACCAGCCGGCCCAGCGGCGTGCGCATCAGCCGCATCAGGTCCGGCCGCGGCTTCAGCCGCACCGGGCCGGGTGTGCGCCGGCGCTGCGACCGCTGCCGGGCCGACAGGTGCAGCACCCGCCGCAGCTCCGGCCACTCGATCAGCGCGTCGGCCTCCTCCAGCGTCGCCCAGCGCGCCGCGGCGGCGTCGTCGCCGGCCACAGGCTCGCCGGACCGCCACTCGGCCTCGACATCGATGATGGTGTAGTGCCACTCGACCCCGCCCTCGGCGTGGCGGTGGATCGAATCGACCGCGGTGACGATGCCCAGCGCCTCGGCCTCGATCCCGGCCTCCTCGCGGGTCTCGCGCAGCGCCGCCTCGAACAGGGTCTCGCCCAGCTCCTGGCTGCCGCCGGGGATGCTCCACTGCCCGGCCTGGGGCGCCTTGCCGCGCTGGATCAGCAGCAGCCGGTCGTCGCGCCAGACCACGGCGCCGACCCCGATGCGGGGCCGGTCCATCCGGGGAAGGGTGTTCTCCGGCATGGGCCTACTGGAAGGCCACTTCGGCGAAGCTGCGCAGCTTGCGGCTGTGCAGCTGCTCCAGCCCCAGCTCGCGCAGCCGCTCCATAGCGCGGATGCCGATCTGCAGGTGCTGGCCGACCTGCTGCTTGTAGAAGGCGTCGGCCATGCCCGGCAGCTTCAGCTCGCCATGCAGCGGCTTGTCGGAGACGCAGAGCAGCGTGCCGTAGGGCACCCGGAAGCGGAAGCCATTGGCGGCGATGGTCGCGCTCTCCATGTCCAGCGCGATGGCGCGGCTCTGGCTGAAGCGCTGCACCGGCTCGCGATAGTCGCGCAGCTCCCAGTTGCGGTTGTCGATGGTGGCCACCGTGCCGGTGCGCATCACGCTCTTCAGCCCGTAGCCGCTGAGGCCGGTGATCTCGCCGACCGCGCGCTCCAGCGCCACCTGGATCTCGGCCAGCGCCGGCACCGGCACCCAGACCGGCAGGTCGGCGTCCAGCACGTGGTCCTCGCGGACATAGCCATGGGCCAGGACGTAGTCGCCCAGCTTCTGGGTGTTCCGCAGGCCGGCGCAATGGCCCAGCATGATCCAGGCATGCGGCCGCAGCACCGCGATGTGGTCGGTGATGGTCTTGGCGTTGGACGGGCCGACGCCGATGTTGACCATGGTGATGCCGGAATGGTCCGGCCGGGTCAGGTGATAGGCCGGCATCTGCGGCAGCCGCGCCGCCGGGGTACCGCGGGCCCGGCCGCCGGGCAGGGTGATGCGGTCGCCCGGCTCGACGAAGGCGTCGTAGCCGCCGCCGTCGCCCTGCATCAGCCCGTAGGCGAGGCGGATGAACTCGTCGATGTAGAACTGGTAGTTCGTGAACAGGACGAAGTTCTGGAAATGCTCGCAGCCGGTGGCGGTGTAGTGCTTCAGCCGGAACAGCGAGTAGTCCGCCCGCGGCGCGGTGAACAGGGCCAGCGGGTGCGGCTCATCCGGCGGGATCAGGGCGGTGCCGTTGACGATGCTGTCATCCATCATCGCCAGGTCCGGCAGGTCGAACACCGCGCGCATGTGCAGCATGCGCTCGCGGGTCAGGTCGCCCTCGACATGCATGCCGTCGGGGAAGGCGAAGTGGATCGGGATCGGCGTGTCGCTGACCCCGACCTCGACCGGCACATGGTGGTTCTGGATGATCTGGCCGATCTGCTCGGTCAGGTAGCGGTGGAACAGCGACGGCCGCGTGATCGTGGTCTTGAAGGTGCCTGGCCGGTCGACGAAGCCGTAGGACAGGCGGGTGTCGGCCCGGCTGAAATCCTCGACCCGGACCGACAGGTACGGATAGCAGGCGCGCACCCGGCTGGCCGGCTCCTCGCCGCGGGAATAGGCGCGGAAGGCGTCGCGCAGCAGGCCGGTGTTGGCGTCGTAGATCGCATGCAGCCGGGCCACCGCCTCGGCGGCATCGCGGAACTGCTCGGGGGCGAATTTCTGGGAGGTCTTGCTCATGCCTCGACTCCCATCAGCGACCGGCCGAACTGGTCGGGGTCGAACGGCCGCAGGTCGTCGATGCTCTCGCCGACGCCGATGGCGTGCACCGGCAGGCCGAAGCGCTCGGCCAGCGCCACCAGCACGCCGCCGCGGGCGCTGCCGTCCAGCTTGGTCAGGATCAGCCCGGTGACCGAGACCAGTTCGCGGAACACCTCGACCTGGCTGTGCGCGTTCTGGCCGGTGGTGGCGTCCAGCACCAGCAGCACGTTGTGCGGCGCGGTCGGATCGATCTTCTTCAGAACGCGGATGATCTTGGCCAGCTCAGCCATCAGATTGTCCTTGTTCTGCAGCCGGCCGGCGGTGTCGATCAGCAGCACGTCGCGCCCCTCGGCCTTCGCCCGGGTCAGCGCGTCGAAGGACAGGCCGGCGGCGTCGGCGCCGGGATTGGCGGTGACCACCGGGCAGCCGGAGCGCTCACCCCACACCTGCAGCTGGTGCACCGCGGCGGCACGGAAGGTGTCGCCGGCCGCGATCATCACCGACCGGCCCTCCTCGCGCCACTGCTTGGCCAGCTTGCCGATGGTGGTGGTCTTGCCGGTGCCGTTGACGCCGACCACCAGCACCACCTGCGGCTTGTGCGCGGGGGACAGGGTCAGCGGCCTGGCCACCGGGCGCAGGATCTGCGCCACATGCTCGGCCAGGGCGCGCCGCACCTCGTCGCCCGACACCTCCTTGCCGAAGCGGGTGCGGGCCAGCTCGGCGGTCAGCTTGGCGGCGGTGGCCGGGCCGAGATCGGCCTGGATTAGCAGCTCCTCCAGCTCCTCCAGCGTCGCATCATCCAGCTTGCGCTTGGTGAAGATGCTGCTGATGCCTTCGGTCAGCTTGGCGGAGGAGCGCGAAAGCCCCTCCTTCAGTCGGGTGAACCACCCTTTTTTCGGCGCCCCTGCGCCGCTGTCATTGGTCTGTTCTGTCATGGCCGCTTCTTAACACGCCGTGTGTGACCTCCGTAAGTCGGGCCCGCGCGGGGCAGGGGCGCCGGAGACGAAGGGGCGCCGACACGGCAGCGAGGCTGCTCCTCCTTCTCGGAGAGATTGCTTCATGGTAAACTAAGTTTAGTGAACTAAGCTAGGATAGTTAAGATGCAGACCTACAACATCCATGCTGCCAAGACGCACCTTTCCCGATTGGTCGAGCAGGCGGCCAAGGGCGAGTCCTTCGTGATCGCCAAGGGCGGCAAGCCGATGGTGAAGGTGGTCGCAATCGAGGCTCCGGCTCCGCGCCAGATCAAGCGCCTCGGTTTCCTCGCCGGGCAGATCACGGTTCCCGCCGATTTCGATCGTATGGGCGAAGACGAGATCGCGGCTATGTTCAGTGGCGAAGAATGAAGTATCTGCTGGATACGCAGCTCCTGCTCTGGGCTGCGGTCTCGGGCGGGGCGATCGAGACGGCCGGCGGGTTGTCCACTGCAGCGGCGGTGCTGATCGACGATCCGGCGAATGAGCTGATCTTTAGCGCCGTCAGCATCTGGGAGGTAGCGATCAAGGCCGGCCTAGGCCGCCCCGATTTCTCGGTCAATCCATATCTGCTGCGTCGCGGCCTCCTGGACAACGGCTATTCGGAATTGGCGATCACCGGCGCGCATGCCGCGGCCGTCATCGGGCTGCCGGATCATCACAAAGATCCGTTCGATCGCCTTCTCGTGGCTCAGGCGACGATCGAGGGCGTCACGCTGCTGACCGCCGACGCCAGATTGGCGACCTATCCCGGTCCGGTGCAGCGCGTCTGACGGAGCGCGACAGCAGGCATCAGCAAAAAGGGGTTGCAACCCGCCCGCCTCCGGGACTGAAATGATGCCATCGGCTGGGGTGCCCGTCGTCACGGCGGGCTGAGATCATACCCATCGAACCTGACCTGGATCATGCCAGCGGAGGGAGCCTGAGATGACCGGCATTCCGATTCCGTCTTTATTGCGAGCCGACTCCGTCGGCCCGACGCCGTTGCGTGGGGCAAGGCCGCGCGTTGCGATCATCGGCGCCGGGGTCAACGGCCTGGCCATCGGCTGGCGCCTGGCCCGCGCCGGCTGCCCTGTCGATGTCTACGACCGCGGGCCGGTCGGGCGCGAGGCCAGCTGGGCCGCCGCCGGCATGCTCGCCGCCGGGCTCGAGGCCGAGCCGGGGGAGGAGGCGCTGTTCGGCCTGTGCCGGCATGCGCAAGAGATGTGGCCAAGCTTCGCCCGCGAGGTCGAGGCCACGTCCGGCCTGCCGATCGGCTATCGCGACGAGGGCACGCTGGCCGTGGCCCTGACCCGCGACGACGCGGCCGACCTGCGCTTCTCCGCCGACTATCAGAGCAAGCTGGGCGTCGAGCTGCGCTGGCTGACCGGCGCCGAGCTGCTGAAGCGCGAGCCGATGCTGCGGCCGGGCCTGGCCGCCGCCGTGCACAGCCCGGCCGATCATCAGGTCGATAATCGCTGGCTGGTGCCGGCCCTGGCCGAGGCGCTGCGCCGCGCCGGCGGCGGGCTGCACGATCATGCGGCGGCAAATG
>NZ_JBCNNF010000114.1:0-17346 GCF_039594555.1 Inquilinus sp.
CTCCAGCAGCCGGTCGACCCGCGCCGCGATGCTGCGGCGGTCGAGGCCGGCCAGCTCCAGCGGCAGGGCGACGTTGTCGAACACGGTGCGGGAGGAGAGCAGGGCGAAGTGCTGGAAGATCATGCCAATCTTCCGCCGCTCGGCGCGCAGGGCCGTCTCCGGCAGGGCCGTCAGCTCGGTGCCGTCGACGGTGACGGTGCCGGTGGTCGGCCGCTCCAGCAGGTTGATCAGGCGGATCAGCGTCGACTTGCCGGCGCCGCTGGGCCCGATCACGCCGAAGATCTCGCCGCGCTCGATGGTCAGCGAGACGTCGGCCAGCGCCGTCACCTGGGCCTGGCCGGCGCGGGTGAAGGTCTTGGAGATGGACTCGAGGCGGATCATGGACGGTGCCGGAGCAGTGGAACGGTGCGGGGCGGGACAGGGCCGGCCGGCGGGGCAGGGCCGCCGCGGGCGAGAACCCGGATCAGGCGCGGCGACAGCGCATCGACGCCGCGGACGCCCGCCCTGTGGCAAGCGTCCGGTGCGCGAAAGGGCTGTGAAGGGCCGTCCTGGTCATCGTCGTGTCCTGCCTCGTCTCGCCGAGGGAACCACGACCTGCATCGTGGCGCTTTAGCGGTTGGTAACGCGGGCGCAAGCTGCTTCCCATCAAATCGCCGCGGGCCCGTATGCGGTGGGCCGGTCCGTTGCCTCCTAGATATAGCGCGACTCCGGGAAGGTCAACAAACTGCGCCATGCGGTCTGTGGATCTCTGAATTTCACATCTAAAATCTGCCCTACTTGGTGGCCGGTCGGGACCGATCGTGTCAGCTTCATGTCATGCATGCTTACCATTGCTGCACTGCAAAAAGTCGGATCCTGGCCCGGCGCAGACGTCCTACATTAAGGGTGTACAAGGGGAACACAGAGAGGCCGGTCTCGCCGGCAGATGAGGTAAGTATGCATATCGACGTTCTGGACTTCGCTCCCGCCACCACCCGTCCCGCCGGCGCCATCGCCCGCCTCCGCGCGGCCGTCGCCCGCCGCGTCGCCGAGCGCCGCGAGTACAAGCGGGTCTACAGCGAGCTGCTGATGCTTGACCGGCGCGAGATGGACGAGCTGGGCATCGGCCCGGGCGATTTCGACGCCATTGCCCGCGGCACCTTCCGCCGCTGAGCCTTTCAGAGCCGAGGCGCAGCCGCCCGTATCAAGGCCGGCCGCGACTCCGGGACAGCACAGGGCGCCCGCCCGCCGCAGCCGCACCAGACGGCTGGGGCCGGCCGTGGCGCCCTGTTTGCATTCCGCACCTGACACGACTGTCATTTGGCGGATCGGCCGGACGGCGCTATATGAGCACCCCATGAGCAAGAGATCGCAGGCGGCCATCGGACCGCGGACCGGCCAGATGACGGATTGGCAGATCGCGAAGCGGATGCTGCGCGAGCACATGAAGGGCCATTTCTGGCGTTTCGTGATGGCCTTCCTGTGCCTCGCCGCAACCGCCGCCGCGACCTCGGCGATTCCCTATGCCCTGCAGCACACTCTCGACGGTATCTTCACCGAGAAGAATGCCGAGTTGCTGATGCCGATCTCGATCGCCGTCGTGGTCATCTTCTTCGCGCGAGGCGCGTCGACTTACGGCTTCACCGTGGTGATGAACAGCATCGGGCGGCGGATCGTCGCTGAGCTGCAGATGCGCATGTTCAGCCGGAAGATCTGGGACGATCTGGCCAGCTTCCATGCCACCGCATCCGGCCATCTGGTCAGCCAGTTCATTTACAACGTCCAGGCGGTGATGGGCGCGGTCTCGACCAGCGCCGCGTCGATCGGGCGCGACGCCACCACTCTGGTCGGCCTGCTGGTGGCGATGTTCTACATGGACTGGCGGCTGGCCCTGGTCGCGTCCATCACCTTCCCGCTATCGGCCATTCCGGTGATCAAGGTGGGCCGTGATCTGCGCAAGGTGACCCGAAAGTCGCAATTCGGCATGGGTGAGCTGACCAGCTACCTGACCCAGGTGTTTCAGGGCATCCGCCACGTCAAGGCCTACAACGCCGAACATCGCACGATCAAGGCGACCGAGACCTTCGTCCAGGCGGTCTCGCGTCTGTCGCAGCGGATGACGCGGATCAAGTCTTACAACACACCCTTCATGGAGGTGCTGTCGGGCATCGCCATTGCCGGCGTGATCTTCTACGGCGGGTCGCAGGTGATCAGCGGCAACCGCACCACCGGCGAGTTCACCGCCTTCATCTTCGCGCTGATCTCGACCTACGACCCTCTGAAGCGGATCGTGAACACCTGGGGCTCGGTGCAGCAGGGGATGACCGCGGCCGAGGGGATCTTCGCCATGATCGACAAGCAGCCGACCATCACCGACCGTCCCGGCGCCGCGGTGCTGGACCGGGTGACCGGGGCGATCCGGCTCGAGGACGTGCACTTCTCCTACGGTCCGGCGATTCCGGCGCTGCGCGGCATCTCGATCGAGATCCCGGCCGGCAAGACGGTGGCGCTGGTCGGCCCGTCCGGCGCCGGCAAGTCGACGCTGCTGAACCTGATTCCGCGCTTCTACGACCCGACCGAAGGCGCGGTCCGGATCGATGGCCACGACATCCGCGAAGTCACCCAGCATTCGCTGCGCGAGCAGATCGGCCTGGTCAGCCAGGAGACGACGCTGTTCGACGCCACGGTGCGCGACAACATCGCCTATGCCCGGCCGGGGGCGAGCCAGGAGGAGATCGAGGCGGCGGCGCGCGGTGCGGCGGCGCATGATTTCATCCTCAGCCTGCCTCAGGGTTACGACACCCAGATCGGCGAGCACGGCGTACGTCTCTCCGGCGGACAGCGGCAGCGGCTATCGATCGCGCGCGCCATGCTGAAGAATGCGCCGATCCTGCTGCTCGACGAAGCCACCTCGGCGCTGGATACCGAAAGCGAGCGCCAGGTGCAGGATGCGCTGACCCGGTTGATGGTCGGCCGTACGACGCTGATGATTGCGCACCGGCTCTCGACCGTGCGCGGCGCCGACCTGATCTATGTCATGGACCAGGGCCAGGTAGTGGAGACGGGCAGCCATGCCGAGCTGCTGAAGCGCGGCGGCCTCTATGCCCGGCTGTGGCTGATGCAGACGGCCGAGGACGATCAGGCCGAGGCGGGAGCGCCACCCGCGGTGGCGGTGGCGGGGTAGGATGGGGGCTCAGGCCCCAGCGGCGGGTGAACGGCCGCCGCGTCTGTTCTGCGACATGACGCCGATCCTGGCGCATGCTCGCGGTCACACCACCGTGACCGGCGTGCAGCGCGTGGTGCTGCGGGTGGTGGGCCATCTGGTGGCGACGCACGGGGCGGAGGCGATCCGCGGCATCGCCTGGCATCCAAAGCTACGGCAGGCGGTCGAGATCGACCTGTCCTTCCTCGGTCCGGAGTACAGCTTCGAAGCTCGGCATGCCGAGTTCGTCCGCGACATGGCGATTCCCTATGATGCGGGGGAAGCGAGTCGGGCACCATTGCGCCGGCTGGCGTCGAAGCTCGGCCTGCTGCGCTGGCGGTTGGGGGCTGCGTCCGGCTTCGGTCGGCGCCTGTCACGGCCGACGCTTATGCCGTCCGACCGGATCTTCGTGCCGGTGCCGACGCTCCGCAACGACCCGTACATCGCCTTTCTCGCCAGCCGGAAGGCGGCGGGCAACGCGGTGATCCAGATGATTCACGACGTCATCCCGGTGAAGCTGCCGGAGTTGGCGAAGCCGGGTCATGAGGCCGAATTCCGGCGCTTCCTCGAACGCGTGCCGGACTACGTGTCCGGCTTCCTGTGCGTGTCGGACCAGACCGAGGCGGATCTGCGGGAGGTCCTACCGGCCGCCGGGCGGGGCATCCCGAGCCGGGTCACGCCGCTGGCCCATGAGTTCGCCGGCGATGTTGCCGACGATGCCGCGGCGGGGCCGGCCATACGTGCGATCGCGGAGGCGCCGTTCGTGCTCTGCGTCGGCACGATCGAAGTGCGCAAGAATGCCTATGCCCTGATTCAGGCCTGGGACCGGCTGCGGACGGAACTGGGCCCGCAACTGCCCCGCCTGGTCCTGGCCGGCCAGCGCGGCTGGCGGACGGAGGATCTGTTCGACCTGTTGGCGAAGACCGACAATCTGGGCGGCTCGGTCGTAGTGGCCAAGACGCCGACGGATGCCGAACTGGCTTTCCTCTACCGGCACTGCCTGTTCACTGTATTCCCAAGTCTTTACGAAGGCTGGGGCCTGCCGATCGGCGAGAGCCTGTGGTTCGGCAAGCTCTGCATCGCCTCGAAGACCTCCTCGATGCCGCAGGTCGGCGGTGATCTGGCCGAGTATGTCGATCCGCGGGATCCGGAGGATCTGCGCCGCGTGCTGATGCGGGCCTTGGGCGAGGAAGGCTATGTCAGAAGCCGGGAGCAGACGATCGAGAAGGCCAGGCTGAGACGCTGGCGCGATGTGGCCGAGGAGATGTACGGCGCCATGACAGCTCCTGAGGCACCGTCGGTGACGCAGTTGGAGCCGCTGGTGGGCATGGCGTCGTGACGAAGGGCCAGGCCTCCGATGGAGCAAACAGTGGTGGACGCAATGGCCGGGGTATCGGCGAAACGCTGCGCAGGTGACTCTTGAGCGCTGAAAACGTGATCTATTTCGATGTCAGCGACGTCGTGGAATTCGCGCGCTCGAACGACCGGCTCAGCGGTATCCAGCGAGTCTCGATCGAGATCATAAAATATCTGTCCCAGGTCCAGGGCGGCGAGAATCTGCGCCTGATCTGCTATCATCCGCTGTTCAGGCGGATGCTTTGGTTTTCGGCCGAACCGTTCGATGCGTCCTACGTCTACGACCAGGCGGAATTTTGCCGGCACTTCTGCATCGACTATCGCGCCGCCGGCGTTCGCAGACTTCGGGACCATTTGAAGAAGCGTTACAAGAGTTCGCTCAAGCGCGCCTTCCATGGCTGGCGTCTTCGCCTGCGCAACGCGCTGGACCATGGGCGTACGTTCGAGCGCCTCAAGATCATTCAAAAACGCAGTCGCAGGTTCGAAGCGAAACCGGCAAACGCGTTTGAGGTCTCCTTCGAGACGGGAGACCGTGTGTTCATAACAGGCGCCACATGGGGCGATCTGTTCCGGAAATACGTGGATGCCCTGACGGAGGCCAAGAGGAAGGTCGGGATCGAGGTCTCGCTCTTCGTGCATGACCTGATTCCTTTGGCCTGCCCGGAGCATGTGGTCGACAACGTACCGGAACAGTTCTCGGACTGGATCAGCCGGATGAGCGGTCTTGTCGATCTGTTCCTGGTGAATTCCGAGGCCACCCGGCGGGATCTCGAGCGCTTCATGCGGACGTATACCGAGCGCGCCACGCCGATCCGGGTCGTTCCACTCGCGCACGAATTCCTGCTGCCGGAGAGCCGTAATCGCGAAGGGGGGCAGGCGCCGGCCAAATTCTTCGATCCGGAACGGCACGGCTTCAATGGGCGTCGCCTTCGCGCCGACGTGCTGAATGCGGCCCAACTGTCGTATGTCCTGGTCGTCGGTACGATCGAATCGCGCAAGAACGTGTGGACGCTGGCGACAGTCTGGCAGGAGGTCCATCGGCGCCTGGGCTTCGACACGCCACGGCTGGTCTTCGCCGGAAAGCACGGCTGGCTCAAGGGGCCCTTCGACGATTTCCTGCAGGGTACCGGCAGCCTGAACGGCTACATACGGATCGTTGATCGGCCGGATGACTTCGAGTTGGCCTACCTCTACAAGCGCTGCCTGTTTTCGGTCTGCGTGAGCTATTACGAGGGCTGGGGCCTGCCCATCGGCGAGAGCCTCTGGTTCGGGCGCCCCGTCGTCGCCTCGAATGTGAGTTCGATGCCCGAAGTCGGCGGGCCACTGGTCGAATACGCGGATCCCTATGATCCGAGATCCATCCTGGACGCGTGCCTCAAGCTGATCACGGATGACGATCACCGCGAGGCGATGGCACGGCGGATCCGCCGGGAGGATCTGCGCCGCTGGTCCGATGTGGCGGAAGGGATCTGGCAGGCGCTGACTGCCTCCATCGGACCCGAGGGAGGGCAGGGGGCGGCGCCCGTTGTTTCTGTGTCCGCCATGGCACGGCCCTCGCGATAGGGTTCGCGGAACTGCTGGCGCTGGCCACAGATATTTGCGCGGTGCCGTCCCGAGCGGCACCGCCAATTGAGTTGGCCAGCATTATCTGGCACAACCCCAGCCCATAACAGCCGATTGAGCAGATCGGAAAGGGGCGTTGCGTGGGATTGTTGAGATCTCTGAGACGGCGTATCGAGCGGCCGATCTGGAAGCGCATCTCGAGGCAGATAGAGCCGCGACTTGGATCGGTGCAGGAGCGCGTGGATCGGCTCGAGGCCGGCTGGCGTCAACACGTCCCTGCCTTCCTCAATGCCGTATCGACGGTCGGGGCGTTCGGACACGAATTGTCCAGGACCCGTAGGGAGCTCAACGAACTGCGGGAACTTCACGAAGCGGCGACGACAAATGCCTCGCGCGGCCTTGAGGATGTCCGGACGGAACTGGCTCAGGAGGTCCGGACGGAACTGGCTCAGAGCGGCGAGTCGATGCGCGCCGATCTGCGAAGTTTCGTTCAGAGGGCGGATGGCAGCATCGAAAAGCTCTGGGAGCGGATCGAATTCGTCCGCCGTGAGATCATGTTCGAGATGGCTTATGGCGGCGCGGCCACCAAGCGCAGCGACGCCAAGCCTGCGGGCCGGATCATCAACCAGCCTCTTATCGACGAGCAGCGTCGCGCCGGTCATGTCCGGCTGAACATCGGCTGCGGGCACATTCCCCTGGATGGCTACATCAATGTCGATATGCGGGACCTGCCAGGCGTCGACATTGTCGCCGATGTTGCGGATATCCCGGTGGAGCCGCGCAGCATCAACGAGATCTTCTCCGCCCATCTGATGGAGCATTTTCCGCAGGAGGAGGTTCGGCGTCGCCTGCTGCCCTATTGGCGGGACCTGCTCGTCGAAGGCGGCACGTTTCGGGCGATTGTCCCGGACGGCGAGGCGATGCTGGCCGGTGCCGCCGCCGGGACCTATGCCTTCGAGGACTTCCGGGAAGTCCTGTTCGGGGCCCAGGATTACGAGGGCGATTTCCACTTCAACATGTTTACCCCTGCAAGCCTGTCGACCTTGCTGCAGGAGGCCGGCTTCCGCGATGTGGTCGTCCCGGTCAAGGGGCGGCCGAACGGAAAGTGCTTTGAATTCGAGATTCAGGCCGTTCGCGCATAGCCGAGGAAATCGATGCAGTCGACCGACAGCTATGAAAAGCTGGATGAGACGCTCAGTCGTGCCGACGAGTTGATGCAGACCGACTATGCGGCAGCCATCCGGCTTCTCGGCTCTTTTGCCATGGAGTTCGAGGCTCCCGGCTCAGCAGATCCGTTCACCGATTCTTATCGCGACTGGGTTCTCGGGACATACAGGCGCATCGCGAACCAGGATCTCTACGATCCGGAAAAGGCTGAACTGGACCCCAACGTATCTCGGGAACTGCCGTTTCCCGACTATTTCCCCTTCTCTACGAAAGATCCAAGCTTCATTGGATCCTACATGATGGGGGTGGGAAACATATTGCGGAACCTTGCGCTCCCTTCGGGCAGCCGCGTCATCGAGTATGGCGTCGGTTGGGGGCATGTTTCCGCGGCTCTGGCGCGAGCGGGCTACGCGGTCACATGCGTCGATATCGAGCCGAAGTTTCTTGAGATTGCGCGCCGACAGGCAAAGGCGTTGGGCAACCATCTCGACATATGGGAGGGGCATTTCGGGTGCAATCCCGACGAGGGGTCGAAATTCGATGGTGTGATCTTCTTTGAAGCCTTTCATCACGCGCTCGAGCACGGTGCCGTCGTCGAGAGCATACGAGACCTGCTGCGCCCGGGCGGCCGGCTGGTCCTGTGTGGAGAGCCGATCGATCCGTCCTTTCCCGTTCCGTGGGGGCTGCGCCGGGATGGCCATGCTCTCTGGGCCGTTCGCCGTTTCGGCTGGATGGAACTGGGATTTCAGGAGAGCTATTTCATCCGCCTTCTGCTCCGGTCGGGTTTTCTGGTGCAGAAGGAGGTGACGCCGAATTTGGGCCTGCTCGGCCTCCTCTATCACTGCACAAGGCATGACGGTCGTGTCGAACTGGACAAGACCATGTTGCCTGCGGATGAGGAAGAGACCTGGATCCTGGACCCGGCGACGAAGCGCCGCTTTGCTCAATGGGCCAGCCGCTTGACCTTGGACCAGTCCAATGAATGGCAGAGCGCGACGGTTCATGCTGCCAATTATCTTCCCGTATCGCTTGAAATGAATCTGTATTGTGGGAGTTATAAGGCGCGCCACAACTTCCAGCCTGGGGAGCACCGAAATTTTACAATTCCGTTGCATGGATCGAATCGGGTCCTTCATATTGGATCCGAAATGCGAGTTCCTCGTGAAGTTGGTGGCGGTCCGGATGCCCGGGCCCTTGGCGTGACCGTGGAGGCGATTTCCTACAATGGAGCTTAGGCGGGCTCGGGATGAGAAGCAGGCCGGCAAGACGCCGCGCTTCTCCGTCGTCATCTGCACGGATGGGCGCGCCGACGCCCTGCGCAACACCTTGGATTGCCTTCGCTATGTCGACTACCCGTTGTTTGAGGTCTGTGTGGTCCATGGACCGACGCAGGACGGCACCGACGTCGTCTTGAGCGGTTATCGCGGTGCGATCAAGGTTGCCGCCAATCCGGAACGGAACCTGTCGGTCTCGCGCAATATCGGGATCGCCATGGCCTCGGGCGATATTGTTGCTTTCATCGACGACGATGGATTGGCCGAGCCTGAATGGCTGCGGGATCTGGAGGTCGCCTTTCGTGACGCTGCGGTCGGGGGGGCTGGAGGGGTCGTCTACGACCACACGGGCGCCTCGCCGCAGTATCTCTATTCGAGCGCGGACCGTCTGGCCCGTGCGGACTGGACACGCAAGACCCCGGCGGATGAATACAACTTTCCACTATCGTACAACTTTCCTTATGTTCAGGGTACCAACAGCGCCTTTCGCCGTTCTGTTCTGCTGGAGATCGGCGGCTTCGACGAAGAATACGAATTTTATCTCGACGAAACCGACCTCTGTTGCCGCTTGATCGATGCCGGCTGGCAGGTTCGTCAACTGCCTGCGGCGCTCGTCCATCACAAGTTTCTTCCGAGTGCTATTCGGAACGAGCATCGGGTGACACGGCATCGCTATGCCGTGATCAAGAATAAGATCTATTTTTCTCTTGCGAATAATCATGCTCATCACGATCTCGACGAGGCGATCCGAGACGCCGTGGCGTTTATCGATGAGCATGCCAGGGACATCGCGTGGCACATTGAGCAAGGAACGCTCGGTGCGGAGGACCTAGCCGGCTTCCGCCGGGATTGCGAACGGGCGTGGAAGGTAGGCCTGTCCCGCGGTCTGAGCGGCCAGCGCCGGTTGCTGCGCGAGGAGACGCTCAACCAATATACGTCGGACTACCTCGAATATCCTCGTCCCAACCCGGAAGGGGGGCGGCGTACCTACTGCTTCTTGAGTCAGGAATACCCGCCGGGACGCACCGGGGGGATTGGTCGGTATGTCCATCAGGCGGCTCGCAGCATCGCGGCGTTCGGGCATCACGTCCATGTTCTCACAAGCGGTGAGGGTCACGATCGCGTGGATTTCGAGAGCGGGGTCTGGGTTCACCGGCTGCTGGCGCGCCCGGAGCAGGCTCCGCCACTGCCTGCCGGGCTCGTCGTTCCCGCGCCTATCTGGGCTGCGTCGTCGACCATGACGCAGGCGGTCGCGACCATCGACGGGAAGCGCCCTGTCTCCGCCGTTGTCGCTCCTACCTGGGATTGCGAATCCATCGGCCCGATCGTTGATGGTCGCTTTCCCGTCTGCACCAGCTTGCACACGACATTACGCTCTTGGCTGGAAAGTCATCGAGAGTTCGCCGAAAACGCCGAATACATGCGTGATTTCGGCCAGCCGATGCTGGTGTTGGAACGCCATGTTTTGCAGCACTCCGATCGCATTCTTGCCAACAGCATCGCCATCGTCCGGCAGATCCAGGAGGGCTACGGCTTCACGTTCGAGCCGGAACGTTTGTCGCTGGTCCCTCATGGACTTGAAGACTGGAGTGATCTACCGGTCGAAAGCCCGCCCGATCTGGCCCCCGGAACGTGCCGCATGCTGTTCGTCGGGCGCCTGGAGGCTCGCAAGGGTATCGATGTACTCCTTGATGTCGCGAGATCCGTGCTGTCGAAATACCCGCATGCTCATCTCGACATCGTCGGCAACGACACCATTCGCCGCCCGGACGGCATGACGTGGCGGGCCGCTTTTGAAGCCGATCCGGGCATCGACGCGATCCGGGATCGTGTCGTGTTCCACGGTGAGGTCAGCGACGGACGGTTGCGCGGCTTTTACCGAAGCTGCGACCTGCTCGTCGCGCCTTCCCGCTTTGAATCCTTCGGCCTGATGCTGGTCGAAGGGATGATGTTCGGCAAGCCTGTCATCGGCTGTCGCGCCGGCGGGATGGTGGAGGTGGTGGAGGACGGTGTCAGCGGCCTGCTGGCCGAGCCCGGGGACCGTACATCTCTGGCGGAATGCATTGAGCGCTTGGTGACTGACTCGGCATTGCGGGACCGTCTAGGAGCAGTGGCCCGTGCCCGGTATGAGGCGTTATTCACGGCAGAACGGATGGCCCGAGACATCGTCGAGTGTCTGGACCGGGCCGCCGAGGCTCATAGGAAAGAGATCTCCGAAGCGCATCGACCGGTGGTGATGACACAGATATGATTTCCGGTCTCGTTCCTCCGACGGGCGGGCGCACCTCGGATATGCCCCTGCGCGTTACGATCATATGCCCGATTGTCGTCAAGCATGATGCCATCTCTGCCGCTGCGGTGGACACATATCGTGCTTTGATGGACGATCCGCGCTTCGACGTTGTCCTGCTGACCTGGTGCAACGATTTCCCGGAGATTGCCGCGCGCATCGTCCAGGGCGGGGTGGCGGATATGCTGCTCGACCCGGCCTTCCTCCACGCCGACATGCTCATCTATCACTTTGGCATCTATGCCGAGTTGATCGATGCCCTGCTGGTGGGCAACGGCCGCGCCGCCCAGGCCGTCTTTTTCCACAATATAACGCCTATCGAGATCGTCCCTGCGGCGGATCGACCAACCATCGAGCGCTCCTTCCGACAGGTGTCTAATCTTGGATGCGCGGACGAGGTATGGCCGGTCAGCCCCGTCAATGCGCAGGAGTTGATCGATCGGGGCCTTGCTCAATCGCGCCTTTACACCATCCCTCTGGCGGTGGACATGCCGGAGCTGGTGGATCTGGAAGGCAAGCGGGCGACGCCCATAGAGATTCTCTTCGTGGGACGGCTGGTGCCCTCCAAAGGCGTGCTCGACCTGGTCAGAGGGGCGGCACGGATCCGCCACCGGCTTCGCGTGCCGGCGCGCATTCGGATTGTCGGCAACGAGCGTTTCTCCAGCCAAGCCTATATTGCCGCCGTTAGGGCGGAGATCGCGGCGCTCGGGGATGATCTGTCCGTGGAATTGCTCGGAACTGTCGATGACGAGGCCCTGTACGGCCTCTACCTGTCGTCGCATGTCTTCGCGATTCCTTCGTATCACGAGGGTTTTTGCAAGACCGTGGTGGAGGCGCTGAGGGCCGGCTGCATTCCCGTCGGCTACGCGGCGCACAATCTGCCCAATGTGGTTGGCGGTCTGGGGCGACTGGTCGCAGCGGGCGACGTCGACGAACTCGGCGAAGCCCTGCTCGACGTGGTGAACGGAGCGGCTGCTGCCCTCGAGGCGCCCGGGCAGGCGCATCTGCGCCTCGACCGCGGCCGAATGTCACTCCGGGAGTTCGATCGCGAAGCGAAGCGGCATATCGATGCCTTTACGTTCCGGCGATTTGCGGAAGCGACGAAGGAACGAATCCTGATTCTGTGCCAAAATGGTCGGCAGCGGCCGTTGGCACAGTCTTCCATGGTGAGCGATATTTCCGTTCGGTAGTTGACCGATCCGGTCCGGCCAGACATGCAGGCGAGGCCCGCCATTATCTTCCAGCCCCGGAGTCCCGTCTCATGAAAGGCATCATCCTGGCCGGCGGCAGCGGCACCCGGCTGCACCCGCTGACGCTCGCGACCTCCAAGCAGCTGATGCCGGTCTATGACAAGCCGATGATCTACTACTCGCTCAGCGTGCTGATGCTGGCCGGGATCCGCGAGGTGCTGGTCATCTCCACCCCGCACGACATGCCGCAGTTCCAACGGCTGCTCGGTGACGGCTCGCAATGGGGCATGGCGTTCGAATACGCGGTGCAGCCGAGTCCGGACGGGCTGGCCCAGGCCTACATCATCGGCGCCGATTTCGTCGCCGGCGGCCCGTCGGCCCTGATCCTCGGCGACAACATCTATCACGGCCACGGCCTGCCGGAGCTGCTGGCCTCGGCCGCCGCGCAGCCGTCGGGAGCCTCGGTCTTCGCCTATCATGTCGACGACCCTGAGCGCTACGGCGTGGTCAATTTCGGGGCCGACGGCCGGGCGGCGGCGATCGAGGAGAAGCCGCGCAACCCGACCTCCAACTGGGCGGTCACCGGCCTCTACTTCTACGATGCCGACGTGGTCGAGATCGCCGCGAACCTGAAGCCGTCCGCCCGCGGCGAGCTCGAGATCACCGACGTCAACCGCGTTTATCTCGAGCGCGGCCGGCTGCATGTCGAGCGGATGGGCCGCGGCTTCGCCTGGTTCGACATGGGCACGCATGACAGCCTGCTGGAGGCCGCCAGCTACGTACAGACGCTGGAGCGCCGCCAGGGCCTGCGCGTCGCCTGCCCGGAGGAGATCGCCTATCTCAAGGGCTTCATCGACCGCGAGCAGCTCATCGCCCAGGGCCGCAAGCTGGAGAAGAGCGGCTATGGCAAGTACCTGCTGAAGGTGGCGGAGATCGAGGAGCAAGGCTCGCTCGCCCGCGGCCCGCGATGAGGATGACGGCTTAAGCCTCGATCAACGTCGCCGTGAGCCGGGCAGCGAGGTAGAGGCCGACACCGAACACCGCATGGGTCAGCAGGCTCCGCAGCCTCGCCGTGGCCGGGTTCGGCGTCTTCGAGGCCGCGATGCCGGCTCCCAGCGCCGGCTGCATCAGCAGGAACGGCGCGGCCACGGTGGCTAGGCCGAAGGCTAGGGCCGGCGGCAGCGTCGGGTTCCGCGCCCAGCCCAGGCCGCAGATCGCCAGCAGCAGCGCCGCGAAGGTGATGCCGGTGCCGTAATGGACGGCCCAGCCCAGGGCGCGCTCGCCCGCGACCGGCGTCGCCCGGCCGATGCCGTCATGCCGGAAGCGGCCGCGCGGGAAATGCCCGACCCAGCGGCCGACCATCGCCCAGTCCAGCCCGGGCACCCCGGTCAGCCGCGCCAGCAGCGCCGTCCACAGGTCGGCGACGACCGTGGCGCCGACCCCGATCGCCACCGCGCGCAGCCCGAATTCCAGCCCTTCGTCCATCCGCCGAGCCCTCATCGCTATACATTCAATGATTTGCTTGATTGATTGCGCGATGCTAGCGTCCTGTCAATGACCGACGACCAGTCCCGCCTCTTCGCCGAGCTGGCGGAGCTCGCCCGCACCCTCGGCCACGCCCATCGCCTGATGCTGCTCGAGCAGATCGGCCAGGGCGAGCGGCCGGTGGAGCGCCTGGCCGAGCTCGCCGGCCTTTCCGTCGCCAACGCCTCGCAGCACCTGCAGCATCTGCGGCGCGCCGGGCTGGTCGAATCGCGGCGGGACGGCAAGCGCGTGCTGTACCGGCTGGCCGGCGGCCCGATCGTGCCGCTGCTGGCCGCGCTGCGCGGGCAGGCGGAGCACCGGCGGGCGGAGATCCGCGGCGTCCTCGCCGACAGCGCGAGCCGGCCGGAGCGGCTGGAGGGGCTGTTGCGGGAGGAATTGCTGCAGCGGCTGCGCGAGGGCGGGGTGACGCTGCTCGACGTCCGGCCGGAAGAGGAGTTCGCGCTCGGCCACCTGCCGGGCGCGATCAACATCCCGGTCGAGGCGCTGGAGCGCCGGCTGGCCGAGTTGCCGCCGGGGCGGGAGGTCGTCGCCTATTGCCGCGGCCCGTACTGCGTCCTGTCGGTCGAGGCGGTCGCCGCCCTGCGCGCCCGCGGCTTCGCCGCCCGCCGGCTGCGCGACGGCTTTCTCGACTGGAAGGCCGCCGGAATGGCGGTCGAGGCGGCCGGGTAGGCAAATCGCATCCGGGCGTCCGGCAGTTCGCCGCGCCGCGAATATTTCTCGACGAAAATACATCAAGTTGACAATTCCGAGAAATTTGCCGCTCTTGTCGTGTCTCCTTGATGAATTTCGGAGACGCGAGAGATGGCGCATGTCCCGTACATCGGCTCCGGCCCCTATTGCTACGCGAATTCCTTCGCGATGATGTTCGGCCGCGACGCGCCGTCCACCGCGGTGATCGAGTTCGCCACCGGCGGCCCCTTCGGCATGCAGCTGGTCGGCGGCACTTTGCCGTTCTTCGACCCCTGTGGCTGGACGCCGGAGGCCGGCTTCGACGGCGCCCTGGCCGCGCTGGGCTGGACCTCCGCGATGCGCCGCGGCGGCACGGCGGAGCAGGCGCTGGCGGCGCTCGCGGCGGCGCTGGCGGAGGACGGCGCGGTCTGGGTCGGGCCGGTGGAGATGGGGCATCTGCGCCACCAGCCCGGCATGGCGGGGCCGATCGGCGCCGACCATTATGTCGTCGTCCTCGGCCTGGACGAGGGGCGGGTGCTGATGCACGACCCGCAGGGCCACCCCTATGCGACGCTGCCGGTCGCGGACTTCATCGCCGCCTGGCGGGCCGAGACGGTCGACTACGCCACGCCCTTCACCCTGCGCACCGCCTTCCGGCAGCTGCGGCCGGTGGCGGAGGAGGAGGCGATCGAGGCCGCGCTGCCGGCGGCGCGGCGCTGGCTGGCGATGGCGGAGGGCCGTCATCTGCCTGCCGGCACGGTCGGCAACGCCGCGGCGGCGGAGCGGCTGGCCGGGATGATCGAGACCGGCTGCGACCGCGGGCTGCGCGACCACCTGGTGCATTTCGCCGTCCGCGTCGGTGCCCGC
This sequence comes from Inquilinus sp., assembly GCF_039594555.1. GTDB lineage: Bacteria > Pseudomonadota > Alphaproteobacteria > DSM-16000 > Inquilinaceae > Inquilinus. The sequence continues at coordinate 15,103 of NZ_JBCNNF010000114.1, forward strand.
CGCGTCGCCGACGCTGCCAGCTGCCTGGCGCGGATCGGGCGGGGGACGGCGGCGGCGGTCATGGACCGCCAGGCCCGGCTGATCGGCGCGCTGCAGCACCCGCTGGTGGCCGGCGACGACGCCGCGGCCGCCGCCCTGCTGCGCCGCCTGGCGCCGAGCTATGCCGAGCTGCAGGCGGTGCTGGGATAGGGCGGCCGGGCGCCAGGGCCGCGGGGATGGATGCATGCAGCCTGCTTCGTTCACGCGCGCCCCGTTCGATGCGTGTGAATGCTGCGGCCGCACGGGTTCGCGGCCCGCGAACCCGGCCTATGAGGGCAGCGTCAGCCCGAAGCCCCGGGCTTCGGCCTCGCGCTCGCGGTGCCGGCGTTCGTCATCGGTCCCGGGCGGCGCGGTCACGGCCGGCGCGGTCGAGACCGGCGGGGCCGGCGGATCGGGTCCGCGCGGCACGGCGCGTTCGGCGGTCATGGCCCTGGCCGATCTTCGGAGGGCGTCCTCGGCCCCGGCCCGCCAGGGCTCGTCGGGCACGGGCAGCCGCATGATGACGTTGTCGTCGTCATCGAAGACTTCGCCGGTGTCGACCCTGGCCTCGTAGAATTCGTCCCCCGGGAGGCCGAGATCGGCGGCGGCGATGCTGCAATAGCACGCGGACTCGGTGACGGGGTCGTCCGGGGTCCACCATTCGCCGGCATTGTAGCCGGCCGGCACGAAAGCGGGGGCCGATGCCTTCGGGCCGGCGGCGTCCGGATCGGCCTTCGCCATGTCCAGGCCGGCGGCGAGGGCGCGGCGGGACAGGCCGATGTCGCGGCCGAGGCGCAGGATCAGGGTCTCGATCGGCAGGGCAGTGTCGGCCAGGTCGGCGTCGATGCGCTCATTCCCGGTCAGCCTTTCCCACAGCCCCAGGGTCAGCCGCTCGCGGGCTTTGGGCTTGCCGGCGGCGATGGCGCGGGAGAGGCCTTCGGCGACGGCGTGGCGCCGGCCGTCCTTCTCGTCCTGACGCCGGTCGTTGCGGTTTGCGGCCCTGCGCTGCGCCTCCTCCCGCTGCTGGCGCAGCCTGGCCTTGAGGGCGACGGCGCGACGGATGCCGAGGAAGAGGCTGCTGAAGCGGGTCTCGGCAGTCCCGGCACGGTCGAGATCACCGGCCGCAAGGGCGGCGGCGCCCTGGGCCTGGAACCCCGAGGCGAGCTCCTCGGCGAGCTTGGCCAGGCGGGACAGCATCGCGGCGTCCTCGGCAGCCTCGTCCGTGGCCGGCGAAGCGGCGGAGGGAGTCCCGGCTGTGATGGCGCCATCGACCATGTCTGGATTAGAACAAAAGAAGAACAAAAAGTCAAGCGGGACGACATGGCCGCAAGGGGAGGGGCCGCCGGGCCCGGGGCGGCTTGACGCCGCGGCCGCCGCCGGTGTCCGGTCGGCGCATGCTCCGACTCGTCGCCCGCCGCTTCGGCCCGCCCGCCGAGGTCCTGTCGCTCGAACCCGTGGCTCCGCCCGGGCCGGACCCGGCCGGGGCGGTGGTGCGGATGCTGGCCAGCGCCATCAACCCTTCCGACCTGCTGACGATCCGCGGCGCCTATCCGCACCGCACGGCGCTGCCCTTCGTCCCCGGCTTCGAGGGCGTCGGCGTGGTCGAGGCGACGGGGCCCGGCGTGGCCGGGCTGCGCCCGGGCCAGCGGGTGCTGCCGCTCGGCTCGGCCGGCGGCTGGCAGGGGTGGAAGGCGCTGCCGGCGGAGTGGTGCGTGCCGGTGCCGGAGGACCTGAGCGACGACCAGGCCGCCACCGCCTATGTCAATCCGCTGACCGCCCGGCTGATGCTGCGAGCGCTGGCGCCGGCGGCTGGTGCCGCGATCGGGGTGAATGCCGCGGGCTCCGCCATCGGCCGCATGCTGCTGCGGATGCTGCATGCGGCGGGCGCCCGGCCGGTGGCGATCCTGCGCGATCCCGCGACGCTGCCGGCGGAAGAGCCGGCCGCGGCGGTGCTGGCCGAGGGCGCGGCGCTGCCGCCGCTGGATGGCGGGCTCGACGCGGTCGGCGGCGCCGCCGGCCTCGCCCTGGCCGGCGCGATCCGGCCGGGCGGGATGATGCTGCATTACGGCCTGCTGTCCGGCGTGCCGCTGCCGCCCGATGCCGGCCGGCCGGGCGGGGTCACGGTGCGGCCCTTCTGGCTGCGCAACTGGGTGCATGCCGCCGGCCGCGCGGCGCTGGGCGAGGCGATGGCGGAGGTGTTCGGCGACATCCGCCGCGGCCTCGCCG
>NZ_JBCNNF010000115.1:0-17322 GCF_039594555.1 Inquilinus sp.
GGGCAACCTGCTCGGCGGGGTCGAGGATCTGCTCGGCAACATCCTGCATGGCGACCTGTTGGGCGGCGTCCTCGGCGGCGTGCTCGAGACGGTCAGCGGCCTGCTCGGCGGCATCCTCGACGGCGACCTGCTGGGCGGCGTCCTCGGCGGCAACGCCGGCGGCATCCTCGGCGGCCTGCTCGAGACGGTCGACGGCCTGCTCGGCGGCATCCTGGGCGGCAGCGACCTGCTCGGCGGCCTGCTGGACGGCGGCCTGCTCGGCGGCGTGCTCGACACCGTCGGCGACCTGCTGAACGGCGTCCTTGGCGGTGACCTGCTGGGCGGCGACCTGCTCGGCGGCCTGCTGGGCGGCAACCTGCTCGACGGCCTGCTCGGCAGCGTGAACGATCTGCTGGGCGGCATCCTCGGCGGCGACCTGCTGGGCGGCGACCTGCTGGGCGGCGTGCTCGACCTGGTCCAGGGCCTGCTGGGCGGCGTCCTGGGTGGCAGCGACGCGGTGAACAGCCTGCTGGGCGGCCTCCCCGGCGGCGGCGACCTGCTGGGCGGTCTGCTCGGCGCGGTCGAGGGCATCGTCGGCGGCCTGCTGGGCGGCGATCTGCTCGGGGGCGACCTGCTGGGCGGCCTGCTCGGCTCGGTCGGCGACCTGCTGAACGGCCTGCTGGGCGGCGATCTGCTGGGCGGCCTGCTGGGCGGCACCGGCGGCGGCGACCTGCTGGGCGGCCTGCTCGGCACCGTCACCGACCTGCTGAACGGCGTTCTCGGCGGCGACCTGCTGGGCGGTGATCTCCTCGGCAGCCTGACCGGCGTGCTGGGCGACCTGCTGGGCGGCATCACCGGCGGCGGCGACCTGCTGGGCGGCGTCCTGAGCACGGTCGAAGGCCTGCTGCACGGCCTGACCGGCGGCGATCTGCTGGGCGGCGACCTGCTGGGCGGCATCCTCGGCACCGTCACCGGCCTGCTCGACGGCCTGCTGGGCGGCGATGTCCTGGGCGGTGGCCTGGGCGGCGTCGATCTCGGCAATGTCGGCGGCCTGGTCGAGGGCATCCTCGGCGGCGTGCTGTCGACGGTCGAGGGCGTGCTCGGCGGCCTGCTGGGCGGCGACGGCCTCGGCGGCATTCTGGACCTGCACGGCGTGCTGGGCAGCCTGCTCGGCGGTGGCAACACCCTCGAGGCGGCGCTGGACACCATCTTGTCCTCCCTGGGCGATGCGGTCACCAGCATCGACGTCAGCGGCCTGTCGCATGTCGGCCCGCTCAGCGTCGTGACCGGCCTGCTCGGCTCGGTGCTGAACGTTGTCGGCCTCGGCGCCAACTCGCTGGCCAACATCGTCGGCGACGCCGTCGGCTCGGCCGATCACCTGAACGGCACCGCGAATGCCGATCACCTGAACGGCTATCTCGGCAACGACGTGATCCACGGCGCCGCTGGCGACGACCGGATCGATGGCGGCACGGGTGCCGACACCCTCTACGGTGATGCCGGCAACGACACCATCACGGGTGGCCTCGGCAACGACGTGATCGTCGGTGGCGCGGGTGCCGATATCATGATCGGCGGCGCGGGCAACGACACCTACTACGTCGACAACACCGGTGATCGGACCCAGGAGCAGGCCGACGGCGGGATCGACTGGGTCGTTTCGACCAAGAGCTGGACCCTGGCCGACAACGTCGAGAACCTGATGCTGGCGGCCGGTTCGGGCTCGCTGGGCGTCGGCAACGCCGGTGCCAACACCATCTGGGGCAACGAGACCGCCAACGGCCTCGCCGGCCTGGCCGGCAACGACATCCTCGATGGTAAGGCGGGTAACGACGTCCTCGACGGCGGCGCAGGGACGGACACCCTGACCGGCGGCGCGGGCGCCGACACCTTCCGGTTCCAGTCGATCGCCCATTCGGTGGTCGGCGCGGGCCGGGACGTGATCACCGACTTCAACCACAGCCAGGGCGACAAGATCGACCTGCACTTCATCGATGCCAACACCAAGGTCGCCGGCGACCAGGCCTTCTCCTTCATCGGGTCGGCCAACTTCACCGGCGTCGCTGGTCAGTTGCACTTCCAGGGCGGGATCCTCAGCGGCGACGTCAATGGCGACGGCCATGCCGACTTCGAGATCCAGGTCAAGGGTGCGGCCGCTCTGGTGATCGGCGACTTCGTGCTCTGATCGGCTTCGGCCGGTCGGGGGGATCGGCCCGGACGCTTGGCCCACGGGCGTCCGGGACCCCGTTCCCTCTTGCTGCACAAGCCCCGCGGTGCTTCGGCATCGCGGGGCTTTTCTTTTGTTGCGCGGGCTGCGCTACAGTGCCGGAAACATTGACACCGGGAGCGACGCCCCATGATCCCCAATGAGCCGCAGGGCCTCGATTTCATGCTCGGCGACACCGCCGACATGCTGCGCGATTCGGTGCGCGGCTTCGCCGAGGCCGAGATCGCACCGCGCGCCGCCGATATCGACCGCGACAACCAGTTCCCGATGGACCTCTGGCGCAAGATGGGCGACCTCGGCGTCCTCGGCGTCACGGTCGACGAGGAGTATGGCGGCGCTGGGATGGGCTATCTCGAGCACATCGTGGCGATGGAGGAGATCTCCCGCGCCTCCGCCTCGGTCGGCCTGTCCTACGGCGCCCATTCCAACCTCTGCGTCAACCAGATCAAGCTGAACGGCACGGAGGAGCAGAAGCGCCGCTACCTGCCGAAGCTGATCGCGGGCGAGCATGTCGGGGCGCTGGCGATGTCCGAGCCCGGCGCCGGCTCCGACGTCGTCGGCATGAGGCTGAAGGCGGAGAAGAAGGGCGACCGCTACATCCTCAACGGCAACAAGATGTGGATCACCAACGGCCCCGACGCCGACACGCTGGTGGTCTATGCCAAGACCGATCCGGCGGCCGGCCCTCGCGGCATCACCGCCTTCCTGGTCGAGAAGGGGTTCAAGGGCTTCTCCACCGCGCAGAAGCTCGACAAGCTCGGCATGCGCGGCTCCAACACCTGCGAGCTGGTGTTCCAGGATTGCGAGGTGCCGGAGGAGAACGTGCTCGGCCGGGTGGGCGAGGGCGTGCGCGTGCTGATGAGCGGCCTCGATTTCGAGCGCACGGTGCTGGCGGCCGGGCCGCTCGGCATCATGCAGGCCTGCCTCGACATCGTCCTGCCCTATGTCCGCGACCGGAAGCAGTTCGGCCGGCCGATCGGCGAGTTCCAGCTGATGCAGGGCAAGGTGGCCGACATGTATGTCGCCCTCAATGCCAGCCGCGCCTATGTCTACGCCGTCGGCCAGGCCTGCGACCGCGGCCGGGTGACCCGGCAGGATTCGGCCGGCGCCATCCTCTACGCCGCCGAGAAGGCGACCTGGATGGCGCTGCAGGCGATCCAGGCGCTGGGCGGCAACGGCTACATCAACGAATTCGCCACCGGCCGCCTGCTGCGCGACGCCAAGCTGTACGAGATCGGCGCCGGCACCTCGGAGGTGCGCCGCATGCTGATCGGCCGCGAGGTGATCGGGCTCAGGGGCTGACGGTAGGTCTGGCGGCGCATCGGGGAAGGGCCCGGCATGGGATGGACGAGGGGGCTCGCGCTGGCTGCGGCCGCGGTGTCGGCGCTGGCCGTCGGCGCTGCGGCGCGGGCGGCGGACGCGCCGGGCACGATCGATGGCTGGCGGGCGGTGGAGGCCCTGATCGGCAACACGCTGGTGGTCACGCAGCCCGGCCAGCCCGGCGGCGAGTCGGCCGTCTTCATGCTGCCGGACGGGACCGGCCGGGTCGCCGAGCGGAAGGGCGGCGTCGCCGATCCGCCGTGGGCGGTGCAATGGGCATTCCGGTCCGACGGGCTGTTCTGCGTGAGCGACCCTTCTGGCACGGCTGCGGACGGGGACTGCGTCACGCTCTCGATCGCCGGCGACACGGCGACTCTGGCGCCGAAGGACGGGCCGGCCGCGACCGGCAAGGTCCTGCACGGCGACGCCTGGCAGCTGGATCCGGCGGGTGCGAAGAGCCCGGTCACCGGCAAGGCGGCGGGCCGGCTTCTGGCCGGCAACACCGTGATCCTGATGCCGCTCGGCGGCTCCGGCGAGGTGGCCGCCTTCTACTTCCTGGCGGACGGAACCGGGCGGAGCACCCGGCAGGACGATGCCGCCGACACGCCGGACGCCTTCCGCTGGTCGCTTCGGGACGATGGGCGGCTGTGCTTCACCGATACCGGGAAGGCGGCGGCGGACGAGGATTGCCTCACCGTCTCGATCACCGGCGACCGCGTGGTCCTGGCGGGCCGGGACGGGCGTGCCGCCTATGGCCGGCTGCTGGACGGCGATGCCCGCGGCCTGGCCCCGGCGACGCCCGCGACCAGGACGATGGTTGAGGCCCTGGCCGGCAACACGCTGGTCTTCAACCGGCCCGACCGTTCCGGCGAGACGGCCCTCTATCTCCAGGCCGACGGCACCGGCCGTGCTGCCCGCGGCGGCGAGGGCGGGGCCCAGCCCGTCCGATGGACGCTGCGCAACGATGGGCGCTTCTGCGTGTTCCCGGCCCAGGCGAAGGCGCCCCAGGAGGGCGACTGCGCCACGCTCTCGATCGTCGGCGACAGCGTGACGTTCCAGGCCCCGGGCCGGCCCGCCATGTCCGGCAAGCTGTTGAAGGGCAACGCCCGGACGCTGTAGACCCGGTGCCGGCCGGCCGACGCCCTGTTGCGCCCTGCGCCGGTTTCTGCACACTTGACCGGCTGGTCAGAAAATCAACAAGCAAGGGGGTTTTCATGCTGGGACGTTGGAGTCGCCGGGCGCTGCTCGGCGCGGCGGTGGCGATGGTCGGGGCCGCGGCGCTGCCGCAGGCGCGGGCGGCGGACAAGCTGCAGGTGGCGGCGGTCTACACCGTGCCGGTCGAGCAGCAATGGGTCAGCCGCATCCACAAGGCGCTGAAGGCGGCGCAGGAGCGCGGCGAGATCGACTACGTCTATTCCGAGAACACGTCGAACACCGATTATGAGCGCGTCATGCGCGAATACGCCGAGGCCGGCAAGAAGCTGATCATCGGCGAGGCCTTCGGGGTCGAGCGCGGCGCCCGGGCGGTGGCCAAGGACTATCCCGACACCGCCTTCCTGATGGGCTCAAGCCTGCCGCCGGCCGAGCCGAACTTCTCGGTCTTCGACAACTACATCCAGGACGCCTCCTACCTCACCGGCATGGTGGCCGGGCTGAAGACCAGGTCGAACAAGATCGGCATGGTCGGCGGCTACCCGATCCCGGAGGTCAACCGGCTGATGCATGCCTTCATGGCCGGAGCGCTGGAGGTCAACCCGCAGGTCAAGTTCTCGATCACCTTCATCGGCTCCTGGTACGACCCGCCCAAGGCCAAGGAGGCGGCCTTCGCCATGGTCGATGCCGGCGCCGACGTGCTGTATGCCGAGCGCTACGGCGTCTCCGACGCGGCCAAGGAGCGCAAGGTCCTGGCCATCGGCAACGTCATCGACACCCAGTCGGAATATCCCGGCACGGTGGTGGCCAGCGCGCTGTGGCACATGGAGCCGACCATCGACCGCGCTTTGAAGGCGGTCGCCGCCGGCAGCTTCAAGGCCGAGAATTACGGCCCCTACAGCGCCATGAAGGCGGGCGGCGCCACGCTCGCGCCCCTCGACCCGAAGCTGGTCGACCAGGCGATCATCGACAAGGTGGCCGCCCGGCAGAAGGAGATCGAGAGCGGCGCCTTCACGGTCAAGGTCGACGACAGCGAGCCGAAGCCGACGCTGTGACGCCCGACTCCTCCGATGCCGCGCCGGCCCTGCGCCTGCGCGGCATCACCAAGCGCTTCGGCGCGCTGCTCGCCAATGACGGCATCGACCTCGACCTCGCCCGCGGCGAGGTGCTGGCGCTGCTCGGCGAGAACGGCGCCGGCAAGACCACGCTGATGAACATCCTGTTCGGCCATTACGTGGCCGACGCCGGGACGGTCGAGGTGGCGGGGCCGGACGGTCGGTTGGCGCCGTTGCGCCCGGGCTCGCCGCAGGCGGCGCTGGCGGCCGGCATCGGCATGGTGCACCAGCATTTCGCCCTGGCCGACAATCTCAGCGTCTTCGACAACATCGTGCTCGGCTCGCAGTCGCTGTGGCGCCCGGCGCTGCGGCGGCGCGCGGCCCGGGCGAAGCTGGCGGCGTTGATCGAGGCCTCGGGCCTGGCCGTGCCGCTGGACGCTCCGGTGTCCAGCCTGTCGGTCGGCGAGCGGCAGCGGGTCGAGATCCTCAAGGCGCTCTACCGCGACGCCCGGGTGCTGATCCTGGACGAGCCGACGGCGGTGCTGACGCCGCAGGAGGCCGATGGGCTGTTCGCGGTGCTGCGCCGGCTGGCGGGGCAGGGGCTGGCGATCGTCTTCATCTCGCACAAGCTGGGCGAGGTGCTGGCGATCAGCCGCCGCGTCGTGGTGCTGCGCGCCGGCCGGGTAGCGGCGGAGATGGCGACGGCCGGCGTCGACCGCGCCGCTTTGGCCGAGGCCATGGTCGGCCGGACCGTCGCCGAGGTGCGGCGGCGTCCGGCCGCGCCCGGCGCTACCGTGCTGGCGCTGGACGGCGTCACGCTGCGCGGCCCCGGCGGCCGGGCGCTGCTCGACGGCGTGTCGCTCGACCTCCGCGGCGGCGAGGTGGTCGGCATCGCCGGTGTCTCCGGCAACGGCCAGGCAGTGCTGGCCGATCTGGTCTCCGGCCTCGTCGCCCCGGACTCCGGCCGGGTCACGCTGTTCGGCCGTCCGGCGCCGCTCGGCTCTCCCGCCGCCATGGTCGCGGCCGGGGTCGGCCGCATCCCGGAGGATCGCCATCGCGACGGCGTCGTCGGCGACATGGCGGTGTGGGAGAACGCGGCGCTGGAGGATTACCGCCGGCCGGAGGCGCAGCGGGCCGGACTGATGCGCCGGGGCGCCATGCGCGACCGGGCGCGGCGGCTGATCGCCGGTTACGATGTGCGCTGTCCGGGGCCGGAGGCGCGCACCCGGCTGCTCTCCGGCGGCAACATGCAGAAGCTGATCCTCGGCCGGGTGCTGGAGCGGTCGCCCGGCCTGGTCCTGGCCTGCCAGCCGACCCGCGGCCTGGATGTCGGCGCGGTGGCGGAGATCCACGGCCGGCTGCTGGCCGCGCGCGACCGCAGCGCCGGGGTGCTGCTGGTCTCCGAGGATCTCGATGAGCTGTTCGCCTTGTCCGACCGCATCGCCGTGATCTATCGCGGCCGCCTCACCGCCCCCTGGCCGGCCGAGCGGCTGACCATCCGCGCCCTCGGCCTGATGATGGCGGGGCAGGAGTCGGAGCTGGCCCATGCGTCTTGAGCCGCGCGAGCGCGCCTCGCCGCTGCTGATGCTGGGCGCCTCGGCCGGCGCGGCCCTGCTGGCGCTGCTGCTCTGCGCCATCCCGCTGCTCTGGGCCGGTGCGCCGGTGTTGCAGGCCTATGGCGTGATGGTCCAGGGCGCCTTCGGCTCCCGCTTCGCCATCGCCGAGACGCTGTCCCGCGCCACGCCGCTGGTGCTGACCGGCCTGGCCGCCACCGTCGCCTTCCGCGCCAAGCTGTGGAACATCGGGGCGGAGGGCCAGCTCTATCTCGGCGCTCTGGCGGCGACGGCGCTCGGCTCCGGCGCGCTCGACTGGCCGGCCTGGGCCCTGCTGCCGCTGATCCTGCTGGCCGGCGCCCTGGCGGGCGGGCTGTGGATGGCGGGGCCGACGCTGCTGAAGACCCGGCTCGGCGTCGACGAGGTGGTGACGACGCTGCTGCTCAACTTCGTCGTGCTGCTGTTCATCTCGATGATGCTGGAAGGGCCGATGAAGGACCCGATGAGCATGGGCTGGCCGCAATCGGCGCCGGTGCTCGACGCCGCCGCCCTGCCGAAGCTGATCCCGCGCACCCGCGTGCATGCCGGGCTGATCATCGCCGTCGTCGCCGCGCTGCTGGTCTGGTTGATTACCACGCGCACGACCTGGGGCTTCGAGATGCGGGCCACCGGCGCCAACCCGTCGGCCGCGCGCTTCGCCGGCATGCCGGTGGGCCGGGTGATGCTGCGCGTCGGCCTGATCTCCGGCGCCCTGGCCGGCCTGGCCGGGGTGGGGGAGGTGGCGGGGCTGAAGGGCTATCTCAGCCAGGACCTGTCGCCCGGCTACGGCTATGCCGGCATCGTCGTCGCCATGCTGGCGCAGCTGCATGCGCTGGGCGTGCTGCTGGCGGCGCTGTTCGTGGCCGCCGTCTTCGTCGGCGCCGACAGCATGAGCCGGGCGATCGGCGTCTCCAGCTACATCGCCAACCTGGTGGTCGCCACCTCGCTGCTGACCGTGCTGCTCTCCGGCATCGTCCTGCGCTACCGGATGAGGTGGCGATGAGCGCGGTGCTCGACATCCTGCTGGCCGCCAGCTTCTGGGCGGCGGCGCTGCGCATCGCCACGCCACTCGTCTTCGGCACGCTGGGCGAGCTGATCTGCGAGCGCGCCGGGGTGCTGAACCTCGGCATCGAGGGCATCTTCACCGCCGGCGCCATGGCCGGCTGGATGTGGGTGTATCAGGGCGGCGACCTGTGGACCGGTGTGCTCTTCGCCGCCGGGGTCGGCGCCGCCTTCGGCCTGCTGCATGCGCTGCTGACCGTGCCACTCGGCCTGTCGCAGCACGTCACCGGCATCGGCGTGACCCTGCTGGCCACCAGCCTGTCCTACTTCACCTACCGCATGGTGCTGCCGAACGCCTCGACCCCACCGCGGATCGAGCCATTCCAGCCGGTGGTGCTGCCCGGCCTGTCGGACCTGCCCTGGATCGGCCCGGTGCTGTTCCAGCAGACGCCGCTGACCTATCTGGCGCTGGCCGCCGTCGCGATCACCGCCTGGGTCCTGTACCGCACGCCACTCGGGCTGGCCCTGCGCGCGGTCGGCGAGAATCCTGCGGCGGCCGAGGCGCAGGGGCTCGACGTCGTCGCCATCCGCCTCGGCGCGGTGATGGCCGGGTCGGCGCTGATGGCGGTCGGCGGCGCCTTCCTGACGATGTCGGCCTTCAACGCCTTCTTCTTCGAGATGGTGGCCGGCCGCGGTTGGGTGTGCATCGCCCTGGTGGTCTTCGCCTCCTGGCGGCCGGGCAAGGCGCTGCTCGGCGCCCTGCTGTTCGGCGCCTTCGACGCCTTCCAGGTGCGGCTGCAGCAGCTCGCCGGCGGGGCGGTCCCCTACCAGATCTTCCTGATGCTGCCCTATCTGCTCAGCATCCTCGCCCTGATCGCCATGTCGCGCCGCGCCGCGGTGCCGAAGGCGCTGATGGTGCCCTATCGCAAGGGGGAGCGTTAGACTACGGCCTCCGCCCGTGCTAGGGAGAGGCAGTTGCGAGCCGGTCGCAAATTTGGAGCATGGGAATGAGCGAGTCGCTGCGCCTCTATGTCGGTTACGATTCACGCGAGGACATCGCGTGGCAGGTCTGCCGTCATTCGGTGCTGCAGCACGCCTCGAAGCCGGTCGAGATCACGCCGCTGAAGCTGCCGGAGCTGCGGGCCCAGGGCATCTACACCCGCCCGGTCGACACGCTGGGGTCGACCGAGTTCACCTTCAGCCGCTTCCTGGTGCCGGCGCTGGCCGGGTACCGGGGCTGGGCGGTGTTCTGCGACTGCGACTTCCTGTGGTTCGCCGACATCGCCGACCTCTTCGCCCAGGCCGAGGACCGCTACGCGGTGATGGTCGTGCAGCACGACTATCAGCCGAAGGAGGCGGTGAAGATGGACGGCAAGCCGCAGGCCGCCTATCCGCGCAAGAACTGGTCCAGCCTGATGCTGTTCAACTGCGGCCACCCGGCCAACGCGACGCTGACGCCGGAGGTGGTGAACCGCGAGACCGGCGCCTTCCTGCATCGCTTCCAGTGGCTGAGCGACGACCAGATCGGTTCGCTCGACACCGGCTGGAACTGGCTCGAGGGCTGGTATCCGAAGCCGGCGAAGGGCTACCCGCAGGCGGTGCACTACACCCGCGGCGGCCCGTGGTTCGAGAACTACCAGGACGTCGACTACGCCCAGGAATGGCGCGACGCCGCCGCCGAGGTGCAGCGGCTCGGGATCAAGGCCTAGGGCCCGCAGGCTCCGGGGCCGCGGCGGTTCGGGTCGGCAGCCCGAAGCCGGGGATCCCGATCCGTCAGGCCGTTCCGAACAGCTGGATCCGCAGTCCGCTCCGGCCATCGCCGGCATGCCGGCGGCGGAACAGCCGCTGCAGGGCAGTCTCGATCATCCGGCCCAGCTGGGCGTGCAGCGCGGCCCGGGGCCGGCCGTCGCCGTCGTCGCACAGCGGCTCGGTGAGCCCTTCGCGCTTCAGCAGCGCGGCGCCATCCGGCACGCATTCGCCGAGAAAGCTGTAGTGCACCGCGTCGGGCACCGTCTCGTAGGCGGCGCCGGGAATGGCAGCCGCCACTCCGGCCGCGGCGACCATCGGCGGGATCGTGTCCGGCCGGCCCAGGTTGATGATCTCGACCGGCACCGGCAGGCCCTTCAGGCTCTCCGCCGTATAGGCGGGCGCCAGGGCGGGATCGACCGCGATGGCGAAGGCGATGCGCGGGTCACGATTCGACCGGCCGAACCGCGCTGCGTCGATCCGGTGGACGTCGACACCGCCCTGCTGCAGCCAGGTGCAATCCCACATCGGCGTCTTCGACGTGTCGCAGTAGCGGGCATAGGCTGCGGCATCCACCCGCGCCCCGGCGATCGCCAGGGCGGTATAGCCGCCGAGCGAGAAGCCGAGCACGCCGACCCGGCCGGTGTCGATCCGGTCGCGCCAGGCCGGGGCCGCCTCGATCGCGTCCAGCACGGCGGACAGGTCGGCCGGCCGCTGCCAGACCTGGAGGGCGGCGGCCGGCGAGACGTCGCCACCGGTCGTGCCCGGATGGTTCGGGGCGGCGACGATATAGCCGGCCGCGGCAAGCCGGGCGCTGATCCAGCCCAGATCGGCGGCGCCGCCCCCCAGCCCATGCGACAGCAGCAGCAGCGGGAACCGGCCCGCCGCGGGCGGTGCGTCGCGGCGGGCCGGGGTGCCCCGGAATGGCGGGTCGTCACCGATCAGCACGGAGGTGCCGCCCGGCGCGGCCGGATACCACAGCAGCCCGTGGAGCGTGGTGCCGCGATCCGGCGCCGGGATGGTCAGGGTGCGCACGCCGACGGCCTCCTCAGCCAGGGTCGGCTGGGGGGCGAGGCCGGCGCCGGCCAGGGCGAGCAGAGCCAAAGCGAACCGGGCAGGGGCGTATCTCATGCGGAAACCTCGAGGGGGAACGCCGCCGGACGAGCGGCGCTGGCCGACGCTGCGGCCACGGCCCGCCGGACGAGACCTGGATCGCGATCCAGGTCGTCCCGGATCGCGATCCGGGCCATGATCTGGTCGGTCTTCGTCCTTCTGACCGTCGCGGCCGATGCCCGACGATCGAGTGCTGCCATGCTGGTCCTGCCGCTGCCCTTCGTCGTCACCCTGCTGCTGCTGTTGATGCTGCTGCGCCTGGCGGGCCGGGCGGATGACGCGCCGTTCGACCCGGTCCTCCTGGCCCTGGTCGCGGTGCTCACCGCATTGTCGGCGCTGATCGGGCTGCGCTGGGGCTATGGCATCGAGGCCGGCCTGCCGCTCCAGGCCACCCTGGCGGCGGCGGCCGGGCCGCTGGCCTGGATCGGCTTTCGCCGGCTGACGGTGGAAGGGGCGGGTCGCGGTGTGGCGCAGCTCTGGCCCCAGGCCGTGCCGCCCGGCCTGGTCGTCCTGCTCATCCTGCTCTGGCCTGATGCGATCGACGCCGCCGTGATCGCGATTCACCTGGCCTATGGGGTGGCGCTGGCGCGGCTGGCCCGGGCCGGCCCCGACGCCCTCCGCCTGGCGCGGCTCGACCAGGTTGGGCAGACCCATCGGGCCTTGCAGGCCACCGCCGTGGCCCTGATCCTCTCGGCGGCGGTCGGCGGCCTGATCGCACTCGACCTGGCCTGGGCGGATGGCAGGCATGGCGCGCTGATCGTCAGCCTCGCCAGCCTGCCGGCGCTGCTGATGCTGGGTTTCGCGGCCCTGCTCGCGGGCCGCAATCCGGCGGCTGCGGAGCCTGCGGCGCCGGTGACGGCATCGCCGGGGATCGAGGCGGACGAGGCAGCCGCGCCGGAGGAGGACGACATCCGCGTCGTGGCAGCGCTGAATGATCTGATGCAAAGCCAGGCGCTGTTCCGCGACCTCGACCTCAACCTCGCGCGGCTGGCGCGCCGGAGCGGCATCCCGGCACGCCGCATCTCGATGGCGGTCAATCGGGTCGAGGGCCGCAGCATCTCGCACTACGTCAACGACCGGCGCATTGCCGAGGCCTGTCGCCTGCTGGCCGAGACCGATCAGCCGGTCACGACGATCATGTTCGAGGCCGGATTCCAGACCAAATCGAACTTCAACCGCGAATTTCGCCGCGTCACCGGCACCAGCCCGACGGCATGGCGGGCGGCCCGAGCCGGCGGTGCATCCGCGATGCCGGTGGCAAGCGAGAGCTAGGTCTGCTCTTCCGCCCCGGTCACGCTCCGCCACCCCTCGGTGATCGGCAGCAGCAGGGCGGCAGCCTGGGGCAGGAACTGGTCGGCGAAGAAGCGGGCATGGGCCAGCTTGGTCACGGCCAGCGCGGAATCGCTGTCATCGGCGACCGCGGCCAGCGCCGCCCTGGCCATCAGCCAGCCGCCGGCCACCAGGCCGAACATCCGCAGATAGTGCACCGCGCTGGCGGCGACGGCGGCCGGGGTCTCGGCCGCGGTTTCCACCACCCAGTCGGTCGCCGCCATCAGCGCCGCCAGGCTCTCCACCAGCCGCTCGCGGATCGGGGCCGCCGCCGGATGGGCGGCCAGCTCCGCCTGGGTCCGCGCCATCTCCTCGAACAGCTGCCGGGCGGCGACGCCGCCATCCCGCGCCACCTTGCGGAACACCAGGTCATTGGCCTGGATGCCGTTGGTGCCCTCATAGATCGGCGTGATCCGGGCGTCGCGCAGGAACTGGGCGGCGCCGGTCTCCTCGATATAGCCCATGCCGCCATGCACCTGGATACCGGTCGAGGCCACCTCGCAGCCGACATCCGTGCTCCAGCCCTTCACCACCGGCGTCAGCAGGTCGACCCGGGCCTGCGCCTTGGCCCGCTCGGCCGGGTCGGGATGGCCGCGGGCCAGGTCCAGCGCGGCGCCGGCGCTGTAGGTCAGGGCCCGCGCCGCCTCGGTCAGGCAGCGCATCGACAGCAGCATGCGGCGGACATCGGGATGGGCCGCGATCGGCGCCGGGCCATCGACGCCAATGGGCTTGCCCTGGACCCGGGTGGCGGCATAGGCCTCGGCCGCCTGGGTGGCGCGCTCGGCGATCGCAACGCCCTGCAGCCCCACGGTCAGCCGGGCGTTGTTCATCATCGTGAACATGTACTCGATGCCGCGATTCTCCTGGCCGATCAGGAAGCCGGTGGCGCCGCCCTGGTCGCCATAGGCCATGACGCAGGTCGGGCTGGCATGGATGCCCAGCTTGTGCTCCAGGCTGACGCAGCGCAGGTCGTTGCGCTCGCCCGGATTGCCGTCGGCATCGGGCAGCAGCTTCGGCACCAGGAACAGGCTGATGCCCTTGATCCCGGCCGGCGCGTCCGGCGTGCGGGCCAGCACGAGATGGACGATGTTCTCGGCCATGTCGTGGTCGCCATAGGTGATGAAGATCTTCTGGCCGGTGATGCGGTAGCTGCCGTCGGCCTGCCGCTCCGCCCTTGTCCGCACCGCGCCGACGTCGGATCCGGCCTGCGGCTCGGTCAGGTTCATCGTGCCGGTCCAGACGCCGGAGACCAGCTTCGGCAGGTAGGTCCGCTTCTGCTCGTCCGAGCCATGGGCCTGCAGCGCCTCGACCGCGCCCTGGTTCAGCACCGGGCACAGGCCGAAGGCCATGCTGGCCGACTGCCACATCTCCGCCACCGCCATCGCCACCGCCCAGGGCAGGTCCTGGCCGCCCCATTCCGCCTCGAAGGGCAGGGCGTTCCAGCCGCCGTCGCGGTATTGGGCATAGGCCTCGCGGAAGCCGGGGGCGGTGCGCACCACGCCGTTCTCCAGTCGGGCGCCCTCGCGGTCGCCGACGGCGTTCAGGGGCGCGATCACTTCGGCCGCCAGCTTGCCGGCCTCCTCCAGCACCGCCTCGACCAGCTCCGGCGTCGTCTCGCCTTTGCCGGGCAATGCTGCGATGCGGTCCAGCCCGACCAGATGCCGTAGCACGAAGCGCATGTCGGAGATCGGCGCGGCATAGGCGGTCATCGGACGACTCCCACGTTCCCCGAATTCGGTGCGGGGTTTCCCTTTACGTAAAGGGGAGATTTCACCGAACCCGCTCCCAAATCAAGCCCCAGCCGCTTGTCGAGGAAACTCAGCGCACGAACCTCGGCGTCGTCCACCGGGGTCCAGCTCGGGCTCAGCGCCGGCGGGTCGGCCAGCGGCTGGGCCCGGTCCAGCATTGCCGTGGTCGGGGCGGTGAAGTCGAAATTGTGCTGCATGCCGGGATAGACGATCAGGCTGACCGCGGCGCCCTTGGACAGCCAGGTGTCGAACAGCGTGTCGCAGGCGGCGGCCGGCGTCACCGTGTCGGCCGACCCCATCAGCACCAGCAGCGGCGTGTCGCCGACCGGCTGGGTGTTGGTCATGTACTGGTCGCAGCGGGGATAGAGGGCGATGGCCGCGGCGAAATGCGGGGCGGTCTTGGCGATCAGCGCCGTCCGCATCGTCGCCGTGGCGGCGACGGCGGTGGTACCGCCCTGCGACCAGCCGAGAACGGCGATCTGCTTGGGATTGATTTCCTTGCGGGTCTGCAGGTATTCGAGGGCGCCGACCGCATCCTTGACGCGCAGCTCGACCGGGATCGTCGACAGGCCGACCGAGATGATTTCGCGATAGCCGCGCGGGGTGTAGCTGTCGACCAGGAACATGGCATAGCCGCTGGCGGTCAGGCGGGTGGCCCAGCGGTCATGCGCCGGGGCGTAGCCGCCGGAGCCGTGCAGCCCGACCACGGCCGGAAACGGGCCCGCGCCCTTGGGCAGGAACAGGCGTCCGGTGATCACCTCGCCGGACAGGCTCTTGAACATCACGGCCTCGGCCGGGGCCATGCCCTGGGCCCGGGCGGGCCGGTGCAGGACCGGCGCCGCAGCCAGCAGCAGGAGGACGATGCACAGGCGCAACATGCTCAATCCGCTTCTCCGCGCGCCCACCGGGCGGCAGTCTTCCACGACTCGGTTTTCCAGGGAACCTCGTCCTGTATGAAGCGTTCCCCAGATGCATCGCCTCGTCGCGCCGATGCAGCCGGAGTGAGGAAATGACCGCACAGAAGCCGGCACGGGACGTTCGGATCGATTTCTTTCGTGGTCTCGCGCTGATCATCATCTTCATAAACCATACGCCCGGGAACATTGCAGGAATGTTCACGCCGCGGATGTATGGGCTGAGCGATGCGGCGGAGATCTTCATCTTCCTGGCCGGCCTCTCCTCGGCCATGGCGTTCGGCCGCAGCTTCGACAGGGCCGGATTCCTGGCCGGGCTGGGGCGGGTGGCGCAGCGCGTCTGGCAGCTGTACCGCGCCCATATCGGCCTGTTCATCGTCATCTGCGCCGTGATCGTGCTGGCGAACCGGATGTTCGCCGAGCCGAACTACATCTCGCGCCTGGGCATCGACCGGTTCTTCCAGGATCCGGGCGGGTCGCTGGTGGCGCTGCTGTCGCTCCACTACGTGCCGAACTACTTCGACATCCTGCCGCTGTACATGCTGCTGCTGGCGGCCATCCCCGCCCTGGTGCTACTGGCGCGGATCTCGCCGGCCCTGGTCGTCGCCATCTCGGCGGTGCTGTATGTCGGCGCCATCGCCGGCGACTGGAACCTGGTGGCCGACAGCACCACCGGCCGCGGCTGGTTCTTCAACCCCTTCGCCTGGCAGGTGCTGTTCGTCGCCGGCTACGGCTACGGCGCCGGCTGGTTCGAGGTGCCGCAGGCGACCCGCGGCCGCATCACCGTGGCGGTGATCTATCTGGTGTTCTGCGCGGCGCTGGCGCTGTCGCTGGTGCGGCTGGACGGCGGCTTGTTCGCCGGCATGCGCGACATCCTGGAGCCGCTGGCGCGCAAGACCGATGTCGGCCCGCTGCGCCTGCTGCACTTCTTCGCCCTGGCCTATGTGACGATGTCGCTGCTGCGTGCCGCGCCGGGCCTGATCACGCCGCAGCGGGCAGAGCCGGTGGCGCTGATGGGCCGGCACTCGCTGTCGGTGTTCCTGCTGGGCATGGCCCTGTCCTTTATCGGCGGCATCGTGCTGGACCAGAGCGGCGCCGGGCTGCTGCCGCATCTGGCGGTCAATCTCGGCGGCATCGCGATGCTGTGGGTCTGGGCCCGCGGCGCCGCCTGGTTCAACGGCCAGCCCTGGAAGCCGGCCCGCGGCCGGCCGGCCACGCCGGTGCCCGCCTTCCGCATCCGCCAGGCCCGCACCGCGCCGATGCCGGCCCCGGCCATGGTCCGGCTGCGCCTCGCCCCGCGCCGCGCGCTGTAGGGAGATCGCTGCGAACGAAAACGGCCGGTGTGTCCAAGGACGCACCGGCCGTTTTCGTTTTCGGGCTCTATCGCGCGGGAATGGCGCCGAACAGCAGCCCCAGCCCTTCGGCGAAGGTCAGGTGGGTGATCACCGCGTCGCGCAGCTTCGGGAAGGGCTGGCCGGTCAGCATGGCGGTCTGCACGGCGGCCATCACCTCGCCGGCTTCGGCACCGATCATGGTGAAGCCGAGGATGCGGTCGTCATCGCCGACCAGCGCCTTCAGGAAGCCCTGGGTCTCATCGGTCGCCTGGGTGCGCAGCACCGCGGCCATCGGCAGCCGCGCCACCCGGGCCGGGACGCCCTGGCGCTTCGCCTCCATCTCGCTCAGCCCGATGCGGGCCAGCGGCGGGTCAGTGAACACGACATAGGGGATCAGCCGGTCCGTGGTCCGGCGCGCACCGCCGGCCAGGTTGTCGCGGATGATCCGGAAATCATCGACCGAGACATGGGTGAATTGCGGGCTGCCGGCGCCTTCGCCCAGGGCCCAGACCCCCGGCGCCGTGGTCTCCAGCCGGTCGTTGACGCGGATGAAGCCGCGGCCGTCCAGCTCCACCCCCGCCAGCTCCAGCCCGATGCCGGCGGTGTTGGGGATGCGCCCGGTCGCCACCAGCAGGTGGGTGCCGTCGAGTTGCTGCTCGCCCGACGCGGTGTGCAGGGTGATGCCGACCTCCTGGCCCGACCAGCCCTGCACGGCAACGGGCTGGGCGCCCGTCAGGACGCGGATGCCTTCGTCCTCCAAGATCCGCTGCATCTCGGCCGAGACGTCCGAATCCTCGCGGCCCAGCAGCTG
>NZ_JBCNNF010000116.1:0-17177 GCF_039594555.1 Inquilinus sp.
GCGCCGGGACCAGATTAGAGCTTTCGCACATGCGAGAGAGCGGTCCCATGCCCGACGGCACTCCGGAGGCAAGCCTCAAGCTCGTGGCCGACATCACGGCGGTCGACGCCGCTGCCTGGGATGCCTGCGCCGGGCCGGACAACCCGTTCCTGTCCCACGCCTTCCTGGCGGCGCTGGAGCAGAGCGGGTCGGCCACCGCCGAGGCCGGCTGGCTGCCCCAGCACCTGGTGCTGGAGGAGCCGGACGGGAGGCTGCTGGGCGTCGTGCCGCTGTACCTCAAGGGCCATTCCTACGGCGAATACGTCTTCGACCACAGCTGGGCCCGCGCCTATGAGCAGGCGGGTGGCCACTACTATCCGAAGCTGCAATCGGCCGTGCCCTTCACCCCGGTCACCGGCCCGCGCCTGCTGGTCCGCCCCGGCGCGCCGGCCGGGACCGCCGACCTGCTGATCCACGGGCTGGAGCAGGCGGCGCTGGCGCACAAGGTCTCCTCCGTCCACGTCACCTTCCCGACCGAGGCCGACTGGTCGCGCCTCGGCGCCGCCGGCTGGCTGCAGCGGATCGGCGAGCAGTACCATTGGGAGAACGAGGGCTACGCCGGCTTCGACGACTTCCTGGCGACGCTGAACAGCCGCCGCCGCAAGGACATCCGCAAGGAGCGGCAGCGCGCGGTCGATGGCGGCATCCGCCTGACCGTGCTGACCGGCGACGACCTGAAGCCCCGGCACTGGGACGCCTTCTTCCGCTTCTACATCAACACCAGCGACCGGAAATGGGGCGACCCGTATCTGACGCGGGAGTTCTTCGCCCGGATCGGCGAGACGATGGCCGACCGCATCGCCCTGGTGATGGCCGAGAAGGACGGCCGCTGGATCGCCGGCGCGCTGAACCTGATCGGCGCCGACACGCTCTACGGCCGCAACTGGGGCTGCGACGGCCACGATTACCCCTTCCTGCATTTCGAGGCCTGCTACTACCAGGCGATCGACTTCGCCATCGCCCGCGGCCTGAAGCGGGTCGAGGCCGGGGCGCAGGGCGAGCACAAGGTGATGCGCGGCTACCGCCCGGTGCGGACCTACAGCGCCCACTGGATCCGCGACCCCGGCTTCCGCCGCGCCGTGGCCGATTTCCTGGCCCGCGAGACCCGCGCGGTCGAGGCCGGCATCGAAGACCTCGCGGAACACCTCCCCTTCCGGCAGGATACTCCCTAGCCGCACTCCGCGGCCGGCAATGACGCGACGGCCGGCAAGCGACGCCGTCGCCGACAACCGAGGGAGTGAGCGATGGATCTCGACAAGCTCTTGGGTGCGTTGGCGCAGAGCGGCCTGGGCCGCGCGTCCGGAAGCGGTGGGGCCGGCGGCCTCGGCGGCATCCTCAGCCAGGTGCTGGGCGGCGGCGGCGCGACGTCGGGCGGGCTCGGCGGCGCGGGCGGCGGGTTGGGCGGCCTTGGCGGCCTGCTGCAGGGCCTCGGCGCCGGCGGCGGAGGCCTTGGCGGTGGGCTGGGCGGTATCCTCGGCGGGCTCGCGGGCGGCGGCCAGGCCCGGAGCGGCGGCGGCCTCGGAAGCGGCCTGGGCGGCGGGCTGATGGCGGTCATCGCCACGATCGCCATGCAGGCGCTGCAGAATCGCGGCGGCGGGGGCGGCGGCCTCGGCGGGCTGCTGGGCGGCCTGGGCGACGCGCCCCCGACGGCCCCGGCCGCGCCGGTCGCGGCCCCGGGCGTCGGCGGCGGATCCGGCGGCAGCTTCCTCGACATGGCCGATTCGGTCGGCGGCGGAGGCCAGGCGGCGCCGCTGATGGGGCAGGACACGGCGCACCGCATCCTGCGCACCATGATCGCCGCGGCGGCGGCCGACGGCACAATCGACCAGAATGAGGCGGCCGCGATCCAGGGCCAGCTCGGCGAGGAGGACGAGGAGGAGCGCGCCTTCATCGAGAACGAGCTGAACAACCCGGCGACGCCGGAGCAGCTGGCCGCGGGGGTCAGCGGCCCGCAGGAGGCGGCGCAAATCTACACCGCGGCGCTGCTGACCGTGACCCTGGATTCGCCGGAGGAGAGCCGCTTCCTGAAGCAGCTGGCCCTGGCGCTGAAGCTCGACGCCCAGACCATCGCCGCGCTGCACCAGACGGTGAAGCCGGGCTGAGGCACTCCCCTCTTTCTGTCATGCCCGGGCTCGACCCGGGCATCCAGAAGGTCTCGACATCCTCTGGATTGCCGGGTCAAGCCCGGCAATGACAGTGGGAGGGAAGACTTCCTCCTAAAACTCCGTCTCCAGCACCCGGTCCGGCGGCACATGGCCGTCGACGAAGCTGCGGATGTTGACGATCACCTTCTGCCCCATGTCGATGCGGCCCTCGAGCGTGGCCGAGCCCATATGCGGCAGCAGCACCACATTCCCCAGCTTCAGCAGCTTCGGGTTGACGTTCGGCTCGCGCTCGAACACGTCGAGCCCCGCCCCCGCCAGCTCGCCCTGCTTCAGCATCTGGGCCAGCGCCGTCTCGTCGATCACCTCGCCGCGCGAGGTGTTCACGATCAGCGCGTCGCGGCGCAGCAGCTTCAGCCGCCGGGCCGACAGCAGGTGGAAGGTCGCCGGCGTGCGCGGGCAGTTGACCGAGACGATGTCCATCCGCGACAGCATCTGGTCCAGGCTGGGCCAGAAGGTGGCGTCCAGCTCGGCCTCCACCTCCGGATGCACCCGGTTGCGGTTGTGGTAATGCACCGACAGGCCGAAGGCGCGGGCCCGGCGCGCCACCGCCTGGCCGATCCGGCCCATGCCGATGATGCCGAGGCGCTTGCCGCCGAGCCGGGCGCCCAGCATCCCGGTCGGGCTCCAGCCGGTCCACTGCCCGCCGCGCACCAGCCGCTCCCCCTCCGCCAGCCGGCGGGCCACGGCCAGGATCAGGGCCATGGTCATGTCGGCCGTGTCCTCGGTGAGGACGCCGGGGGTGTTGGTCACGGTCAGCCCGCGCGCCTTGGCCGCGGTCAGGTCGATATGGTCGACGCCGGTGCCGAAGCTGGCGATCAGCTTCAGCTGCGGCCCCGACTTGGCCAGCAGCTCGGCGTCGATCCGGTCGGTCACCGTCGGCACCAGCACGTCGGCCTCGGCCATCGCCGCGGCCAGCTGCTCGCGGTCCAGCGCCACATCGTCATGGTTCAGCCGGGTCTCGAACAGCTCCATCATCCGGGTCTCGATGACATCCGGCAGCTTGCGCGTGACGATGACGAGCGGACGTTTTCTCTCGGCCATGGCGGACCCAGTCCCGGCAACCCATTTGCGCCATAGAGCAAGCCGAGTGACCGATTGTCCAGTGCCGGGCTGTGACCTGCGTCACGCTTCGGCCGAAGAGTCACGTAGGATGATGCCGTCGACCGGCTGGAGGATCATGCGGGACGAGACCGATTTTCGCGGCATCTTGCAGCGTCAGGCACGATGGCCGCTGGCGGCGGGGGCGCTGGCCCTGGCCGCCCTGGCCCTGCCGCTCGCCGTCGATCCCAGGCTCGGCGCCTATTTCGTGGCGCGGGCGGAGCTGCTGTATTGCGGCATCGCCACGCTGATCCTGGCCGGCCTGGCCGCCCATGCGCCGCATCGCCGCTTCGGCGCCGCCAACACGGTGACGCTGTCGCGCATCGTGCTGATCTGCCTGCTGGCCGCGCTGCTGGGCACGGCGGCGCCGGACGAGGACTGCCTGTGGCTGATCGCCGGGCTGGCCACGCTGGCCCTGGCCCTCGACGGGGTGGACGGCTGGGCGGCGCGGCGCAGCGGCTTGGCCTCCCGCTTCGGCGCCCGATTCGACATGGAGGCCGACGCCTTCTTCGTCCTGGTGCTGTCGGTGCTGGCCTGGCAATGGGGCAAGGTCGGCCCCTGGGTGCTGCTGATCGGGGCGATGCGCTACCTCTACGTCCTGGCGGGCTCCGCCTGGCCCTGGCTGCGCGCGCCGGTGCCGGAGAGCTTCGCCCGCAAGGCCGTCTGCGTGATCCAGATTCTGGTGCTGATCGCCTGCCTGGCGCCGCCGGTGCCGCACGCCCTCGCCGCCACCCTGGCCGCCGGCGCCCTGGCGGCGCTGTGCTGGTCCTTCGGCCGCGACGTGGTCTGGCTGTGGCGGCAGCAGCGGCGCCTCCTCGCATGAATGCGATCACCCGCGCCGCCGGCATCGCCCGTTCCCTCGCCATCTATCGCGGCATCCCCGGGCGCTCCGCCCGCTTCCGGCGCTTCTTCTCGGCCCTGATCCGCCCCGGCGACCTGTGCTTCGACATCGGCGCCCATGTCGGCAACCGCAGCCTGTGCTGGGCCGGACTCGGCGCCCGGGTGGTGGCGGTCGAGCCGCAGCCCGACCTGGCCCGGCTGCTGCGCCGCAGCTTCCGCCATCAGCCCGGCATCACCCTGGTCGAGAGCGCGGTCGGCGCCGCCCCCGGCACCGCCACCCTGCATCTCAGCAGCCGCAACCCGACCGTCGCCAGCCTGTCGCAGGATTGGATCGACACGGTGTCGCAGGCGGACAGCTTCGCCTCGATCCGCTGGGACCGGCGGGCCGAGGTGCCGGTGACGACGCTGGACGCGCTGATCGAGCGGTTCGGCATCCCCGCCTTCTGCAAGATCGATGTCGAGGGCTTCGAGGCCGAGGTGCTGGCCGGGCTGTCCCGCCCCCTGCCCTGCCTGTCGGTCGAATACGTCCCGGCGGCGCGGCCGGCGACCCTGGCCGCCCTCGACCGGATCCAGGCGCTGGGCGACTCCCGCTTCCAGGTCTCGGTCGGCGAAACCGGATGCTTCCTGTGGCCGAACTGGCGTGAGGGGCACGAAGTGCGGGCCTGGCTGTTGAGTCTCTCGCCGGAGGACCGTTCCGGCGACATCTATGCGCGAACCGAGGGATGATGGACACCGCCTGGATCTGGCTGCTCGACCGCCGCGCCGGCCGGCCGGAGGCGCCGCTGCCCTCCGACGCCGAGGGCCGCGACCGCATCGAGCTGCTGCGGCCCTTCGCCGAGGCCGGGGGCCGCTTCGTGCTGGCCCATCTGGGCCAGAGCATCGACGGCCACATCGCCACCGGCTGCGGCCAGTCGCAATACGTCACCGGCCCTTGCAACCTGGACCATCTGCACCGGCTGCGGGCGCTGGCGGACGCGGTGCTGGTCGGCGCCGGGACGGTGGCGCATGACGACCCGCGGCTGACGACGCGCCGGGTCGACGGGCCGAATCCGGTGCGGGTGGTGCTGGACCCCGGCCGCCGGCTCGATTCCGGCCACGGCCTGTTCACCGACGGCGCCGCGCCGACGCTGCTGCTGTGCTCCTCCGACCGTGCCGACAGGCCGGCCGGCGGGGCCGAGATCATCGGCCTCGACGACCCTTGCCCCGCCGCGGTGCTGGACGCGCTGGCGGCGCGCGGGCTGAAGCGG
This sequence comes from Inquilinus sp., assembly GCF_039594555.1. Classification (GTDB taxonomy): domain Bacteria; phylum Pseudomonadota; class Alphaproteobacteria; order DSM-16000; family Inquilinaceae; genus Inquilinus. The sequence goes on from NZ_JBCNNF010000116.1 coordinate 5,390, forward strand.
GTGATGATCGAGGGCGGCGGCACGACGGTGTCGCGCTTCCTCGCCGCCGGGGTGCTGGACCGGCTGCATGTCGCGGTGGCGCCGCTGATCATCGGTTCCGGCAAGGGCGGCCTGCGGCTGCCGGAGATCGCCCATCTCGACCAGGCCCTGCGCCCACCCTGCCGCACCTATCTCATGGGCAGCGACGTGCTGTTCGACTTCGATCTGCGCGGGGTCGGCGGGGCGGCGTAGAGCAGGGTGAATCGAAGTCGGTTCACGACAGGATCCGACAGTGTGCCGAGCGTCTTCTCGGATTGCCTCTCCCGCCGGGCGCGGGAGAGGCCGGGCTCGCGCAGCGAGACCGGGTGAGGGCTGGTCCCGGCCTCGACAAAATCCCCTCACCCGGAGCCGCTTCGCGTCTCCGACCTCTCCCGCAAGCGGGAGAGGCAACACGAACCGCCCCTACGCGACCAGCGGCGCCACCTTGGCCTTGAGCGCCGCCTGCAGGTCCTGCGGCCTGAGGCGGATCTGCAGCCCGCGCTGGCCGCCATTGACGAAGATCTCGGCCTCCGCCATCGCCGCTTCCTCGATCGCCGTCGGCACCGCCCGCTTCTGGCCCAGCGGGCTGATGCCGCCGACATGATAGCCGGTGACCCGTTCGGCATCGGCCGGGCGCATCATCTGCGCTGACTTCGCCCCGAAGGCCGCCGCCAGCTTCTTCATCCCGACCTCGCGGTCGGACGGCACGACGACGCAGACCGGCTTGCCGTCGGCCTCCGCCATCAGCGTCTTCAGCACGATCCGCGGCGGCACGCCCATGGCTTCCGCCGCCTGCAGGCCGATGCGGTCGGCGCCGGGGTCGTAGTCATAGGTGGCGACGGCGAAGCCAATGCCCGCCCGCTCAAGCGCCTGGGTGGCGCGGGTGGTCTTCGACATGACAGCCCGCGCCCTTCGGATCAGCGCTTTACGCGCGCCTTGCGGGCGGCGTAGCGGGCATCACGCTCGGCCTTCTGCTCGGCCAGCAGAGCGACCATGCGCTCGGCCTCCTCGCGCCGGGCCCGGGCCTCGGCCTCGGCGGCCTCCGCCTTCAGCCGCGCCTCTTCCCGCGCCCGCTCCTCGGCCTCGGCTTTCAGCCGTGCCTCCTCGGCCTCGCGCGCCGCGCGGCGTTCGGCCTCGCGCTTCTCGCGCGCCTCGGCGATGGCCTGCCGCTCGGCCCGCTGCCGGGCCAGTTCGGGATTGTCCGGCGAGACCTTGGCGCGGAACCGCTCCAGCGCCGCCTTCTTAGCATTCTGAGCGCTGCTCAGCCGGTCCCCGAACCCCTTTTCCTTGTACCCGCTCATCGTCCCGTCGACTCGTTGCATGTATCCCCGATTCACCGGCGGGGGATGAATGCCTCCCGCGCGGACGCCCTAGATATGCCGGCTCGGCGCCGGTTCCAACTGCCGATCCGGCATGCCGGTCACGCGGCCGGGTTGGTCCTGCCGGCCCGCGGCGGGTAAATCCGCTCACCACGCGCCAGCATGGCGACGAAATCGGCGATTCGGCGGGCACGGGTCTCGGGCTTCCTGGCGGTCTGCACACGATACAGCACGGCGTACCGGTTGCGCGAGTCGAGCGTGGCGAAAAACGCCGCCGCCGCGGGATTGTCATCGAGCGCCGCCTGCAGATCCTCCGGCACGCCGCGATCATGGCTGAGGCCGTAGGCCGCCTGCCACCGCCCATCGCGCCGCGCCGCCTCGACCACCGCCAGGCCGGCCGGCACCATCCGCCCGGCGGCGATCAGCGCCTCGGCCTTCTCGCGGTTGCGCTGCGACCAGGCGCTGCGCGGCCCGCGCGGGGTGAATTTCTGCCGCCAGGCGACGGCATCGCCGCCCTGCTTGCGGCCGTCGATCCAGCCATGGCAGAGGGCGAGGTCCAGCGCCTGCTCATAGGTCACCGAGGCGACGCCCGAGCCGGCCCGGGCGATGGCGAGCCAGACGCCGCGCGAGGCGGTGTGATTCGCGGCCAGCCATGCCTGCCATGAATCGGCGTCGGCAAAGCGCAGCAGCGGCAGGCCCTGGTGCTCGCCGAGGATTTCGGGATCGGCCATGCGTCCTCAGCGCCGCTGGAACAGCTTCTCGATGTCGGACAGCTTCAGCTCGACATAGGTCGGGCGGCCGTGGTTGCACTGGCCGGCATTGGGCGTGGCCTCCATGCTGCGCAGCAGGGCGTCCATCTCCGCCGCGTTCAGGCGGCGGCCGGCGCGGACGCTGCCATGGCAGGCCATGGTGGCGCAGACATGGGCGAGGCGTTCGGTCAGCGGCCGGGCGTCGTCCCATTCCGCCAGCGCGTCGGCCAGATCCTGTACCAGGCCCGGCACGTCGGACTGCCCCAGCAGGGCCGGCACGCCGCGCACCACCACGGCGCCGGGGCCGAAGGGCTCGAGCTCCAGCCCCAGCTCCGCCAGCTCGGCCTGGCGGGCGGCGAGGCGGTCGACCGAGGCCTCGTTCAGCTCCACCACCTCGGGCAGCAGCAGGCCCTGGCTCCGGACCGTGCCGGAGAGCAGCTCGGCCTTCATCCGTTCATAGACGATGCGCTCATGCGCCGCGTGCTGGTCGACGATCACCAACCCGTCCGCCGTCTGGGTAACGATATAGGTGGCGTGGACCTGCGCCCGGGCGGCGCCCAGCGGATGCTCCGGCGCCGGCTCCTCCACCGCCGCCTCCGCCCGGGCCGAGGGCCGGGCGAGGTCGGAGGCGATCGGCGCCTGCCAGGTGGCTGCGGCTTCGGTGAGGCCGGCGGGGGGCCGCACCGGGCCGCGGGTCTGGAACCAGGAGGTCTGGCCGCTGAAGCGGGACAGGGGCGCCTGCATCGGCGCCGGGCCGTCCACTCCCCCGCCCCCGCCCTGGGTGACGAAGGCGGCCAGCGTGTCGGCGCCGACGCTGGTCGAGGCACGGTGGCCGGCGGCGGCGATGGCGTGGCGCAGCGAGCTGACGATCAGCCCGCGCACCAGCGCCGGGTCGCGGAACCGCACCTCGGCCTTGGTCGGGTGGACGTTGACGTCGACCTCCTCCGGCGGCAGCTCGAGATAGAGGGCCAGCACCGGGTGGCGGTCGCGCGGCAGCACGTCGGAATAGGCGCCGCGGATGGCGCCGAGCAGCAGCCGGTCGCGCACCGGCCGGCCGTTGACGAACAGGTACTGCGCCTGGGCGGTGGCGCGGTTGAGGGTCGGCAGCGCGGCATGGCCGGTCAGCCGCACGCCCTCGCGCACCGCCTCGATCGGCAGCGCGTTCTCGGCGAAATCGCCGCCCAGCACGGCGCCGACACGGGCCAGCCGGGCGTCGAACAGCTCGCCCTGCGCCGCCTCCAGCCGCAGCAGGGTGCGGGCGGCGTCGGCCACGGTGAAGCTCAGGGTCGGATGGGCCATGGCCAGGCGCTCGACCACATCGACCGCCGCCTGGGTCTCGGCCCGCTCGCCCTTCAGGAATTTCAGCCGGGCGGGCGTGGCATAGAACAGGTCGCGCACCTCGACCCTTGTGCCCTGGTTCAGCGCCGCCGGCACCGGCGCCGCCACCGCCCCGCCCTCGACCGACAGGCTCCAGCCCTCCGCCGCCTGCCGCGGGCGACTGGCGATCGACAGGCGCGACACGGCGCCGATCGAGGGCAGCGCCTCGCCGCGGAAGCCGAGGGTCGAGATCCGCACCAGGTCGTCGTCCGGCAGCTTGGAGGTGGCGTGGCGCTCGATCGCCAGCACCAGCTCCTCCGGGTCCATGCCTGCGCCGTCATCGACCACCGCGATCAGGCTGCGGCCGCCGTCGCGCAGCGACACGTCGATGCGCCGGGCACCGGCGTCGATCGCGTTCTCCACCAGCTCCTTCACCGCCGCGGCCGGGCGTTCGATCACCTCGCCGGCGGCGATCTGGTTCACCAGGGTCGGCGGCAGGCGACGGATGGTGCGCAGGGACTCGATGCTCATGCCGCGGATTCTAGAGCCGGATCGCGCCGGAGGGAATCGGTCAGGACGGCCGGCTCAGGACGGATCATCGATCAGCGTGCCGGAATAGACCACCGGCCCGGTCGGGGCGCCAGTGGGCGAACCGCCGGCCGGCTCGACGCTGACCGCCAGCGTGCCGCCGGCGAGGGCCGAGCCGCGCAGCGCCTCCGGGATCTCCAGGCGCCTGCGGTCACCGGCGTCGATCAGGCCCAGCGAGCGCGGCGCGGCGCCAGCGGCGACGAACCACAGCTCCAGGCTGCGATCGGCCGGCACCTCGGCCCGCACCGGCCGGACCTGGACCACGCCGGCGCGGGTGTCGACCCGGATGATCAAGGCCGGCAGGTCACCGCCGCGATTGACCACCGCGACATAGCTGTCCGGGCGGGCCGGCAGCTCGGCCCGCGGCAGCAGGATGAAGGCGGCAAGGCCGGCGGCCAGCGCCCCGGCCGCCAGGGCCGCGCTGCGCCACCGGGCGCGCGACCGGCGCAGGCGCGCCTCGGCCGAGAGCTGCAGCACGGTCGGGCCTGCGGGTGCCGACGGCGCTTCAGGGCCGATCGCCCGCTCCAACGCCGCCCAGACCTGCGGGCCCGGCTGGACCGGCGGGACCTGCGCCGCCAGCCCGGCCAGGCGCCGCTCCCAGGCCGCGACCTCGGCCTTGAGCGCGGGGTCGGCCGCGAGCTCGCGCTCAAACGCGGCCCGCTCCTCCGCCGGCAGGGTGCCGAGGACGTATTCGGCGATCCGGCCCTCCTGCTCCTCGGTCATGGTCCAGCTCCGTCCATGCACTGCCGCAGGGCGGCCAGGCCACGATGCAGCCAGGTCTTGATGGTGTTGACCGGCCGGTCGAAGCGGGCCGCCAGCTCCTCCCGCGAATAGCCTTCGTAGTAGGCCAGCAGCACGCAGCGGCGGTGGCCGTCCTCCAGCAGGCCCAGGCAATGGCCGAGCTGGCGCAGGGCGACGAAGCCGGGGCCTTCGGCGCGCGGGTCGGGGATCGCCTCCAGCCAGTCGCGGCCATCCTCGTCCGGCTCGACCAGCACCTCGCGACGCTGCCGGGCGACGTCGATAGCCCGGTTGCGGGCGATCGCCGCCATCCAGCCCAGCGGCGTGCCGGTTCCCGGCGAGAAGGCGGCGGCGTTGCGCCAGATGCGAAGATAGGCATCCTGCAGCACCTCCTCCGCCGTCGCCCGGTTGCGCAGGAGGCGCAGCACGATGCCGAACAGCAGCGGCGCGGTGCGGTCGTACAGCGCCTTGAAGGCACGCCGGTCGCCCTGGCCGGCCGCCTGCAGCATCCGGGTCAAGTCCTCGTCCTCAGCCGGCATCGCTCCCCGCATCAAGAGTGCCGGGACTCTAGCAGCAGAGTCCCGGCACGCCGTCGGGAAATCGCCCAGACCCTCGGCGGCCACTACGGCATCAGCACGGTGTCGACGACATGGATCACGCCGTTCGACTGCAGCACGTCCGGGATCGTCACCCAGGCGGTGCCGCCCTTGGCGTCGACCACCTCCAGCCGCTCATGCTTCCATTCGACGGTCAGGTCCTCGCCCTCGACCGTCTTCAGCATGGCCTTGCCCTTGCCGTCCTTGACCGCCTTCATCAGGTCGGCCGCGGTCAGCCGGCCGGGCACGACGTGATAGGTCAGGATCTGGGTCAGCGTCGCCTTGTTCTCGGGCTTCACCAGCGTGTCGACCGTGCCCTTGGGCAGCTTGCCGAAGGCGGCGTTGGTCGGGGCGAAGACGGTGAAGGGGCCGGCGCCGTTCAGGGTATCGACCAGCCCGGCGGCCTTGACCGCCGCGACCAGAGTGGTGTGGTCCTTCGAGTTGACCGCGTTCTCGACGATGGTCTTGCTCGGATACATGGCCGCGCCGCCGACCATGACGGTGGCTTCCGCGAAGGCCGGGCCGGCCGCGGCGAGGAACAGGCAGGCGCCGACGGCGCTGGAGACGATACGAACGGCACGCATCTCGGTTTCTCCCATTGGGTTGCGTCGCCGGATGACCGGGACGGGGAGCCTTTACGGGAAGCGTGCCGGGAAAGTTTCAGGACCGGACGGAAAAAGCGGTTACCAAGGAAATGTGCCGAGCTCCGGCTCGCCGTAGAAGACCTGCCGGTCCGGCCGGATGCGGTCGACCCAGCCGGCCAGGCGGGCCGCCGCCTCCGGCGCCTCGAGATCGGCGTCGGCGCTGGCCATCTTCGTCCGGATCCGGCCGGGATGGACGGCGTAGACGGCCAAGCCGCGCGGCCCGAACTCGCGGGCCAGGCAGGCGGTCAGCATGTTCTGCGCCGCCTTGGAGATGCGGGTGGCGTAGGCGATGCCGAGATGGTCGAAATCCCCCGCCGCGACCCGGCCGATCGAGCCGAGCCGGCTGCTGACATTGACGATGGTGGGCTTCTCCGCCGCCAGCAGCGCGTCGATCGCCGCCTGGCTGATGCGCAGTGCCGCCAGGCAATGGACGTCGAGCGCCTGCTGCACATCCTCGACCCGGATGCCGGCCAGTTGGGCGCCGCGGCCGGACATGCCGGCGTTGTTGTAGAGGATGTCCACCGCCGGCGCCCGATCGGCCAGCGTGCGGCGCAGCGCGTCGGCACAGGCTTGGTCGGTGACGTCGCCGCGCACCAGGATGCCCGCCGGCCCGGCCGCCGCCGTGAAATCGGCCGCCGCCGCGTCGCTGCGGGCCACGCCGATCACGGTGTCGCCGCGCGTCGCGTACCATCGTGTCAATTCCAGCCCCAGCCCCGCCCCGGCGCCGGTGATCACGATCCTGCGGGCCATGCCGTTTCCCCCTATGTCCGATCTGGCGGGGCAGGATGCGGCGAAGCGGCCGGAGGGGCAAGCTAGCCCTGGATCGCCCGGATGTAGCGGTCGGCCGAGCGCAGCACGGCGCCGCGGGCATCGGCCCGGACCTGGCGGCCGACGAAGGCGCCGTACAGCCGGTCGAACCGGTAGGGCGCCACCGCGTCGGCGATGCGCCGCACCGCCGGAGCCGGCAGCGGGATCAGGTTCGGGTAGCTGTACATGAAGGAGACCCAGCCGCGGTCCGGCACGCCCTGGATGGTGTCGCCGCTGAACAGCACGCCGCGCCCCTCCGCCCCCGCCGCCCAATGCAGCACCGAGGCGCCGGCGAAATGGCCGCCGCAGCGGATCACGGTGAGGCCGTCGCCGAGATCCAGGGTCTCGCCGGTCCAGAAGGACAGCGCCGGGTCCGGGCGCTGCACCCAGTCCCGGTCATCGGCGTGGAGATGGACCGGGCAGCCGAAGGCGTGCGCCCAGTCCACCATCGTGGTGTAGTAGTGCGGATGCGAGATGGCGATGGCGCGAAGGCCGCCCAGCGCCCGGATCGCCGCCGCGGTGGCGTCGTCGAGCAGCGCCACGCAGTCCCACATCACCGCGCCGCCCTGCGGCAGCCGGATCAGGAAGGCGCGCTCGGCGATCGCGAAGTCCGGCTCGACCAGCAACTGCTGCAGGCCGGGTTCGACCTGGGTGATGCCGACGCGGTGATCCCGCCGCAGCTCCTCCAGCGTCAGCCAGCTCTGCCCGGATTCGGGCACGTATTGCCGTTCATCCTCGCAGATCGGGCAGGCGGCCGGAGGTGCCGGGCTGTCGGGATACTGTGTGCCGCAGGTGCGGCAGAGATAGTGAGTCATGCCGCGATCCTGTCATGGGATCGCGGCGGCCTCAATCATGCCCGCTGCTGCCCGCGCCGAGGGAGCTCCTGCCGGCATTCGGCGGGTACGGCTTGACCTCGACGCCCTGGCAGGCGGCGAGCAGGAAAAGCGCACTGAGCAGCGACCCGATCGCGGCGAGATGGGGGATCGTCATGGCGGGTTCCATCGTGATGGCCTCTTCCTGCCATGTGGTGCCCCGCCGCGGCGGCGGGAAGAGCTAGCGCGGGCGGCGGGCGACGACAAAAAGCCGCGGGAAGGCCAGCAGCAGCTTGCCGTCCGCCCTCGGCCGGTACGCCTCGGCGATACGGCGTGTGTAGTCCGCCAGGAAGCCGGCTCGCTGCTCCTCGCTGAGCGGGTCGATAAACGGCCTGAGGCCGGTGCCGCGCACCCAGTCGACGATCGCCTCCGGCGACGCCATCGGGTGCTGGTAGGCGGTGCGCCAGACATCGGTCTCGGCCGCCAGCGGCGCCAGCAGGTCGTAATAGGCGTCGAGCGACAGGATCTTCGTCCGCACCAGTGCGGCCTCGCCGATTGTCTCCTTCCACGGCCCCTCGCCGGCCACGGCGCGCATCAGCCGGTGCGTCGGCTCCTCCCGGTTGTCGGGCATCTGCACCGCCAGCACGCCGCCGGGCGCCAGCAGGCCGAACAGCCGCGGCACCAGCGTCTCGTGCCCCCGCACCCATTGCAGCGTGGCGTTGGCGTAGATCAGGTCCGGCGCCTGCGGCGGCTGCCAGACGGCAACGTCGTGCCGCTCGAAGCGGCAGCCCGGCAGGCGGGCGCGGGCATCGGCCAGCATCGCCTCGGAGCTGTCGATGCCGGTGACCTGCGCCCCGGGGAACCGGTCGACCAGCAGCTCGGTCGAATTGCCCGGGCCGCAGCCGAGATCGTAGATCACCAGCGGCCGCCCGTCCGCCGGCGGATCGAGCTCAACCCGGGCCAGCAGGTCGCGGGCCGGGCGCGTGCGCTCATCCTCGTAGCGGCGATAGAGGGCGGGGTTCCAGTCCTTGGTCATGGCATGTCCTCGGCTCGCGGGCGGCTCGCGGGACGCGCTCGTCCCGGACGCCCTAGAGATGAGCCGGGGGCAGCCATCATGTCCAATAGTGTGATTCCGGCCGATCCATATGCAATCGATATGGATCGGCCGGCAAAGCTCAGGACCAGTCGCGGATCGCGGCCAGCAGGCCCAGGGTCGAGCTGTCATGCGCGCCCGGCGCCTTCTCGCCCAGCAGCTCGGGCAGGATGGCCTTGGCCAGCTGTTTGCCCAGCTCCACCCCCCACTGGTCGAAGGAGTAGATGTTCCAGATGATGCCCTGGACGAAGATCTTGTGCTCGTACAGCGCGACCAGCAGGCCGAGGGTGTAGGGGTCGACCGACCGCACCAGGATGGTGTTGGACGGGTGGTTGCCCTCGAACACCTTGAACGGCAGCAGCGCCTCCAGCGCCGCGCCGGACATCCCGGCCTTGGTCAGCTCCGCCCGCACCTGGTCCGGCGTCTTGCCGACCATCAGCGCCTCGGTCTGCGCCAGCACGTTGGACAGCAGGATCGGGTGGTGGTCGTCGACCGGGTTGTGGCTTTCTACCGGCGCGATGAAATCGCAGGGGATGATCTTCGTCCCCTGGTGGATCAGCTGGTAGAAGGAATGCTGGCCGTTGGTGCCGGGCTCGCCGAAGATCACCGGCCCGGTCTGGTAGTCGACCCGGTGGCCCTGGCGGTCGACCGACTTGCCGTTCGATTCCATGTCCGCCTGCTGCAGATAGGCCGGCAGCCGGTGCAGGTACTGGTCGTAGGGCAGGACGGCGTGGGTCTGGGCGTCCCAGAAATTGATGTACCAGACGCCCAGCACGCCCATCACCGCCGGCAGGTTCTGCTCCAGCGGGGCCGAGCGGAAATGCGCATCCATGGCGCGGCCGCCGGCCAGGAACCGCTCGAAGGCGTCGGCGCCGATGCCGATCATCACCGGCAGGCCGATCGCCGACCACACCGAATAGCGGCCGCCGACCCAATCCCAGAAGCCGAACATGTTGGCGGTGTCGATGCCGAATTTCGACACCTCGGCCGCGTTGGTCGACAGGGCGGCGAAATGCTTGGCGATCGCCGCCTCCGGCGCGCCGGACTTCAGGAACCAGCGCCGCGCGGTGTGGGCGTTGGTCAGCGTCTCCTGCGTCGTGAAGGTCTTCGATGCGATCAGGAACAGGCTGGTCTCGGGGTCGATCCGTTTCAGCGTCTCGGCGATATGGGTGCCGTCGACATTGGAGACGAAGTGCAGCCTGATGCGCGGATGCTGGTAGGGCACCAGCGCCTCGGACACCATCACCGGGCCGAGGTCGGAGCCGCCGATGCCGATGTTGATCACGTCGGTGATCGGCTTGCCGGTGTAGCCGGTCCAGCTGCCGTCGCGCACCGCGTCGGAGAACTCCCGCATGTGCTTCAGCACGGCTGCCACCTCGGGCAGCACGTTCTGGCCGTCGACCGTGACCGAGCCGGTCAGCTCGGCCCGCAGCGCGGTGTGCAGCACGGCGCGGTGCTCGGTGCCGTTGATCAGGTCGCCGGCGAACATGCGGTCGCGCCAGCCCTCGACATCCTGCTGCCGGGCCAGGGCGAAGAGGAGGCCGAGCGTCTCCTCGGTCACCCGGTTCTTGGAATAGTCGAGCAGGAGGTCGCCCAGGCGCAGCGAGAAGCGGTCGAAGCGCTTCGGGTCGGCGGCGAAGAGGTCGCGCATATGCACCCCCTCCATCGCCTTGCGATGCGCGTCGAGCGCGGTCCAGGCGGGCGAGCGAGTCAGATCGGACATGGGCAGGCGCCTCCGGTGCGGCAGCGTGTCGGATCACAAAAGAAACGGGCCGGCGCATGCCGGCCCGTGAACTCCATCCTCAGAAGCTCGGGACGAGGCCCTCGAGCGGTGCCGGCCGCCGGCGGATGATGATCGGCGTGTCGCCGGTCGTCAGCGGCTTGCCGGCCTCGGCATTGGTGTTCAGGCGCGCTGATTCCTTGTACGGGTCGACCACGGTGCCGGGCAGCGGCTTGGAATTCCAGAACATCAGCCGGTCGATGAGGCCTTCATCGCTCGCCGCCTGCTGCGCCGTCTCCTGGTCGACCGCGCCGCGGATGCCCGGCTCCGCCTGCCCGGCCTTGGCCAGGATGGCCGAGGCGCCGGGGCCGGCCGCGGCGGGAGCAGCCTGGCGCGTCACCTTCTGGCCCTGGCCGAACAGGATCGCCTCGGCCTGCTCGCGCGGCTGGGCCTCCTGCGGCCGCGGCGCGCCGGGCGTCGGCGGCGGCAGCTCCTCCATCGAATCCGGCATGGCCAGCGGCGCGCGGGGCATCACCGCGAATTCATCCGGGGTCGACCGGTCGTAGCCGATCATCTCCTGCACGGTCTGGTTGCTGCCGCCGCAGCCGGCGACGGCCAGGGTGGCGACGATCAGGCCGGCCAGCGTGACCAGCCGGCCCCGCCCGGCCCGGACGGGCTGGAACGGGGAGGTGGACTGGGGAAAACGAGACTGCCCGCTCACATTCGATCCCTCTGCTGCGCCGTCACCGGGTGCGTGCGCCGGCCGAACAGGCTGTCCGCGATCAGCAGCATCACCCCGATGCTGATCGCGCTGTCGGCCACGTTGAACACCCAGAAGGAATACTCCCCGGCGTGAAAATGCAAGAAGTCGGCGACGGCGCCGAAGCGCAGCCGGTCGATCACGTTGCCGATCGCCCCGCCGATGATCAGCCCGACGCCGAGGGCGACGAGGCCGCGATCGTTGCGCGCCAGCCACACCAGAAGCGCGACGACGACAGCGGCCGCGACCGCCGACAGGCCCCAGCGCGCCAGCGGCGTGTCGCCGGCGAGGAGACCGAAGCTGATTCCATAGTTCCAGACCATGGCGAAATCGAGGAAGCCGGTGATCCGGATCGGCGGCGCCCAGCTGGCGGTGGTGATCGGGTCCGCCAGCCCGAACAGGCTCTTCAGCACCCACCATTTGCTGAGCTGGTCGGCGATCAGGATCAGCACGGCGATGACGACGCCGCGCCGGAACAGCCGCGGATCGGTCATGCCGAGGCCTCGGCGCCGATGGCATCCACGGCATCGGCGCAGCGCACGCACAGGTCCGGATGGGCCGCGACCGTGCCGACCTCCGGCAGGACCCGCCAGCAGCGCTCGCAGCGATGCCCGTCGGTATTCTTTT
>NZ_JBCNNF010000117.1:0-17153 GCF_039594555.1 Inquilinus sp.
GGCACCCTGGTGGCCGGAGGACGGGCCGGATGCCGGCCGCTACTGGCATCTCGACCAGAGCGACAAGGTCCCGGTCCAGGGCTGGTACGACATCGAGACCGGCGAACGGCTCGACGGCGCTCCCTGGCTGCTGAAGCCCGGCGGCGGGTGACCGCCCGGCCGGATGAGTCCTGACCCTATGAGCGCCGACCCTCTTGCCTCTCCTCCCCGGGCTTGACCCGGGGATCACGGGAGAGGTCGGAGGCGCTTGCGCCTCCGGGTGTTTTGTCGAGGCCAGGGCCTACCCTCACCCGTCCCGCTGCGCGAGCCCGACCTCTCCCGCCAGGCGAGACCTTTCGGAATAGCCGAAGCCATCCCTTTCTAGTCCCTCCTCCCCTCGCGGGAGGGGGCTAGGGGAGGGAGTTGTCGAGGACAAGCTTCGCGCGAATGGGCTCAGGAAACGATGTCGCGGGTGGGCCGGATCGTGGGCGGCTCTGGCCGCGCGAACCCCCTCCCCCTACCCCCCTCCCGCAAGGGGAGGGGGGACTCTTTTGCTTTCGCCGCGAGCGTCCGGGACGATCCGGGGAATTTCCGAAAAGGTCTCGCACGCGGGGGAGGCAATCTGTTCGTAGCCCCGCCGCCCCGATGGGTGGATGAACCGGACTTGCGAGAGGGAAGGGGGCGTGGCCTGCGCGCGACCGGGCCGAAGCGTCAGCCGCGGGCGCCCGCCCGCTCCGCCTCCTCCGGTGTCCGGGTGGTCAGCGACAAAGCGTGCACCCGGTCCTGCAGCTCGGCCGCCAGCAGGTCGTAGACCACCCGCTGGCGCTCGACCCGCGAGCGGCCCTCGAAGGCGGCGGAGACGATCAGCACCCGGAAATGGCTCTCGCCCTTTCCGTCATGCCCGGCATGCCCGGCATGGCGGTGGCTGTCGTCGATGATCTCGAGCTGGGCCGGGGCCAGCGCCTCCTCGATCTTGCGGCGCATGCGGTCGGCGATCTGCATCGGTCCTCTCCTCCATCGGGCCCCCGGCTGACGGCGAAGGGTGATAGCAGAGGCGGCGCGGCGACGGGAGACGGTCGCTCCATCTTCCCAATATTCCCATATGACGCAAGCCCCGATGCTGCGACACGAGGGCAGGGCAGATTTCCGCCGCCTCGACTTGTCAGGCGAAAACGCCCTCCCCATACTCGCAGCATGGCCACCGCGAACCGCAGATTCGACCGGGCATTCGAGGAGCCGGCGCCCGCAGCGCGCCGTTGCGACCACCCGGGCTGTGCCTGCGCCGGAGAGTTCCGGGCCCCGAAATCGCGGCAGCATCTGAACGACTACTGGTGGTTCTGCCTGGAGCATGTGCGGGAGTACAACCGCAGCTGGAACTACTACCAGGGCATGAGCGCGGACCAGATCGAGCGCGAGGCCCGGCGCGACACGGTGTGGGACCGGCCGACCTGGCCGATGGGCTCCTGGCGGGCCGAGCAGCGGCTGCGCGCCAAGATCTATCAAAGCTTCGCCGAGGGCGCGGGCGACAACCCGTTCCATGCCGGCCGCGAGGCGCAGGAGGAGGCCAAGCAGGGCCGCCCGCTGACCGAGCAGGAGAGCGCGATGAAGACGCTCGAGCTCGCTCCTCCCTTCGACCTGAAAACCCTCAAGGCCCGCTACAAGACCCTTGTCAAACTGCATCACCCGGACGCCAATGGCGGTAGCCGCGACGCCGAGGAGAAGTTCAAGACCATCAACCACGCCTACAGCGTGCTGAAGGCCGGCTTCGCCTCCTGAACCGTATCCTGGAATTTGGACTTCGACTGGATCATGAGCGCTGACACCTCCACGACGCTGCCCGACATCAAGGTGTCCGTGCGGCAGACCTTCGGCATCGACAGCGACCTGCAGGTGCCCGCCTTCTCGTCCGCGACGCAGCACGTGCCGGAGGTCGACAGCGCCTACCGCTTCGACCGCGACACCACCATGGCCATCCTGGCCGGCTTCGCGCACAACCGCCGCGTCATGATCCAGGGCTATCACGGCACCGGCAAGTCGACCCATATCGAGCAGGTGGCCGCGCGGCTGAACTGGCCCTGCATCCGGGTGAACCTGGACAGTCACATCAGCCGCATCGACCTGGTCGGCAAGGATGCCATCGTGCTGCGCGACGGCAAGCAGGTGACCGAGTTCCGCGAGGGCATCCTGCCCTGGGCGCTGCAGAACCCCTGCGCCATCGTGTTCGACGAGTACGACGCCGGCCGGCCGGACGTGATGTTCGTGATCCAGCGCGTGCTGGAGGTCGAGGGCAAGCTGACCCTCTTGGACCAGAACCGGGTGATCCGCCCGCACCCGGCCTTCCGCATCTTCGCCACCGCCAACACCGTCGGCCTGGGCGACACCACCGGCCTGTATCACGGCACCCAGCAGATCAACCAGGGCCAGATGGACCGCTGGTCGATCGTCGCCACGCTGAACTACCTGCCGCATGACGCCGAGGTCGAGATCGTCCTGGCCAAGGTGCCGGACTTCGACAATGAGGACGGCCGCGCCAAGGTCAACGCCATGGTCCGCCTGGCCGACCTGACCCGCGCCGGCTTCATCGGCGGCGACATCTCCACCGTCATGTCGCCGCGCACGGTGATCACCTGGGCCGAGAACTCGCGCATCTTCGGCGATGTCGGCTTCGCCTTCCGCCTGACCTTCCTGAACAAATGCGACGAGGTCGAGCGCTCGACCGTGGCCGAGTATTACCAGCGCTGCTTCGGCACCGAGCTGCCGGAAAGCGGCGTCCGCGCCCATCTGGCGTGATGGTTGCATTTTGCTGTCATGCCCGGGCTTGACCCGGGCATCCAGAGTCTGTCGAGACCCACTGGATTGCCGGGTCAAGCCCGGCAATGACAGACTGAGGAAAGAACGGCGAAAGCCGTAGAGACGAAGCAGGCGATGCCCCAGGACGACAGCCCGATCGAGGTGTTCAAGCGCGCCACCACGGCGACGGTGCGGGCCATTTCCGAGCGCCCCGACGTTACCGTGGCCTATTCCAGCGAGCCGGCCGGCGTCGCCGGCACCCGGGCGCGGCTGCCGCAGCCCTCGCGCCTGCTGACCTCGGCCGAGGTGGCCAAGGTGCGCGGCGCCGCCGATGCCGTGGCGCTGCGCCTGCGCCATCACAACGCCAAGCTGCACGCCGCCCGCATGCCGCCGGGCGAGGCGGCCCGCGCCGCCTTCGAGGCGCTGGAGCAGGCGCGCTGCGAGGCGATCGGATCCACCCAGATGGCCGGCGTCGCCGGCAACCTCGCGGCGGCGCTGGACGAGCGCTTCAAGCGCCAGGGGCTGGACCGCGTCACCGAGCGCGAGCAGGTGCCGCTGGCCGAGGCGGTGCGCCTGGCCGCGCGCGAGGCGATGACCGGCGAGAAGCCGCCGCCGAACGCCCGACACGCCGCCGATCTGTGGAAGTCCTGGCTGGAGAGCCGGATCGGCCGCTCGCTGCACGAACTGGCCGATGCCATGGACGACCAGGAGGCCTATGCCCGCTGCGCCAAGCACCTGCTCTCCGAGCTCGACATCGATGTCGGGCAGGAGGACGAGACGCAGGAGGACGAGGAGGGCGAGGACGAGGACAAGTCCGAGGGCGAGCAGCCGGAGGAGCAGGGCCGCGAGGGCGAGCAGGTCAGCGCCGAGGCCGATGACAGCGACAGCGACCCGGAGAGCGGCGACGAGACCGACGCCGAGGGCGCCGAGCAGGAGGAGGCGTCGGAGGATTCCGACGAGTTCTCGACCGAGGACACCGAGGCGCCGGGCCAGCCCTGGCGCGACGACCAGACCGGGTCGCTGGACCCGAACGGCCTGAACTACAAGGCCTTCACCACCCAGTTCGACGAGATGGTGTCGGCCGAGGATCTGTGCGACGCCGACGAGCTGTCGCGGCTGCGGCTGATGCTGGACCAGCAGCTGCAGCACCTGCAGGGCGTGATCGCCAAGCTGGCCAACCGGCTGCAGCGCAAGCTGATGGCCAAGCAGACCCGGTCCTGGGATTTCGACCTGGAGGAGGGCATCCTCGACGCCGCCCGCCTGGCCCGCGTCGTCATCAACCCGCTGACGCCGCTGTCCTTCAAGATGGAGCAGGACACCGATTTCCGCGACACGGTGGTGACGCTGCTGATCGACAATTCCGGGTCGATGCGCGGCCGGCCGATCACCATCGCCGCGATCGCCGCCGACATCCTGGCGCGGACGCTGGAGCGCTGCGGCGTAAAGGTCGAGATCCTCGGCTTCACCACCCGCGCCTGGAAGGGCGGCATGGCGCGCGAGCGCTGGATCCAACAGAGCAAGCCGCAGAATCCGGGCCGGCTGAACGACCTGCGCCACATCATCTACAAGGCCGCCGACGCGCCCTGGCGACGGGCCCGCAAGAATCTGGGCCTGATGCTGCGCGAGGGCGTGCTGAAGGAGAATATCGACGGCGAGGCGCTGCTGTGGGCCCACAACCGCATCGTCGGCCGGCCGGAGCAGCGGCGGATCCTGATGGTGATCTCCGACGGCGCCCCGGTCGACGATTCGACGCTGTCGGTCAACCCCGGCAACTATCTCGAGCGGCACCTGAAGCAGGTGATCGAATACATCGAGCGCTGGTCGCCGGTGGAGCTGGTGGCGATCGGCATCGGCCATGACGTCACCCGCTACTATCGCCGCGCCGTCACCATCGTCGACGCCGAGCAGTTGGGCGGCACCATGATCGACAAGCTGGCCGAGCTGTTCGACGAGGAGCTGAAGAAGGCCGTCGCGATGCGCCGGGCGGGCTGAGCGCTCCAGGCGTTATCGACACACCGATGGCAAAGGCGGCCACACCCCAGTGGCCGCCTTTGTCATGCCCAGCGCCCCGGCTTCGCCGCCGCGAGTCCACACCGATGCCACAATAAAAGTGCTTATCATGGCATCAGCAAAAACACTGTATGATCGCATGATCGAGAAAGACGCAGTTTGGTTGCTGTGTCGATCTCGTGAGATTTTGTTCTATTCCAGAAACGGGGCAGGCTCGACTATCGGCGTATTTTCCTGCCCATAGGATATTTTTGGAGCACGGGATGCCGGCATGCCATGATCGACACGGGGGCGACGCGCATGTGACGGTTCGCTGCGCCTCGGCGCGCCGCTTCGGCGGAGCGGACCTCAGCAACGGAGGGTCCGAGTGAGTGCGGGCGCGCAGGTGATCCTGCGGACCGTGCAGCGGATCTACGATGCCGCGATGGAGCCGCAGGACTGGCCGAACTGCCTGGATTCGGTGCGCGACCTGGTCGGCGGCTCGCATGCCGTGTTCACCACCACGACCGCCGACGGCGTCCAGCTCGCCACCTGTTCGCGCATGGATGTGCGGCGGCATGGCGAGCGCTGCGACCAGATCCTGCACAGCGACTTCTGGGCCGAGCAGATGCGCCGATTCCCCACTGGCGCCGCGCGCACCCAATCCTCCCTGGTCCCGGTCCCGGATTATGAGCGGACGGATTTCTACCAGCAGCTGATCCGGCCGATCGGCGGCGGGCTGGCCGCCGTGGCTGTGCCGTGGCGCGGCCCGTCCAGCTGGACGGCGATCCGCGTGTGCCGGCCGCTGCATGAGCGCGATTTCGGCCCGGAGGAGCTGAACCGGCTGCAGGCGCTGGTGCCGCACCTGGCCAAGGCCGGCAAGCTGAACCGCCGCCTGGCCAGCGTCGACCCGCGCGCCACCGGCGCCCTGGCGGCGATCGACGCGCTGGGGCTGGGCCTGATCCTGCTGGACCGGCACGGCCGGCCGGCCTATCGCAACGAGCGGGCCGAGGCGATCATCGCCGCGCGCGACGGGCTGCTGGCCGACGCCTATGGCATCGCCACCACCCTGCCGGCCCAGACCCGGGCGCTGCACCAGGCGATCACCGCGGCGACGCTGCTGGCGGGGGGCGGCCCGGACGCCGCCGACGATGCGCTGACCCGCACCGCCGCGGCGATGCTGCGCATCCCGGTGTCCCGCCGGCCGCCGAACGGGCCGCTGATCCTGACCGTGGTGCCGGCACCGACGCCCGGCCACGGCGCCCCCCAGGGCGAGCCGGGAGCGGTGGCGGTGCTGATCTCCGACCCCGACCGCCGCAGCCGCATCGATACGGCCGGCCTGGCCAGCGCCTATGGCCTGACCCGGCGCGAATCCGACCTGGCGGCGCTGATCGCCGACGGCTTCGGCCCGGCCGAGGCGGCGGAGAGCCTGGGCATCTCCATCGGCACCGCCCGGCACTATCTGAAGCAGGTGTTCGAGAAGACCGAAACGCACCGCCAGGCCGAGCTGGTGCGCCTGCTGCTGCACAGCTTCGTCGCCCCCGATTCCGGCGCGGCGTCCGGCCGGTGAGCCGACCGGCGGCTTGACCGGCCGACCCGGATCGGGCCTGCTGCGCCCCCATGATTCAGGAGGCGCGCGATGTCGGAACCCGTTCTGGAGACCGCCCGGCTGATCCTGCGCCCGACCCGCGCCGAGGATTTCGAAGACTGGGCCGCGTTCATGGCCGATCCGGAGGCCGCCCGCTTCATCGGCGGCGTCCAGCCGCGCACCGTAACCTGGCGGATTTTCCTGGTGACTGCCGGAGCCTGGGCGATGCAGGGCTTCTCCATGTTCTCGGTGATCGAGAAGGCGACCGGCCGCTGGGTCGGCCGGCTCGGCCCCTGGCAGCCGGAGGGCTGGCCGGGCACCGAGGTCGGCTGGGGCCTGAGCCGTGCCGCCTGGGGCAAGGGGTATGCCACCGAGGGTGCTGCGGCGGCGATCGACTGGGCCTTCGACCATCTCGGCTGGACCGAGGTGATCCACTGCATCGCGCCGGACAACGAGCCGTCCAAGGCGGTGGCGCGCCGGCTGGGCTCGCGCTTCCGCGGCCTTGGCCGGCTGCCGGCGCCGATCGACACCGAGGTCGAGATCTGGGGCCAGACCCGCGCGGAATGGCGCCGCCGCGCCGCAGGAGGCCGGTCGTGAGCATCACGATCCGCCCGGGCCGGCCGGAAGACCATCCGGCCCTGCTGGAGATCTGGCTGCGCGCCGTGCGCGCCACACACGACTTCCTGACCGAGGCCGAGATCCAGGCGATGCTGCCGCTGCTGCGCGACCAGTATCTGGCGGCGGTCGAACTGTGGGTGGCGGCCGGGCCGGACGGTACGCCGGAGGGCTTCATGGGGCTGGACGGGTCGAAGGTCGAGATGCTGTTCGTCGACCCCGACCGGCACGGCCGCGGCACCGGCCGCAGGCTGCTGGCCCATGCCGCGGCGCTGAAGGGCGACCTGACGCTGGACGTCAACGAGCAGAACCCGGGCGCCCTGGCCTTCTACCGCAAATGCGGCTTCCGCCAGACCGGCCGGTCGCCGCTGGACGGCCAGGGCCAGCCTTTCCCACTGATCCACATGACCTCGGCGCCGCTCTAAGGCGCGACCGGCTTGCTCAGCCGGCGGGTGGTCGGCGCAAAGCCGGCCGCCTCGTAGCAGGCCACCGCCCCGGTATTGAACTCCCAGACGCCGAGCTCGAGGCTGGCGAGACCGCGGCCGCGCGCCCAGTCCTCGGCCCGGCGCAGCAGCAGCCCGGCGATGCCGCGGCGGCGGTGGCGGGGCATCACCACCAGGTTGTCGATCTCGACGATGCGGCGCTCCGGCCGCACCGGATTGGCCGGGATCGTCTTCTCGACCAGCGTGGCGAGGCCGGCCAGGACGCCGCCGTCATCGGCGACCAGGATAGTGCGGTCCGGCCCCGCGATCAGGCCGGCGATCAGCTCCGGGCTGCGCGCTGGGCCGTCGGGCTCGACGAACACGTCGGGCCGGACCTCGCGATGGAAGCGGTCGAGCTCGGCGAACAGGACGCAGAGGGCGGAATGCTCGTCCGGCCGGGCCGGGCGGATGATGACGGGCGGCATGTCGGGTCTCCTGGTGGCGCCGCGCGGCCCGGAGACCCCATATGGAAATGCCGCCGGAACCGGCGGCATGGGATGGGCATGAAATGTCGTCCCGCCGCGCTAGAGGAGCGGGGCACCGTATCGCGGAGCGGGGCGCGGACGACGAACCATGCCAGCAAGCTATCGGCGGGCCGGGCCGCGGTCAATCGCGGGCTGCCTATGGGTCGCCTGGACAATACTCGTAGACGGGTATACGGATACGGACATGAGCGACGCCGATCATCCATCCAATCCGCTGGCCCTCGCCGTGCTCGCCCTGCTGTTCGAGCGCGACATGCATCCCTATGAGATGGCGGCGACGATGAAGGAGCGCGGCAAGGAGAAGAGCATCAAGCTGCGCTACGGCTCGCTCTACACCGTGATCGCGGCGCTGCAGCGCGACGGGCTGATCGTGCCGCGCGAGACCGTGCGGGCGGGCAGACGGCCGGAGCGGACGGTGTTCGCCATCACCCCGGCGGGGACGGAGACGCTGACCCGCTGGATGACGGCGATGCTGGCGCGGCCGGCGAAGGAATACCCACTGTTCGAGGCCGGGCTGTCGTTGATGCCGGTGCTGGCGCCGGAAGCAGTCGCGCCGTTGCTGGAACAGCGCCTGGCCCGGCTGGACGCCGCGATCGCGGAGAGCCGGGCCGAGCTGGCCCGCGCCGCCGAGGCCGATCTGCCGGCGTTGTTCCTGGTCGAGCACGAATACGAGCTGGCGATGCTGGAGACGGAGCGGCGCTTCGTGGCCGGCCTTGCCGGCCGCATCCGCGACGGCAGCCTGGAGGGCCTGGCGCTCTGGCGCGGCTGGCACGCGGAACGGGAGGCGCGGCCATGAGCTGAGCACGATGGAAAAGCCCGGAGCGGTGCGCCAACACCACCCCGGGCCATCGCCCCAAGCACCGGCAAGGCCTGCGCCCGAGGACCGACATCGAAGGCTAGCAGGCCGCGCCGCCCGAAACCAGCCGCCCGCCCCCGGGCGGCCTGAGCGCATCCAGCCGCCCGGAGGGCGGCGGCGCGCCTGCGGAGAGCCCATGCCTGCTTCACCCCATGTCCTGGTCATCGGCGGCGGCATCGCCGGCCTGTCCCTGTCGCTGTTCCTGAAGAGGGCGGGCATCGCCGCCACCCTCTACGAGGCCTATCCGCAACGCACCGACATCGGCAGCGGGCTGCAGGTCGCCCCCAACGGCATGGCCGTGCTGGCCGAGCTGGGCCTCGCCGGCAGGGTGGCCGGGGCCGGCATCGCCTGCAACGGGATGGAGTTCCGCGACCAGCGCGGCGCCCGCTTCGCCGCCATGCCGATCGATGGCGCCGCCCTGCCGGCGGTGACCGTGAAGCGCGCCCGGCTGCACGAGATCCTGGCAGCGGCCGCGGCCCGCGAGGGCATCCCGGTCGAATACGGGCGCCGGCTGGCGGCGATCGAGGAGGATGCCGACGGCATCACCGCCCGCTTCGCCGATGGCGGCACGGCGCGGGGCGACCTGCTGGTCGGTGCCGACGGCATCCATTCGCGGACCCGTCGCCTGATCCTGCCCGACGCCCCCGCCCCGGCCTTCACCGGGCTGGTCGGCGTCGGCGGTTTCGTGCCGCGCGCCGCGCTGCCGCCGCCCACGCCGGCCGCCGAGGCGACAATGACCTTCTGCTTCGGCAGGCCCGGCGCGTTCTTCGGCCAAGCCTATGTCGACCAAGCCGACGCCGAGGGGCTGATGTGGTGGAGCGCGGTGGAGCGCGCCCGGCCGCTGGATGGCGACGATCGGGCGGCGCTGACGCTGGACCTCGTGCGGCGGCAACTGCTGGCTGCGGGCGACGGCTGGTTCGGCCCGGTGCGGGACATCCTGGCGGCGGCGACGGAGATGGCGCGGCCGATCGACATCTACGACATGCCGAGCCTGCCGCGCTGGTGGCGCGGCCGGGCCGTGCTGGTGGGCGACGCCGCCCATGCCGTCACCCCGCATTCCGGCCAGGGCGCCTCGCTGGCGCTGGAGGATGCGATCGCGCTGGCCCGGCAGCTTCGCGGCGCGCCGGCCGGCGCCGGGGCTATAGCCCACGCCTTCACCGGCTTCGAGCAGGAGCGGCGCCGGCGCGCCGAGCGGATCTGCGCGCTGGGCCGTCGCGCCGGCGACAGCACCAAGCGGAGCCGCGGCCCGGTGACAAGCCGGCTGCAGCGCCTGATGATGCCCTTGTTCCTGCGGCTGATGGCCGCCCGGCAGCGGTGCATCCACGGCTACCGCGTGCGCTGGGAGGGGTGACGCGGGTCGCCCTGCCGCCGAACGCCCCTGCCGAACGCCTTGAGAATGCCCTCGACATCCGCTACCGCCAGGGCAGGATCGCGGGGATGCGGATGATCGGGGTTTTCGATTCGGGACATGGCGGGCTGACGGTGCTGCGGGCGCTGACACGGCACCTGCCGCAGCAGCGCTTCCTCTATCTCGGCGATCACGGCCACGCCCCCTATGGCAACCGCGAGCCGGAGGAGATCTACCGCCTGACCGTGGCGGCGGTGGAGCGGCTGTTCGGCCAGGGCTGCCGGCTGGTGGTCCTGGCCTGCAACACTGCCGCCGCCACCGGCCTGCGCCGGCTGCAGCAGACCTGGCTGCCGCAGCATTTCCCCGACCGCCGGGTGATCGGCGTGCTGGTGCCGATGGTGGAGGCGATCACCGGCGTGCCCTGGATGGCCGATATTCGCACCGGCCGGCACCGGGGCGAGCCGCGCACCGTCGCCATCTTCGCCACCCGCCACACGGTGCGCACCGGCGCATTCGTCGAGGAGATCGGCAAGCGCGCGCCGGAGATCACGGTGATGCAGCAGGCCTGCCCGGTGCTGGTGACGCTGATCGAGCGGGCGGCGCCGGAGGCGGTGCTACGCCGCGCCGTGCGGCGCTACGCGGCCCTGCTGATGCGGCAGCTGAAGGGCGTGCCGCCGGATGCGGTGATCCTGGGCTGCACCCATTACCCGCTGGTCGCCGACCTGTTCGCCGAGGCGCTGCCACCGGGGGTCGAGGTGCTGTCCCAGCCGGACATCACCGCCCGCAGCCTGAAGGCCTATCTGCAGCGCCACCCGGAATTCGACACGGCCGGAGAGGCGGAAGCGCCGCCGCAGTTCTTCACCACCGGCGACGCCGCCCGGGTCTCCGCCCTCGCCACCCGCTTTTACGGCCGCCCGGCCCTGTTCCGCCCGATCGGGGCCGAGGCGCTGGCCGGGACGAGCTGAGGCTTGGCAGGCGGCCGGGCGCAGGGCGTTTCATAACCGCGAATCCAGGCGCCCTGACCGGGGCGGTGCTCAGCCAATCATGCGCGGCCTCAGGATGTCCTCCAGCCCGATCCGCCGCAGCAGCTCGGCCCGGACCCGGTCGGCGACGCCGTTGACGATCTCGGCGCCGTCCTGCGACGGGTCGATATGGACCCGGAACGGCCGCTGGCCGAAGGGCGTGTCGACCACCCTGACGATGGCATCGGCCACCGCTTGCGGGTCGGCGTCGGCCGGCTCCAGCGCCGCCAAGCCCTTGAAGGCGACCTCGCCGAAATCGGCGGTCGGGCCGCGGGCGTATTCCTCGGCCCGCGCCGTGTCGGCCGGCTGGCCGGAATGGGCGAAATGGTTGGTGCCCTTGGTGAAGGCGCCGGGGACGATGATCGAGGTCTCGATGCCCCAGCGCGCCAGTTCGCCGGCATAGCTGACCGCCATCGCGTCCATGCCCGCCTTGGCGGCGAAATACGGCGCCAGATAGGGCGGGGTGCCGCCGCGCGTGCTGCTGGACGAGACCCAGACCAGCAGCCCCCGGCCCTGCTTGCGCAGCTGCGGCAGGGCGGCGCGGTTGACCCGCTGGGTGCTGAGCACGTTGATGTCGTAAAGCTCGGCCAGCTGCTCCGGCGTGAAGGCCTCGGCCGGGCCGTAGACCATGTGGCCGGCATTGTGCACGATGACGTCGAGCCGGCCATTGTCGGCGATGATCTGCGCGATCGCCGCATCGGCTGAGGGCTGCGACGTGACGTCGAGCTCAATCGTGCGCAGGTCGACGCCGTTCTGCCGGGCATAGGCCGCGACCTCGGCCACCTGCGGCGCGTTGCGGCCGGCGGTGTCGCGCATGCTGGCATAGACGATGTGGCCGGCATGGGCCAAAGCGCGGGCAGCCATCAGGCCGAAGCCGCTGGACGCGCCGGTGACGACGATGACGGAACTCATGATCCGCTCCTGATGACGAGGGCTTGGTTCAGACGAGGCCGCCATTGGCGCGCAGGACCTGGCCGTTGACCCAGCCGCCCTGCGGGCCGGCGAGGAAGGAGACGACATTGGCGATGTCCTCCGGCGTGCCCAGCCGCTCCAGCGGGGCGGCCTTGGCGAGGCGGTCGACCAGCTCCGGCGACTTGCCGTTGAAGAACAGGTCGGTGGCCGTCGGGCCCGGGGCCACGGCGTTGACGCTGATGCCGCGGCCGCGCAGCTCCTTCGCCAGGATCCCGGTCAGCGCCTCGACCGCCGCCTTGGTGGCCGTATAGACGCCGTAGCTCTCGAGCTTGGTGCCGACGACGCTGGTCGAGAAATTGATGATCCGGCCACCGTCGCGCAGCCGCTTCGCAGCCTCGCGCAGGGTGTTGAAGGTGCCCTTCAGGTTGACCGCGACCGTCCGGTCGAATAGCGCGTCATCGGCGTCGGCGATCCGCGCCAGCTGCATGATCCCGGCGTTGTTCACCAGCACGTCGACGCCGCCATAGGCGGTCTCGGCCGCGTCGAACATGCGCCGCACCGCGGCGGGGTCGGCGACGTCGGCCTGGGCCGAGATGGCATGGCCGCCCGCCTGCTCGATCCTGCGGGCCAAGGCCTCGGCCGCCTCCGCATTGCCGGCATAGTTGATGACAACGGTGAAGCCGTCGCGGGCCAGCCGCTCGGCGATGGCGGCGCCGATGCCGCGAGAGGCGCCGGTGACGATGGCGACCTTGGTGTTCCGTTCGCTCATGATGTCCTCCGAACGATGTGATTGGCGTGAGTCCAAGATGCGCCTTCCTGACTTCCGGATAATCTGGTTTGCTTCGACATCATCGTTCAAATAGTGGGAACAATTCGGATGGACCGGCTCGATGCGATGCGGCTGTTCCTGCGCGTGGTCGAGCGACGCAGCTTCTCGCTGGCGGCGCAGGATCTCGGCCTGCCACGGTCGACCGCGACCGAGGGCGTCAAGCAGCTGGAGGCGCGGCTGGGCGTGCGGCTGCTGCAGCGGACCACGCGGCAGGTCCGCCCGACTCTGGACGGCGAGGCCTATTACCAGCGCTGCCTGTCGATCCTGGCGGATATCGAGGAGGCCGAGGCCGCCTTCACCGGCGCCAGGCCGAAGGGGCTGCTGCGCGTGAACGTGCACGGCATCCTGGCCCGGTCCTTCATGATGCCGGGCCTGCCCCGGTTCCTGGAGGAATACCCGGACATCCAGATCCATTTCGGCGAGGGCGACCGCTTCGTCGACCTGGTGCGCGAGGGGGTGGACTGCGTGCTGCGGGTTGGACAGCCCGCCGACAGCACGCTGATCGGCCGGCGCATCGCGGTGCTGGCGGAGGGCACCTTCGCCACCCCGGCCTATCTGGAGCGCTTCGGCACCCCGCGCACGCTGGACGACCTCGCGAGCCACCGCATGGTCGGCTTCCTGTCCTCCGCCACCGGCGCGCTGATGCCGCTGGAGTTCATGGCCGATGGCGCCCGGCGCGACATCACGCTGCCGGTGACGGTGTCAGCGGCCGGCGCCGAGATCTATTTCGCCGCCGGCCGGCTGGGGCTGGGGCTGATCCAGCTGCCGCGCTACCGCCTGGCGGACGACCTCGCGGCCGGCACCATGGTCGAGGTGCTGGCCGACATGCCGCCCGCCCCCTCGCCGGTCTATGTGCTGTACCCGCACAGCCGGCAGCTGTCGCCCCGGGTGCGGGTGTTCATCGACTGGCTGGCGGCGGAGTTCGCGGCCCGGCTGCCCTCGGCGGAAGGCAGCTAGAGCACAGGAGGCGGCTTACGCCGCCTCCTCCTGGCAGTGGAGGTTAGAGGCGGCTTACGCCGCCTCCTGGCCGTCGAGCAGCCCCATCGCCTGGTGCTCGAACAGTTCGCGGTAATGGCCGCCCTCGCGCTTCACCAGCTCGGCATGGGTGCCCTGCTCGACGATCCGGCCACGGTCGAACACCAGGATGCGGTCGACCTTCTGCACGGTCGACAGCCGGTGCGCGACGATGATCGTGGTGCGGCCGACGATCAGCTTCTCCACCGCCGCCTGGATCAGCGATTCCGACACGCTGTCCAGGCTGGACGTCGCCTCGTCCAGGATCAGGACCGGGGCGTCGGCCAGGATGGCGCGGGCCAGGGCCACGCGCTGGCGCTCGCCGCCCGACAGCTTCACCCCGCGCTCGCCGACCAGTGTCTCATAGCCCTGCGGCAGGCGGGCAATGAAGTCGTGAGCATAGGCCTGCTTCGCCGCGTCGATGATCTGCTCCATCGTCGCGTCCGGCCGGCCATAGGCGATATTCTCCGCCAGCGTGCGGTGGAACAGCACCGGCTCCTGCGGCACCAAGGCGATCTGGCGGCGCAGGCTTTCCTGCGTCACCGCGGCGACGTCCTGTCCATCGATGCGGATGGCGCCGCCGTTCAGGTCGTACAGGCGCTGCACCAGCTTGACGAAGGTGCTCTTGCCGCTGCCGGAATGGCCGACCAGGCCGATCCGCTCGCCCGGGGCGATGGTCAGGGTGAAGCCGTCATAGATCGGCTCCTTCTGCCCCTGGTAGCGGAAGGTGACCGCGTCGAAGTCGATCCGGCCGGCCTCGACCCTGATTTCCGGCGCCGCCGGCCGGTCCTCGACCCCGAGCGGCTGATCCATGAAGTCGACCAGCTCCTCCATGTCGTTGACCGCACGTTGCAGGTTGCGGACATGCATGCCCACGCCGCGCAGATAGCCATGGATCAGGGCATAGGTGCCGAGGATGTAGGTGATGTCGCCCGGCGTCGCCATTCCGCGGCCCCACAGCCACAGGCCGATGCCCAGCACCATGCCGTTCAGCCCCACCATGATCAGGTTCTGGGTGGTGCCGGAATTGGTGCCGCGGTGCCAAGTGCGGATGGTGCGCTGGCGCCAGGTCTCGACCGTGCGGGCGATGAAGGCATCCTCGCGCCGCTCGGCGCCGAAGGTCTTCACCACGGCGTTGCAGCCGATCGAATCCGCTAAGTTGCCGCCGAGCTTGGAGTCCATCTCGTTGGCCAGCCGCGCGGCGGGGGCCACGTAGCGCAGCACCAGCACCAGGCTGATCAGCAGGAACACGGCGACGCCGCAGGCCACCGCCGCGCCCATCAGCGGCCAGCGTGCCGCCAGGAGGGCGGTGGCGCCGAGCAGCACCAGGACCGACGGCAGCAGCTCGACCAGGATGACGTCGTTCAGCAGGTCCATCGCCCAGGTGCCGCGGTTGATCTTGCGGACCGTGGAGCCGGCGAAGCTGTTGGCGTGCCAGTCGGTGGAGAAGCGCTGGACGCGCCAGAACGCCTCCTGTGTCATCGCCTGCATGATCCGGGTGGTCAGCCGGATGATGGCGCGGAACACCGTGTCGCGCAGCGCCACATAGACGATGCCGAGCCCGATGATGGTCAGCAGCGCCGTGAGCGCGGCGTCGTAGCCACCGGGCCCCGAGGCGATGGCGTCGACCATGCGGCCGGCGAAGACCGGCAGCACCACGTCGATGGCGGTCGAGGCCAGCACGGCGCCGATCGCGACTGCAACCGGCAGCGGGTGGCGGCGCCAATGGCCGAGGCTGAAGCGCAGCACGCGCAGCAAAGGATTGTTCTGAGGGGTGGTCTGGTCTAGCGCCACGGTCGTTCCGACACCGCCGAAGCGGCATCCTCCCGGCTGAACGGTTCAGGCGAATCGGCGTGGGCGGGGCCCGTGCCGACGGCGATCTGAGGGTTTCGGGGTGGACGCTAGGGCGATTCAGGCCATCGGGCGTCCTGGGCGGGGTCCGGAGGCCCCCGGGGCCAGACCAGCCGGGAGCGCGGAGGCGGACCTACCTAATGACGGAGATCCGGGGAGCTGACGATGCGTGTCGATGCCACTGCAACTCCCCCTCTGCCGTTTCATGGACGCCGTTGATCCCACCGCGACGGGTGGGACGCTCTTGATAGCAGCGACAGAATGTTTCGGCAAGCCGTCATGGGAAGACAGTCGGCCGTAACGAAAAAGGGCCGCTCGCGCGGCCCTTTCCGGATGGATCGGCAAAAGAGAAAGCTGGTGCTTACGGCTTCTTCTTCGGCTTGACGGCAGGGGCCGCAGCCTTGTCGGTCGGCGCCGCCGCGGTCTGGGTCTTGGCCCCGACCTCGTTGTAGCGCGTGTGCAGAAGCTCGTAGGACTTGTTCAGATATTCGTCCAGCTGCTGCGGGGTGTACTTCACCACCTCGGCGAACTGGTCCTTGCGCGCCAGGCAGTAGGCGCCCTGCGTCATCCGCTGCATGCGCTGGGACTCGTCATTCGCCATCTTGGTGCGGTAGGTGTCGAACAGCCGCTGCCCGTTGCCCTTGTTGTACTTGGCCAGCAGCCTACCCAGCTTGTCCTGGGTGTCCAGGATCCGGTCGTCGTTGTTGACGACCCACTGGCTGAACGTCCGGAAGATGATCGGATCGTTGAACTCTTCCTTGCAGCTCAGCCCGGTGACCATCATCTCGGTCTGCAGCTTGACCAGCAGGTCGTAGCGGACCTCGGTCGGCGTCAGCTGCGCCTTGGGCGGCAGGTTGGCCGGCTGGTAGTTGCCGACATCGGGGAACAGGCCCCCCGTCTGTGGCTTCGGCGGCGTCGCATCCTGGCAGGCCGCCAGCGCCATGGCGGCCAACGTGGCCGCGGCAAAACCCTTCATCGTCCTCATCGGTACCCCCGCAGATCCATCCGCCCGCACTCTAGCGCAGAAGCCGGGCCGACAGAATCCGAAATGCGACCCGGCTCATATGATGCTTCAAGGGAGACCCTTATCTCATTGTGATGCATCAGTAAAGCGCGATCAGCCCTGGCTCAGCTCGAGGGCTTCCGCGCCTAGATCGGTGAGCTGCCAGGCCGGGTCGACCGCATCGGGGTCGAGGCAGGCGACCAGCTTTGCCCGGCCGGTCTCGCGCAGGGTGGCGCGCACCCGCCAGAGCGGCAGGCCGGCCGCCTCCGCCAGCCGGGCCGCGGTGTGCGGCACGGCCAACAGGGTCAGGCTGCGCTTCGCCACCTCGGTCAGGGTGCCGTCGGGATTGATGCAGGCCATGATCTACGCCCGGGCGGGCCGGATCAGCCC
>NZ_JBCNNF010000118.1:0-17107 GCF_039594555.1 Inquilinus sp.
TTCGCCGCTAACGAGGCTGAACATGAAGAAAGAATATGGCGTAAAATAACTGCCCGGACAGGCTTCCGGGCCACCGGGCGCGGGCGAAACCGTCGGGAAAGTCGCGCTCCTGCCACAGCAGCTGCTTGGCCAGGCGATGGGCGCCGGGGTCGACCAGGCAGCCGGTCTCGGCGAAGCCCGGCCCTTCGGCGGCATAGGCCTCGTCCAGCCAGCCCGGCGCCGCGGCCTCGTAATCCATCATCGGCAGCACTGGGCCGGTTTCGTCCACCAGCACGCCGCTGGTGCCGTAGCCGGTGGCGACGAAGGCGGCCAGGCGGTGGCGCCGGGCCAGGTCGCCGAGCGCGCCCAGCAGCCAGGCCTCCACCGCCGCCAGGTCGACCTGCAGATAGGGAGGGCCCGGCCGCGACAGGTTGCGGGTGCGCACCGCCTCCAGCGCCGCGCCCTCCGGCGTCACCGCCAGCAGCTTCAGATTGGTTTTGCCGACATCGAGCACCGCGACGACGGACATGCGCTTCCCTGCCCTGCTTGTGGCTCTCCCCGTCGCCGGGGATGCCGCGGCAGTGTTACGCAAACCCCTCGTCGATGAATAGGTCCGACTTAGGGAACGCGGCCGGGCAGGGGAGGGCCATCGCTCCTTGAAACCGTCATGGCGAGGCGCGCAGCGCCGTGGCCATCCAGGGCGGCTCGTCCCGGCCCCTGGATGGCCACGCCCCTTCGGGGCTCGCCATGACGGTGAATGGTTGGCGCCGTCGGCGTCACTCCACCATCGCCCAGGCGAAGGGCTCGCCTCGCGCGAGGTCGCGGGTGGCGCGGCGGCCCAGCACCTCGGGCAGGTGCTTCGGCGCCAGGCCGTAGCCGGGGCGGATCGACCGCACATTCGCCTCGGTCAGCGTCTCGCCGGCCTTGACGTCCGCGGTGACGTAGAGCGAGCGGCGATAGACGATGTTGCCGGCCTCCGACCCCTTGAGGTCGTAGCGGATCCGGCCCAGCGCCGCCCAGGCGCCCTTGCAGTCCTCGACCAGCCGGGTGAACTCCGCCGGCTCCAGCGAGAAGGCGGAATCCGGGCCGCCATCGGCGCGGGCCAGGGTGAAGTGCTTCTCGATCACCGACCCGCCCAGCGCCACCGCGGCGACCGAGGCGGTGGTGCCCATGGTGTGGTCGGACAGGCCGCTGATCACGCCGAAGGTCTCGGCCAGGTTCGGGATGGTGCGCAGATTGGCGTCCTCCATCGGCGCCGGATAGGCGCTGATGCAGTGCAGCACCACCAGCCCGTCGGCGCCGCCCCGGCGCGCGGTGTCAATCACCTCCTGGATCTCGCCGAGATTGGCGAGGCCGGTGGAGATGATCATCGGCTTCTTCTTGCTGGCGATGTACTCGACCAGCGGCAGGTCCACCACCTCGAAGGACGCGACCTTGTAGGCCGGGGCGCCCAGCCCCTCCAGCAGGTCGACCGCGGTCTTGTCGAAGGGGGTGGAGAAGACGGTGATGCCGAGCTCCCGCCCCTTGGCGAACAGCGCCTCGTGCCAGTCCCAGGGGGTCGACGCCTCCTGGTACAGGTCGTACAGGCGCTGGCCGTCCCACAGTCCGCCCTTGATCCGGAACTGGTCGCCGTCATGGTCCAGGGTGATGGTGTCGGCGGTGTAAGTCTGCAGCTTCACCGCATCGGCGCCGGTGTTTTTCGCCGCCTCCATCATCTTCAGCGCCCGGGCCAGGTCGCCATTGTGGTTGCCCGACAGCTCGCAGATCACATAGGGCGGGTGGTCGGGGCCGATGCTGCGGCCGGCGATGGAAATCTCGTGCATGCGGGCAACCCTGATATGGCGCGGCTGAAACGGCGCCAGTTGAGCCCAGGCCGCAGCGGAATTCCAGTCCTTCCTCAGTGAGCGCCGCCCTGCATGGCCACGGCGCTGCGCCTCGCCATGACGGGAGGGTGGTCAGTGAGGCGTGACGAGCTTCAACCCGACGATCCCCGCCACGATCAGGCCGATGCAGGCCAGGCGGGCGACGTTGGCCGGGTCGCCGAACAGCCAGATGCCGAGGATCGCGGTGCCGACCGCGCCGACGCCGGTCCACACCGCATAGGCGGTGCCGATCGGCAGGTCCTTCAGCGCCAGGCCCAGCAGCAGCAGGCTGACGATCATCGCCGCCGCCGTCGCCACGCTCGGCCACAGGCGCGAGAAGCCCTCGGTGTATTTCAGGCCGACGGCCCAGCCGATCTCGAACAGCCCGGCGATGATCAGGATCACCCAAGCCATGACAGCAACTCCTCAGGATTGAAGGTCAGGCGGATCTGAGGTCAGGGGGCCGGCCGCGTCATCCCGGCCAGGCGCTGCAGCACCGCCGCCCGGTCGGCCGGGTCGACGGCGCTGATGCCGAACACCTCGTTCAGCCACAGCCCGTCCGCCGCCAGGCGGATGATGGCGGCCAGCACCGGGTCGATCCCATCCGCCTTCTGCCGGTCGACCCAGCCGGCATATTCCGCGGCATAGGGCGCCAGCAGCGCCGGGTCGTAGCCCAGGGCGGCGATCAGCGCGGCCTCGCGCATCGCGTCCCGGTCGTCCGGCGTGCCCGGCGGCGGGAAGGCGGCGCCGAGATAGGCGCGGGTCCAGCCGCCCGGCCCGCCATCCGCGGCGGCCAGCTTGTCCATCCGCTTCTGCATGCAGGCGCCGATCCGGGCGATCATGGCGCGGATCAGCGCCTCCTTGCTCTCGAAGTGATAGATCAGCCCGCCCTTGCTCAGGCCGGCGGCCTCGGCGACGGCGTCCAGCGTCAGGGCCGGGACGCCGCACTCCAGCACCACCTGCTCGGCGGCGGCCAGGATCCGGGTCTTGGTGTCGAGCGTGCTCATGAGGGTTACTGTACCGACTGGTCGGTATAGTCAGCAAGCGGTGGCGGGACATGGCCGCCATGCCATGATGGCGCATGGCCCATCGCAACCGCGTCACGCCCTTCGGCGAGATCGTCGCCGACCCCGCCCGCGGCACGATGCTGGGCAATCGTGGCGTGATCCACGACGCGGCGGGGCAGATCCGCCGGCCCTGGTCGACCACGCGCTGGATCTGCTGCCGGCTGGCGTTCAAGGGTCGCTGGCGGCCGGTGATGCAGCCGGACCGTTGGACCCATCTGTTCTTCCTGGACGAGGCGGTGGCGATCGCCGCCGGCCACCGCCCCTGCGCCGAATGTCGGCGCGAGGCCTACAACGCCTGGCGCGCCGCCTGGATGACGGCGCAGGGCCTGGAGGTCCCGCCGAGGGCCGAGGCGATGGATGCCGTGCTGCATCCCGCCCGCATCGACCCGGCCACCCGCTGTCAGCGGGTGGTGCCGCACCCGGCAGCGGGGCTGCCGGACGGGGCGATGGTGACCCTGCCCGGCGATCCCGGCGGCGCCTGGCTGGTTTTGGGCGGCGGGCTGCGTCGCTGGAGTCCGTCGGGCTATCGCGAGAGCCGGCCGATGCCCTCGGGCGAGGTCGGCCTGCTGACCCCGCTGCCCGGCCTCGCCGTCCTCGCAGCCGGCTACCGGCCCGAGCTGCATCCGTCGGCCGCCTAGTCCGGCTCGCCGCCCTCCGCCGCCACCGCCGCGAGCCAGCGGCGGATCACCGCCTCCTCCTCCGCCGTCAGTCCGGCTGCCAGCTGCTTCTCCAGCACCAGCACCCGCTCGCGGCAGCGGGCCAGCAGGGTCTGGCCGTTGTCGGTGATCTCCAGCGTCAGGATGCGGCCATGCACCGGGTGCGGCCGGCGCCGCACCGACCCGGCGCGCTCCAGATTGGCGATGATGACGCTGACCGTCTGCGGCGTCAGCACCGCCAGCCGCGCCACGTCGGCGCTCGACAGCCCGGGATAGGCGGCGATCATGGTCAGCGCCGTGAATTGCGGCGGCGTGACCTCCAGGTCGGCCAGGGCGCGCTCCATCCGCAGCCGGTACGCGCCGCCGGCCTGGCGCAGCAGATAGCCGAAATACCCGGCCTCGCCCCGCTTGCCCTCGCCCGGCCGCGGAATCTCAGGACCGCCATCCCGCTTGACCATGATATCAGTGCTCTTATATGTTATTCGTGCTCTGATATTATCCTGACTCTCCGGAAAGGGCCACCGCCATGTCGGCCGTGCCTGAGGCAGACACCCTGGATCTCCGCGCCGTCGAGGACGCGGCCGCCGTCGCCGCCTGCTGGCCGGTGATGCGCCAGCTGCGGCCGCATCTGGTCTCGGCGGAGCAGTTCGTGGCGCGCTGGCGCCTGCAGGCCGCGTCCGGCTACCGGCTGGCCGCGCTGTGGCGCGGCGATCGCCCGGTGGCGCTGGCCGGCTTCCGGGTGCAGGAGAACCTGGTCTACGGCCCGCATCTCTATGTCGACGACCTGGTCACCGACGAGGCCGAGCGCGGCGGCGGCCACGGCGCCCGGCTGATCGCCTGGCTGGCGGGGGAGGGCAAGGCCTTCGGCTGCGCCCGGCTGGTGCTCGACACCCCGCTGACCAATGTGCTGGGCCACCGCTTCTATTACCGCTGCGGCCTGCTCGCGACCGCGCTGCGCTTCGGCCTGCCGCTGGAGTGAGGCGGGCTCCGCTCCCAAGGAGGACATCATGACGTCCAGGATCTTCCTCGCCGGCGCCAGTGGCGCTATCGGTCGCCGCCTGGTGCCGCTGCTGCGCGACGCCGGGCACGAGGTGTTCGGCACCACCCGCGACCCGGCCAAGGCCGACACGCTGCACCGGCTCGGCGCCGAGCCGGTGGTGGTCGACGTGTTCGATGCGGCGGCCCTGTCCGACGCCGTGGCGGCAGCGCGGCCGCAGGTGGTGATCCACCAGCTGACCGACCTGCCGCCCGGCCTCGACCCCGCCCGCATGGCCGAGAGCGTGCCGCGCAACGCCCGCATACGCAGCGAAGGCACCCGCAACCTGGTCGCCGCGGCGCGGGAGGCCGGGGTCCGCCGGCTGATCGCCCAGAGCATCGCCTGGGTCTACGCCCCCGGCACGCCGCCCTATGCCGAGGACCACCCGCTCGACCGGTCGGCCGACAGCCCGCGCCGGGTCAGCATCGACGGCGTGGCGGCGCTCGAGACCCAGGTGCTGAACACCCCGCCGCTGCAAGGCCTGGTGCTGCGCTACGGCCAGCTCTACGGCCCGGGCACCGGCGTGGGCGCGCCGCCGGCGCCGGGCGCGGTGCATGTCGACGCGGCGGCGCAGGCGGCGCTGCTGGCGGTCGATCGCGGCCGGCCCGGCATCTTCAACGTGGCGGAGCCCGGCGGCCCGGCCCTGGTCGAGAAGGCGGTGCGGGAGCTCGGCTGGGACGCCGGCTTCAAGCTGCCCGGGTAAGGAGGGGACGATGTCGGCCTTTCATCCCGGCCCGCTGCCGGCGCGGCTGATGGCGCTTGTGGCCGGCGGCGCGGTCCTGGTTGCCGCCGGGGCGCTGCTGGTCGCCCGGTCCGGCAACCCGCCCGCCGAGGCCCCGGCCAGCTCCGTGATGCCCGGTCACGCCCACGCCGAATCCGCGGCCGGTGCCGCGCCGACCAGCCGGCCGGCCTCGGTGGTCAAGCCGGTGTCCTGCGAGGCGCTGCCGAACGTGCCGGGAAAGTCGATCACCACGGTCACGGTCGACTTCCCGCCGGGTGCCTATACCCCGGCGCACCGCCATCCCGGCTCGGTCACCGCCTATGTGATCAAGGGTGCGGTGCGCTCGCAGATGGCCGGCGGTCCACCGCAGGTCTACGGCCCCGGCACCAGCTGGTTCGAGCCGCCGGGGGCGCTGCACATGTTCGCCGAGAATGCCAGCGCCGCCGAGCCGGCGCAGATCCTCGCCGTCTTCGTCGCCGACGACAATTGCGGCCCGCTGGTGATCCCGGAGAAATAGGCCGATGCGGCCTGGCGTCAGCCCGCCATCGACAGGAAGGCGCGGCGTCCCTCGACCAGGGTGGCGACAACATCGGGCCGCGGGGCGCTGTCCGGCCCGGGATCGACCAGCAGCAGGTCGGCCCGGCGGCCGATCTCGATCCGGCCGCGATCGGCAAGGCCGAGGGCTTCGGCCGGGTTGGCGGCGACCAGGTCCCAGGCGCGCTCCAGCGGCAGCACGCTTTCGCCGACCAGGCGGAAGACCGCATGCAGCGGCGCCGGGTAGTAGTAATCCGAGGTCAGGATGCTGCACAGGCCGGCGCCGACCAGCTCGGCGGCGGACGGGTTG
Organism: Inquilinus sp.; assembly: GCF_039594555.1. Taxonomy (GTDB): domain Bacteria; phylum Pseudomonadota; class Alphaproteobacteria; order DSM-16000; family Inquilinaceae; genus Inquilinus. The sequence goes on from NZ_JBCNNF010000118.1 coordinate 6,166, forward strand.
CCGGCCTTGTGGCTGCCGCCGCGCAGGACGTTGGGTGCGCCCATGACGACATGCTCGCCCCGGGCTCGGGCGTCGGCGGCGACCGCGCGCGCCAGCGGGAATTCGGCGATGCGGGCGCCCAGCGCCCGGTAGCGCGCCCGCGTCGCGAGGTCGGCATCGTCATGGCTCAGCATCGGCACGCCCGCCGCCGCGGCCATGCCGGCCAGTGCGGTGACCGTGGCGTCCAGCTCCGCGGCGCGCTCGCCGACCCGGCGCATCAGCGCACGGAACGCGTCGACTGTCAGGCCGGTGCGCCCGGGATAGCGGGCCGCCTTCTCCGGATTCGCCAGATCCTCCTCGATATCGGCCAGATGGTCGTTGAAGGCGACCACGCCGATGGTGCCGTCGGCGATCAGCGGCGCCACCTCCGCCAGGCCGTCATGGTTGTGCACCTCGAAGCGCAGATGCAGGTGGGTGTCGCAGCGCAGCCGGCCGCGCAGGCCGCGCAGCGCTTCCGCCAGCGCCAGGAAGGTCTCGCGCCCTCGCAGGCCCGGCTCCCAGGAATAGGTGACGCCGTGCAGCGCCGTGGTGATGCCGAACCCGGCCATCACCCGGTCCGCTTCGTCCAGTGCCAGCGCGGTCGGGAACCGCACGCCGGGCCGCGGCATCAGCGAGCGCTCGAAGGCGTCGCCATGCAGGTCGATGATGCCCGGCAGCAGCAGCCGGCCGCGGCCGTCGATCCGTGCGTCGGCGCCGCGGCCTTCCGACCCCGCGATCTCGGCGATGCGGCCGGATTCGATGCGGACCACCGCCTCCTCGAGGCGCCCGCCGACCAGCACCCGCGCGCCGGTGATGGTCAGGGCGGGCGCCGGCGCCGCGGTCGGGGCGGGTAGGGCGGCGATATCGGCCGGTCGGTCGTTCATCATGGAGCCTTCGGAAACGTCGGCCTGGGTGCGGCGTATGGCGGGCGCCCAGACTTAGCCCTTCATTATGGCAGCTTTCTTACAGCCGTCCCGGTCCGGGCCGAAACGCGGCGGCGCAGGGCGCGCATGCCGGCCATCAATCCGCCATCGGCTGCGCTAGACTGGCGGCATGGCAGCGACTCGGAGCATCTGGCGGAAGGTGGCGATCGGGGCGGGGGCGTTCGTCGTCCTCGCCGCGCTCGTGGTCGGCGCTGCCTTCTGGCTCGACGCCCGCTACCCGCCGGCGCTCGGCCGCTATCTCGACCGCTCGACCATCGTCCTCGACAAGGACGGGCAGCTGCTGCGCGCCTTCACCGCGCGGGACGGCACCTGGCGGCTGAAGGCGACGGTCGACGACGTGTCGCCGCTCTACCTCGCCTTGCTGCAGGCCTATGAGGACAAGCGCTTCCGCGAGCATCTCGGCGTCGACCCGCTGTCCACCGCCCGCGCCTTCGGCCAGATGGTGCGGCATGGCGGCGTCGTCTCCGGCGCCTCGACCCTGACCATGCAGGCCGTGCGCCTGCTGGAGCCGCGGCCGCGCACCCTCGGCTCCAAGCTGATCGAGATGGCGCGGGCGCTGCAGCTGGAGATGCACTACTCCAAGGACGAGATCCTCGGCATCTACCTCACGCTCGCCCCATTCGGCGGCAATCTCGAAGGCGTCCGCGCCGCCTCCCTGGCCTATTTCGGCAAGGAGCCGAAGCTGCTGACCCCGGGCGAGGCGGCGCTCCTGGTGGCGCTGCCGCAATCGCCCACCCGGCTGCGGCCCGACCGCTTCCCGAAATCGGCGCGCTGGGCTCGCGACCGGGTGCTGATGCGCGTCGCCGCCGCCGGGGCGCTGGACCCGCAGGCGGCGCGCGAGGCGACCGAGCAGCCGACCCCGACCACCCGGCAGCCGCTGCCGTTCCGGGCGCCGCACCTGGCCGAGCGGCTGCTGGCCGGGAACCGGCAGGAGGAGGTGCTGCGCAGCACCATCGACGGAAGGCTGCAGGCGGGGCTGGAGGAGCTGGCCGACCGGTCGCTGCGCGGCCTCGACGCCAGCAGCAACCTGGCGGCGGTGGTGGTGGAGAACGCGACCGGCCGGGTGGTCGGCTATCTCGGCTCCGGCACCTTCTTCGAGGAGCGGCGCGACGGCCAGATGGACCTGGCCCGCGCCGTGCGCTCGCCGGGCTCGGCGCTCAAGCCCTTCATCTACGGCATGGGGTTCGAGGACCGCATCATCCTGCCGGAGACGGTGGTGCTGGACCTGCCGATGCGCTTCGGCGACTACGCGCCGACCAATTTCGACCCCGGCTTCTCCGGCGAGGTCTCGGTGCGCGAGGCGCTGCAGCGGTCCCTGAACATCCCGGCGGTGCAGATGCTGGACCATGTCGGCCCGGCCCGTTTCGCCGCAAGGCTGCGCCAGGCCGGCGCGCCGCTGCGCTTCGACGACCCGACGGTGCTGCCCAGCCTGGCGGTGGCGCTGGGCGGCGGCGGGACCACGCTGCTCGACCTCGTCCGCCTCTATGCCGGCATCGCCCGCGGCGGCATCGTGCCCGACCTGGTCTGGCGCGCCGGCGACCCGTCTTCTGGCAATGACGGGCCGCGCATCCTCGACCCCTCCGCCGCCTGGTACGTCACCGATATCCTGGCCTCGGCGCCGCCGCCGGTGGCGATGGCCGATCCCGGGCTGATGCGCGACGGCCGCCGCATCGCCTTCAAGACCGGCACCTCCTATGGCTTCCGCGACGCCTGGGCGATCGGCTTCGATGCCGAGCACACGATCGGTGTCTGGGTCGGCCGGCCGGACGGGTCGCCCAGCCCCGACCGCTTCGGTCGCAACACCGCGGCGCCGCTGCTGTTCCGCGCCTTCGCCCTGCTGCCGCCGCCAACCCGCGACGTGGTCGGCCCGGCGCCGTCCGGCACCCCGGTGCTGCGGGCGGAGGATCTGCCGCCGCGGCTGAAGCGGCTGGCCGCCGGCCCGGTGTCGCTGGCGCCGCTGCCGTCGCTGGCGGGGCTGGAGCCGCTGGTCATCGCCTTCCCGGCCGATGGCGCGGCGGTGGAGCGGCCGCAGGACGGCGACCGCTTCGGCTCGCTGTCCCTGGTCGCCACCGGCGGGCGCCGGCCGTTCCTATGGATGGTAGACGGCCGGCCGATCCCGTCCTCGCCGCTGAAGCGCGACGCCGACTGGACGCCGCCCGGGCCCGGCGCGGCGCAGATCACCGTGATCGACGCGACGGGGGCCACTGCGACGGCCAGAGTCTGGTTGCGCTGACCGCCTGACGCTTCCGCTCTGCTGCGCGAATTCCTGTCGGCTGCCCTGCGCTGGACCCATGGGTCCAGGATTTGCCTGCGTCGGTCAGGGACCATATAGTAAGGCAGTTTACAGTCAGGTCATTTAATCCCCATGAGCGAGATCAAGCCTCTCGTCAGCCTCTACACGCTGATCAAGGATCTGGACCAGCTGCTGCGCCGCCGCTTCGAGGAGCGGGTGCGCGCGGCCGGCCTCGACCTGTCCCGGCCGCAATACCGGGTGCTGATCATGCTCGACCGCAATCCCGGCGTCACCCAGGCGCGGCTGGCCGAGCTGCTGGACGTCGAGAAGATGACCGTCACCGGACTGATCGACCGGATGGAGAAGCGGGGCTGGGTCGAGCGCCGGCGGGACCCGAACGACCGGCGCGCCCATTCGCTGCATCTGCTGCCGTCCGCCCGGCCGATCGTCGACCAGCTCGAGGCCCTGATCGCGCAGTGGCAGGAGGACTACAACGCCCGGCTGCCGGCCGATGTCATGGTCCGGATGATCGGCGACCTGCAACTGCTGAAGACCAAGCTGACCTGCGATTCCGACGAACCGGCGGCCGATGCCGCCAAGCGGTGCTGACATGCCGGATGGTAGCAACGACACGAGCCTGAAATCCCCGCCGCAGCAGGCCAGCGGCACCCCCGCGCCGATCGTGCCGCCGCCGAAGCGGCGCCGTCGTGGCCTGCGCCTGCTGCTGCTGGGCGGCGTGCCGCTGGTCGTGGCCGTGGTCGGCGCCGTGCTCTACGCCATGGGCGGGCGCTACGCCGGCACCGACAACGCCTATGTCCATGCCGACACGGTGTCGATCGCGCCCGAGATCTCGGGCCGGCTGGTCGCCATCGACGTCGCCACCAACCAGCCGGTGCAAGCGGGCCAGGTGCTGTTCCACATCGACGACCGGGCGCCGCGCTATGCGCTGGAGCAGGCGGAGGCCGACATGCGCCAGGCCGCCTTTGACTTCCAGGGCATCAAGGCCAACCTGGTGGAGCAGCAGGCGACGCTGGACCAGGCCCATACCACCCAGGACTATCGCCAGAAGGACTTCGACCGGATCGCCGCGCTGTCGAAGAACGGCAACGCCTCGCAGTCGCAGCACGACGATGCCCGCCAGGCGCTCGACATGGCCAAAAGCGCCGTCGACGTCGCCCAGTCGCAGATCGGCATGACCCTGGCCAAGCTGGGCGGCAACCCCGACCTGGCGCTGGCCGACTATCCGCCCTACCGCCAGGCGCAGGCCCGGCGCGACCAGGCGCAGCTCGACCTCGACCACACCCAGGTCAAGGCGCCGTTCCCCGGCATCGCGGCCAAGGCCGATGCGGTGCTGCCCGGCGCCTATGTCACCGCCGGGTCGCCGGTGCTGGCGATCGTCCGCTCCGACAAGGTCTGGATCGATGCTAACCTGAACGAGACCGACCTGACCAACGTCAAGACCGGCCAGCCGGTCGAGGTCACGGTCGACACCTATCCGGGCGTCACCTGGCAGGGCAAGGTCGACAGCCTCAGCCCGGCGAGCGGCGCCGAGTTCTCGCTGCTGCCGCCGCAGAATTCCAGCGGCAACTGGGTGAAGGTGACCCAGCGCATCCCGGTGCGCGTCCTGGTCGACACCGCCGGCAAGCCGCAGCTGCGCGCGGGCATGAGCACCGAGGTCGCGATCGACACCGGCCATGCCCGCGGCCTGCCCTTCCTCGGAGGCACGGCGTTCGGAGCGCAGTGACATGGCAGCCCCAGGCGAATCCGTCCCCTACCGGGGGATGATCACGGTCTGCGTGATGCTGGCGACCATCATGCAGGCGCTCGACACCACCATCGCCAACATCGCGCTGCCCTACATGCAGGGCAACCTCGGGGCCAACCAGGACCAGATCAACTGGGTCCTGACCTCCTACATCGTCGCCGCGGCGATCATGACGCCGGTCACCGGTGCCCTGGTCAGCCGGATCGGCCGCAAGAACCTGTTCATCATCTCGGTGATCGGCTTCGTCGTCGCATCGGTGTTGTGCGGCTTGGCCCAGAACGTCACCGAGATCGTGGGGTTCCGGCTGCTGCAGGGCGTGTTCGGCGCGCCGCTGGTGCCGCTGTCCCAGGCCACGGTGATCGACATCAACCCGCCGGAGCGGCGCGGCCAGGCCATGGCGATCTGGGGCGTCGGCGTCATGGTCGGCCCGATCCTCGGCCCCGTGCTCGGCGGCTGGCTGACCGACCATTATTCCTGGCGCTGGGTGTTCTACATCAACGTGCCGATCGGCGCCCTGGCGCTGGCCGGGATGTGGATCTTCATGTCGGACAGCGGCAAGCAGGCGGCCAAGCGCTTCGACTGGCTGGGCTTCGCCTTCCTCAGCCTCGGCATCGGCGCGCTGCAGATGATGCTCGACCGCGGCCAGGACCAGGACTGGTTCAACTCGCTCGAGATCATCATCGAGCTGGTGCTGGCGGTGCTCGGCTTCTATCTCTTCGTCATCCACCTGCTGACGGCGGACGCGCCCTTCGTGCGGCCGGCGCTGTTCACCGACCGCAACTTCGTGGTGGCCATGGTGGTGATGGCGATCGTCGGGTCGCTCTACTACTCGATCATGGCCCTGGCGACGCCGTTCCTGCAGAACATGCTGGGCTATCCGGTGGTGACCGCCGGCCTGGTGATGGGCCCGCGCGGCATCGGCACCATGGCGGCGATGATGGTGGTGGGCCGCCTGATCGGCAAGGTCGACACCCGCATCCTGCTGCTGACCGGGCTGGCGATGATCATCGGCTCGCTGTGGCGGATGAGCGGCTACAACCTCGACATCTCGCAGACCGAGTTCATGATCGACGGGCTGGTGCAGGGCGCGGGGCTGGGCCTCGTCTTCGTGCCGCTGTCGACCATGGCCTTCTCGACCCTGCCGCGGCTGTACCTGGATGAGGGCGCGGGCATCTACAGCGTGTCACGCAACCTCGGCAGCTCGATCGGCATCTCGATCGTCACCGCGCTTTTGACCCGCAACATCCAGACCAACCACCAGCTGCTGGGCGAGCATGTCACCGCCTTCAGCCCGGCGGTGCAGCAGCTGCCCGACATGATGTCGCCGGCCACCCTGACCGGCCGGGCCATGGTCGACCAGATGGTGAACCAGCAGGCCTCGCTGATCGCCTATATCGACGATTTCAAGCTGCTGATGGTGCTGGCGATCGCCGCGATCCCGCTGCTGATCCTGCTGCGCAAGCCGAAGGGCGGCGGCGGCGCGCCGGCGGTGTCGGTGCATGCGGATTGAGGGCGTGGAGAAGCCTCAACCCTTGGAGCTGGTACTACTGAGTAGTATAGTGACGGCAGGAGGCTACTCATGACCGTCAAGACCTCGATCTCGCTGACCGATGACCAGGAGGCCTATGCCCGTGGCTTGGTGGACAGCGGCCAGTATCCGAGCCTCAGTGCCGTGCTTCAGCGCGGCCTCGACATGCTGCGTCGTGACAACGAGATGCAAGACGCCGAGCTCCAGGCCCTCCGGGCGCTGATCGATCAGCGCCGGGCGGGACCCTTTGTGGACCTGGATGAGGGCGAGGCGGAGACCCGGGCGATGCTGCAGCGGAAACGGAAGGCGCGTGCGCCGCTATAGGGTTCGCCGCGCGCCCGGCGTCACGCGGGACCTTGACTTGGTCGAGGACCATCTGGTCCGGGTCTACCAGGATCTGGGAGACGACGTGGTGGACGCGGTCGAACGCGCCGCTTCTCGGATCGGCGACGCGCTCGCCTATATGCGGACCTTCGAAACCCACCCGCATCGGGGCACCGAGCATCCACGCCTCCGGCCCGGCATCCGCACCGTGACCGATAAGGGCTTCGTCTTCTACTTCGAGATCGACGAGCCGAGGTCGGAAGTCAGGATCCTGGCCACCTTTTTCGGGAGCGCCGACCACAGGCGGCAGATCCTGGATCGGCTCCAGCCCTGAACACTGCTCTCTACCCGTTGAACACCAGCCGGTACTTGGCGAAGCCGTCGCCGGCGTCGCCCATCGGCTCGATGCCCAGGCCGGGCGGCGTTGCCGCCTGGGCCGCGGCCGGGGCGCTGGCGAAGGTCACGATCGCGGTCTTCGGCAGCGGCACGAAGCTCCAATTGCCGTCGGCGGTCGGGTTGATCTTGCCCTGCTCGTGGATGAAGCGCACCAGCACGTCGCGGTTGGTGTCCGGCGCCTCGACGACGATGTTCTTGCCGTCCAGCCCCGGGAAGCTGCCGCCGCCCCCGGCGCGGTAGTTGTTGGTGACGACCACGAACTCCTGCTTGTCGTCGATCGGCTTGCCCTCGAACGACAGGTCGACGATGCGGCGGGCGTCCGGCGCCACCAGCTTGCCGTCGCCGTCGTAGCGCGAGGGCTGTGTGAGGTCGATCCGGTAGGTCACGCCGTCGATCACGTCGAAATTGTAGGACGGGAAGGACGGGTCGATCAGCGCCTGCTCCTCCGCCTTCGCCGGGTCGATCCGGTTGAAGATGCCGGCCGACCGCTCCAGCCATTCCCGCACGATGGCGCCGGAGACGCGCACCGCCCGCACCGTGTTCGGATACAGGTACAGGTCGGCGACGTTCTTGATCGCGATCGGCCCCGCCGGGACGCTGGTGTAATAGTCCGGCCCACCGCGGCCGCCGGCCTTGAACGGCGCCGCGGCCGACAAGAGCGGCAGCCCGGCTGCCGGCGTGCCGGCCAGCAGCGGGGCGGCGTACCAGAGCTGGGCCTGGCTGACGATCTGCACCGACGGGTCGTCCGCCACCAGGGCGAAGTAGCTGGTGATCGGGGCGGTGATCTCGCCCACCGGCTGGCGGACATAGGCCAGGGTGGCGTCATGCTCCGGCTGCGCCGCCGCCAGCACCTCGGCCTTCGACTCGACCAGAGGCACCACCTTGCGGTCCTTGCGCTCGTAGATCGGCCGGGCCTCGGTCTTGAAGGCCGCGACCTTCCAGGCCGCGCCGTCGCGCTGCAGCTCCAGGTCGATGATGCCGAGATGGCTGCCCCAGAACCCGGCCATCACCGCCGGGATGCCGTGCAGCGTACCGCGCTCCGCATCCACGCCGTCGATGCCGGCGAAGTCGGGGCCGGGGAACACCCGGTGCTGGTGGCCGGTCAGGATCACGTCGATGCCCGGCACCTCGGCCAGGAACAGGGCGGCGTTCTCCTCGCCGCCCTCGCGCGGGCCGCCGGCGATGCCGGAATGGCACAGCGCCACCACCAGCTCGGCGCCGGCCTTTCGCAGCTCCGGCACGTATTTCTTCGCCGCGTCGACGATGTCGGTGGTGGTGACATGGCCTGCGAGATGGCCCTGGTCCCACTGCATGATCTGCGGCGGCACGAAGCCGATGACGCCGATCTTTACCGGCACCGCGGCGCCGCGATCGTCCTTCAGCGTCCGCTCCAGGATCTTGTACGGCGCCAGGTACGGGCTGCCGTCGGGCTTCAGCAGATTGGCGCAGACCAGCGGGAAATTCGCCCCCTGCATCATCGCGCGGCCGAGATAGTCGAGGCCGTAGTTGAACTCGTGGTTGCCCATGGTGCCGCAGTCATAGGCCAGCAGGTTCATGGCCTTGACGATCGGGTGCACCGCGCCGCCGTCCAGCCCCTGCTGATAGGCGACGTAGTCGCCCATCGGATTGCCCTGGATCACGTCGCCATTGTCGAACAGCAGGACATTGGCCGCCTCGGCCCGGGCGGCGGCCAGCACCGTCGCGGTGCGGGCCAGGCCCATCGTGTCGTCGCCCTTGTCGCGGTAGTAGTCGTAAGGGAAGACGGCGACATGCAGGTCCGTCGTCTCCAGGATCCGCAGCTTCAGCCTCGGCGCCGCGGCCCGCAACGGGGCGGGGGCCAGGCCGATCGCGGCGGCGGCGACGCCCGCCCTCAGGGTGGTGCGGCGGGTCAGACGGTCAGGCATGCGGCGCTCCTGCAGCTGGGACGCGGCAGTCTAGAGCGAAGCCGGTGACAGTTCCTAGGCCCGCGGGCGGCAACGCCTCGCACCACGGAGGACACGACCTATTCCCCAGTATGGCTCGTCCTCTCCCCCGACCCAATCGACCACGAACACGCCCCGCCATAGCGTCGCCGGTGCCGTGTTCAAGGCGATCAGCAGGAGACAGAGATGAGCCCGGACAGCATCCTACACCCCGGTCGGCCGGGGGCTGACGAGCTGGTTCCGTCGCGCTATGCGCTGCGGGTCGGCGAGATCGACGTCATGGTGGTCAGCGACGGAGTGATCTCGATCTCGGCCGAGGCGATGGCCACCAATGCCGACCCGGCCGTCCGCTCGGCCTGGCTGCGCGAGAGGCTGCAGCCCGAGGTGATGGATTGGGCGCTGAACGAGGTCGTGGTCCGCAGCGGCGGCCGGACGATCCTGATCGACTCCGGGCTGGGGATGGAGGCTCCGAACTTCCCGCGCACCGGGCGGTGGTCGTCGCGGCTGGAGGCCGCGGGCATCGATCTCGCCTCCGTGACCGACGTGGTTCTCACCCATATGCATTTCGACCATGTCGGCGGGCTGCTCGTCGACGGGGTGCAGGACCAGCTGCGTCCGGATCTGCGGATCCACGTATCGGCCGCCGAAGCCGAGTTCTGGCAGGCGCCCGATTTCTCCCGCACCGCCATGCCGGGGCCGCTGGCGGACATGATCCGGTCGGCCGCCAAGCGGTTCCTGGACCAGTATGGCGGCAGGCTGCAGACCTTCGAGACGGACCATGAGGTGGCGCCGGGCGTGGTCGCCACCCGCACGGGCGGCCACACCCCCGGGCACAGCATGGTCCGCCTGGCCTCCGGCGGCGACCGGCTGACCTTCGTCGGCGACGCCGTGCTGCCGCACGGGTTCGACCACCTCGAATGGCACAACGGCTTCGAGCACGACCCCGAGGAGGCGGTCCGCGTCCGCGGCCGGCTGCTGCGGGAGCTGGCGGCGAGCGGCGAGCCGATCCTGGGCACCCATCTGCCGTTCCCGTCGGTCTGCCGGGTGGCGGCGGTCGGCAGCGGCTACCGCTGGGTGCCGAGCCTCTGGGGTTACTGACCGCCTGTCGGGTCGGGGCCGGACGACCGCGGGGATTTCGATGACCGGTCGATCTAGGGTCCGATCGCCGTTGCCGCGCCGGGCGGGGCGTGGGCCGCCCCGCCCGGCGCGCCGGTCAGGATTCGGTGGTGTCCTCGGTCGGCGCGGTCGGACCGTTCTTCTTGATCGACTCGATCGCGTTCTTGGCCGAGGCCTTGCTGGAATAACCTTCGGTCGAGAAGATCACCTCGGAGTTGTACTTGAACTGTACCCGGAACTCGCCGGCCTTGTCCTTGTAGATGACAAACTTATGCGCCATGGATCGTCTCCCCTCCGGGTTTGAGACATTCGCCCGGCAGTTTGACCGCGATATCCCAATAGTCGCAAGCCGCTTTGTTGAGGGCGGCAAGTCCTGCGGCGGTTACGGCTGCAGCGCATTGCCCCCGATCCGTAGCCGAGGTGTAACCGCGCCGACCGAAGGTGGCGGCATCGGACATCTCGGAGCGCGTCATGGGCGGTGTTTCCCCGGAAGCCATCGAATCGGTCCAGCAGCTTGCGGACACCTGGTCGAGGGTCGTGCACGACCGCGGCACCGGTGACGTGGCGGACCCGCCGGGCATGGCAATCCGCTGGGCCGACAGCCTGTTCCCGTTCTGGAACTGCATCACCTTCACCGACCGGAACTGCAGCGGCGCGCTGCTGGAAGAGCGCTTCGCCGACGCCGCAGCCTATATG
>NZ_JBCNNF010000119.1:0-17096 GCF_039594555.1 Inquilinus sp.
ATAGGTCCAGGTGGCGTAGCCGATGGCCGCCGGCAGCACGCCGAGCCCGATCACCGCGGCGATGGTGGGCGCGCTGGCGACGGGCAACTCGGCGGCCGCCTCGGGCAGCCAGGGCGACAGCCACAGCGCGCCGGCCAGCAGCGTCCAGGCGGTGCAGGCCAGGGCGCCGTAGCGCGCCACCAAAGGCTTCTGCAGCACGACGTAGCAGGCCATGCACAGGGCCGATCCCAGCACCAGGCTGGCGCCGGCGCCGAAGGCCAGGCCGCCGGGCTGGGCCGCGGCGATCAGGGCGATGCCGGTGAAGCTGACCAGCGTGCCGGCCCAGCCGCGGGCGCCGAAGCGCTCGCCCAGCACCAGCCGGGCCAGCAGCGCGGTCAGGATCGGCGCGGTGTTGACGATGAAGCTGGCGGCGCCGGCGGCGACGCTGCGCTGCCCGCTGTTCAGCAGGATGTTGTAGGCGGCGATGCCGACCAGCCCGCACAGGGTGAAGCGCAGCAGGTCGGGCCAGGCCGGGCGCGGCGGCCGGCGCCAGGCCAGCCAGCCCAGGACCAGCACGGCGGCCACGGCGAAGCGGGCGGCGGCCAGCGGCACCGGCTGCAGCTCGCGCAGCGCCAGGCGGATCGCCGGGAAGGCCGAGGCCCAGGACAGGATGGTGACGGCCACGGCGGCGTAGGCGCCGAGGGCCCGGGGGGCGCGGCTGGACACGGTTGCACCTCGTTTCGACGCAAGGTCTCCGTTCTGGCACCGGCCGTGCTGTTGACATAGGGCACCGATCGAGCTTGAGCTGTGCACATGAATCACAGCTCAAGCCCGGAGCGTCCGCCGCTCGACAGCCTCGACACCGTCTGCGTCGCCGCCCGGCATGAGTCCTTCAGCGCCGCGGCCGAGGCGCTGGGCCTGACCCATGGCGCGGTCAGCCGACGGGTCGCCACGGTCGAGGCCTGGCTGGGCACGCCGCTGTTCGAGCGCCACGGCCGCGGCGTGCGGCTGACGCCGGACGGGCAGCGCTTCGTCTCGCGGGTGGAGGCGGCGTTCCGGCTGATCGACGAGGCGGCGGTGCGCTGGCGCCGCCGGCGCGGGCCGGAGGTGGTGCGGGTCAGCGTCGTGCCCGGCTTCGCCAAGCTCTGGCTGTTCCCGCGGCTGAGGGCGCTGGAGCGGGGCGACCCGGCGCTGCGGCTGGAGATCGCGGTCGAAGGCCGCAACGCCGATGTCGCGGGCGGCGAGGTCGACCTGGCAGTGCGCTACGGCCCCGGCGCCTGGCCCGGCGTCCAGGCCGTGCGCCTGCTGCCGGAACGGCTGTATCCGGTGGCCCATCCCGATCTCGCCCGGCGGGTCGGCGCCACGCCGGAGGGCCTGCTGCAGGCCCCGCTGCTGCACGATTCCGACCTGACCGGCTGGCGTGCTTGGTTCGACGCCCGCGGCATCGCGCTGAGGCCGCGGCCGCAGGACCGGCGCTTCGAGGATTACACGCTGGTGCTGGCGGCGGCGGAAGCCGGGCTGGGCATCGCCCTGGCCCGGGCGCCCTTCTCCGACCGCGCCGTGCAGGTGGGCGGTCTGGTGCGGCTGGGCGATCACGAGGCGCCCAGCCCGCTGGCCTATCACCTGGTGACCCGCACCGGCGGCGCCCGGCCGGCCGTCGCCGCGTTGGTGGCGCGGATGACGGCGCTGGCCGCCCGGACCTGAGCTTCTATTCCGCCGGCTGCTTCCTGGCGACCGCACCCATCAGGTCGAAATCGCCGCCGAGAACGGCATCCAGCCGGCCGCTGCGCCAGCCGCCGGCGTCGCGCACCAGGGGTGATGCGCCGTCGCGGTAGCGGCGGATGATGGCGGCCGCGCCCGGCGATGTTGCCAGCCGCCGTCCGGCGGCGTCATGCTCCCCGCCCTCCGGCATGTCGCGGTCCGGGCCGGCCGCCACGATGACCCGGGCCACCGTGCGCTGGGCGCTTTTTTCCGGGGCGGGGTCCTCGAGGACATGCAGGCCGTGCTCGCCGGCCAGGGCGCGGAAGGCGCCGAAGCCGGTGACGTGCAGGATGGGCCGGCCCTTGCCGCCGGGCGCGGCGTATTCCAGCAGCTGCATATGGCGGCGACCGGCCCAGGCACGATACATGTCCGTCAGCCGGCGGCACCACGCCTCCGCCTGGCTGCCGCCGCCGCCGGCGTCGAGCGCCGGCTCGACGCGCAGCAGGGCGTCGATCGGCGCACCGGCCGCGAGGTCGTCGAGGCCCGCGCGCAGGTTGAACAGCTGCAGCGCCAGCCGCGACGCCAGCTCCCGCGACGCCCGCTGCGGGGTGCCAACGGTGTGGGCGTAGCGCCGGTCCAGACTTTCGCCGGTGCGCGCGGCCTCGCGGATGCGGTCCATCAGCTCCAGGCGCGAGAAGACGGTGTGCCGGTCGTCCCGCGACCAGAAGGCGGGGTCGGCCAGCTCGGCCCGCAGCGTGTCGCCCAGCGTGGTCCAGTCCGGCCCGTCTATCTCCTCGCGGATGGCCTGCCAGCTGGCGTTCAGGAACGTCCGCTCGGCCTGCGAGCCGTTCGGCCGCAGCATGATCCCCGGCAGCGACAGCGTGTCGTCCAGCTCGATGTCCGGCGCCGCCTCCTCCGTCGGCGCGGCATCGGGATCGACGAACTCGACCTGGATGGCCTTGCCGTCGGAGCGCACGAACAGGAACTGGTCGCCCTCGGGGAAGCGGCGCTCCACCAGCGTGGCGGCCAGCGGCGCCAGCACCAGCTGGTCGATGGCGCGCTTCAGCGGTCGGGCTCCCATCTCCGGGCTGAAGCCGCGGTCCAGCAGGAACTCGATGGCGCCGGCCTCCCACTCCACCGCCCAGCTGCGCTCGCGCAGGCCCCGCCGCTCCTGCACCAGCGCCAGCTCCTTGTGCAGGATGTTGCGCATCAGCTCGCGCGACAGCGGCTGGAACACGATGATCCTGTCCAGCCGGTTGACGAATTCGGGGCGGAAGGTCTGGCCGATGGTGGCCAGCACCTGGTCCTCGCCATAGGCCTGCGGGTCCGCCAGGAAGCCGAAGCTCTGCCGGCGATGGGCGGTGGCGCCGAGATTCGAGGTCAGGATGATGAAGCTGTGGCGGAAATCGGCCTCGCGGCCATTGGCGTCGCTCAGCCGGCCGTCGTCGAAGATCTGCAGGAACAGGTCCCAGCAATTGGGATGCGCCTTCTCGAACTCGTCGAGCAGGATCACGCAGAAGGGCTGCTTGCGGACGCGGGCGATCAGCGAATCGGCGTCGCTCTCGCCCGGCTTGCCCAGGATCTTGGCGGTGGATTCGGCGGTCTGGAACTCGCTCATGTCCAGCCGCGCCATCCGGTCGGGGGCGCCGAACAGGAAGGTGGCCAGCGTCTTGGCCAGCTCGGTCTTGCCCGTGCCGGTCGGGCCGGCCAGCAGGAAGACGCCGATCGGCCGGCCGGGATCGGTCAGGCCGGCCTTCAGCATGGCGATGCGGTCGACCACCGCCTGCACCGCCTCGTCCTGGCCGATGACGCGGCGGCTAAAATAGTCGCGGATGGTGCCCAGCTCCACCCGCTGGCTGGTGTCGAGGATCACCGCCGGCAGGCCGGAGATCTGCGAGAGCGTGGCGATCACGCTGGCCGGGGTCAGCGTCTCCTCGCCGGCATGCAGCGACCGGGCGGTGGCGCGCTTCAGCAGCTCCAGCACGGCCCCGGGCAGCTGGCCGCTGCCGAGATAATGCTGGGCCAGTTCCATGGTCGTGGTGACGGCCTGCTCTGACACGGTCACGCCGACCGCGTCGCCGATGCGCCGGCCAAGCTCCCCCGCCAGCTCCAGCGTCTGGCCTTCGTTCATCGGCTCCAGCGCGACCGTCTCGATCACCGAACGCAGCGACGGGTAGGCCTGGAACAGCCGCGCCGCTGCCGCCTGGCTGGTTTCGCCGACCAGGATCAGGTCGCCCGCCACCACCGCCGGCATGATCTGGTCGAGGATGCTGGCCGCTTGGCCGCGATGGGTGCCGCTGCCGGCCATCTGGCCCAGGTCGCGCACATACCAGACGACCTTGCGGCGGGCATGCAGGGCGTCAACCAGCTGGCGGATCCGTCCCTCAAGCTGGCCGATATACATCTGGCCGGCCATCAGCTCGTGCCCGCTGGCCATGAACACCTGCCAGCCGGCTTCCTGCAGGCTCAGGCCCAGCAGGCGCAGGAACGCGCTCTTGCCGATGCGCGGGGTGCCGGTGACCAGGACCGAACGCGGCCGCGGCGCCTGGATGGCGGTCTCGGCGGTGGACAGCTGCTCCTGCCACACGGCGGGCGGGACCAGCAGCCGGTCGTCCTCGTCCTCGCTCCACAGCGTGCCGATGCCGGACAGGAAGGCGCGGTCGATCCGCGTGTCCTGCCAGACCCTGAGCGCTTCGAGCAGCCGGGCGGCGAAGGGGTGCCGGATCTTGCGCAGCAGGCCCCGGGCGGGGTCGAGGTCGAGTTCGGCATAGCGGCCGAGAAGGGTGCCGAAGCCGGGAGTGTCGCCGAGCTCGGCGCTGCGCTCGAAATAGACCTCGACGAAGCGGGAGATGACCGGGTTGTTCTCCCACCATTCCGGTGCGGCCAGGACCACCTGCCCAACCAGGGGGCGCGGATCCAGCGTGGTCAGGAACCGCAGCGCGTCGGGCAGGACATAGGGGCGGGTGTGCGGCAGGTGCCGCATCACCTCGTCGGCCAGCGACTGCCGGTCCGGATGGTCGCGCAGGACGGTGAAGGCGGCGCAGGCCATCGGCCAGTTGCCGCCCAGCGCGTGGTGGCGCAGCAGGTCGAAGCCGGCATCCGGGCGCCGCATCGCGTCGAGTGCCGCTTGGAACTCAGGAATGTCCGGCAGCTCTCCGGGGCCGCTGACCTCCTCCGCCTTCGGGGTCAGCGCCTGGCTGATCCGCTGCAGCAGGGCGGCGGCGCTCGCGGTCGGCGCGGGCTGCACCGCCGGCTCGGCGGCAGTCGACGCCTCGGTCGCCGACTCGGCTACGGGCACGGGCACGGGCTCGGCCGCAGGCGCCGGCTCGGGGATGGATGGGGCTGCGGCTGGCCGCCACCGCGTCACGACAAGGCTGGCGAGTATGCCGGCCACGGCACCGGCCAGGATGCTGTACAGCAGATCGGGCATGCGCGAGTCGTCGTCAGGGATCCGGCCGGATCACTCCGACCGGAAACCGCGCCTTTGGCAAGAGGGGTTCGGCCGCGACGCGGCCGGTCCTCACCCGGCCCGCACCTGCTGCAGCAGGGTCGTGGTCGGGAACCCGTCCGGCACCAGGCCCTTGCTAGCCTGCCAGCCACGGATCGCCCCGCGCGTCGCCGGCCCGACCAGCCCGTCCGGGCTGCCGCCGGTGGCGAAGCCCTTCGCCGCCAGCAGCGACTGCAGCTCCATCACCTCGCTGCGGGACAGCGGCTGCTCGTCGCGCGGCCAGGACCCGGCGATCGGGCCGCCGCCGGCCAGCCGGTCCGACAGGGTGGCCACGGCCAGGGCGTAGCTGGTCGAGTTGTTGTACTTCATGATGACGCTGAAGTTCGGGCCGACCAGGAAGGCCGGGCCGCGCGCCCCCGCCGGGGTGATCACCGAGGCATCGCCTAGCGCCGGCAGGCTGCGGCCGGACACCGGCTTCACCCCCAGCGCCGCCCATTGCGCCACCGGCTGCCTGGTGCTCAGCTCCGCCACCGAATAGTCGAAGCCGCGCGGCAGGGTGACCTCGACGCCCCAGGGCTGGCCGCGCTGCCAGCCGGACTGCGCCAGGTAGTTGGCGGTCGAGGCCATGACGTCTGGGATGCTGCCCCAGATGTCGCGGCGGCCGTCGCCATCGGCGTCGACGGCGGAGCTCAGGAACACCGTCGGCAGGAACTGGGTGTTGCCCATGGCGCCGGCCCAGGAGCCCAGCATGCGGTCGCGGCTGATGTCGCCCTGCTGCAGGATCTGCAACGCCGCGAACAGCTGCTCCTTGGCCCAGTCCTGGCGGCGGCCCTCATAGCCGAGCGTGGCCAGGGCGTCGATCACCTCGGTGGTGCCGAAATTCTGGCCGTAATTGCTCTCGATGCCCCAGATCGCGGTGATGACCTGCTTCGGCACGCCGTAGCGCTGCTCGACGGCGTTGGCGGTCGACCCCCACTGCGCCAGCATCGCCTGGCCGTTGCGAATGCGGTCGGGCGAGACGGCGCTGTCGAGATAGGTCCAGATCGCCTTGGTGAATTCCGCCTGCGACTGGTCGGCATCGACCACCTTGGGCAGGAACTGCACGGTGTCGAAGGCCGTGGCCAGCGTCGCCTGGCTGATGCCGCGCGCCGCAGCCTCTGCCCGGAACGCCGCCACCCATTGCTGGAAGCCCTGCGCCTCGGACTGGGCCGGGAAGGCGGCCGAGGCGCCCGGCATCGGGGTCGGCACCACCGGCTGGCCCTGGCCCGAGCTCTGGCAGCCGGCCAGCAGCACCACCCCGGCCAGCACCGCCATCCGCGTGGTCATCGACATGGGCCCTCTCCGCGATTTCCGAATCAGTCGGTGAACGTCGCGGCAAAGTGCCTTGAGATCAAGGCCGGAGCGCGGCAGGGCGGCCGCAATGTCCCCGGGACCGTCACCCCTGCGGCGCGTCCGGGAAGGCGTCGAGCGGGATCTTCAGGTAGCGCCTGCCGTTCGCCTCGGGCTCGGGCAGGCGGCCGCCGCGGATGTTCACCTGCAGCGCCGCCAGCATCAGCGCCGGCAGCGGCAGGGTCCGGTCGCGGTCCCGGCGCAGGGCGATGAATTCGGCCTCCGACACCGCGGCAATATGGATGTTCCGCTCCTTCTGCCCGGCGACGCTGCTCTGCCACCGCGGCTCGCGCCCGTCCGGCCGGTAGTCGTGGCCGGTGAACAGGCGGGTGTCGTCCGGCAGGGCCAGGATGCGCTGGATCGACGCCCAGAGCTGCCGCGCGTCGCCGCCCGGGAAGTCGGCCCGCGCCGTGCCGCCATCGGGCATGAACAGCGTGTCGTGAATGAAGGCGGCGTCGCCGATGACATAGGTGACCGACGCCATGGTGTGGCCCGGGCAGAACAGCACCTGCGCCTCCAGGCTGCCGATCCGGAACCGGTCGCCGTCGCGGAACAGCCGGTCCCAGCCCGTCCCGTCGGTCGGCTGGTCCGGCAGGTGGTACAGCTCCCGCCACAGCGCCTGCACGCCGGCCACCTTCTCGCCGATCCCGGTCGGGGCGCCGGTCCTCTCCTTCAGATAGGCGGCGGCCGAAAAATGGTCGGCATGCGGATGGGTGTCGAGGATCCAGGCCACCCGCAGCCCGCACCGCGCGACATGGTCGAGGATCAGGTCGGCGTTGCGGGTCGAGACGGTGCCGGATTTCAGGTCGAAATCCAGCACCGGGTCGATGATGGCGCAGTCGCCGGTCGCGGGGTCGGCAACGATGTACTGCACGCTGCCGGTCGGCGGGTCGTAGACGGCATGGACGGCGGGGGAGGCGCGCCCCATCGCCGGGGCCAGGATCGGGTCTGTCTTGGTCATGGGCGCCGCCGGCTCAGTCTCTGGGCTCGGGCGCGTCCTCACCAATCGCGAGCGGTCCGGCCATGTCACCCTCCATCATCATCGCGGATCAGGGCGCAGCGCCCTGCGCCTGCGGGATGTCAGCCTGCAATAGCGCTGCTACGGGAAGATTGCAGGTCAAATTCGATACAATTTCGACAGTAACAGATAATGGTCGAGTCATCGACACGAATATCGTCGCAGTATTATGGATATAATGAACGAGATAATCTGACCAATCGTGGGTTAAATCACAGCCGGCTGGTTCGTGCATAAGGCATGGACAGCGGCGGCTCGCTAAATACCATACCGATATTGTTGTTTTCGTCCGCGAATGGGACGGGATGCCGCAGCGATGCGCTGGCCTGGGGACACCGTCCGGTTTCCCTGGCACAGTTCTGCGACAAGCGGATCGTATCCTTCTCCCTTCTGGAAATCCTGGACCCGGCGCACTGGCGGCGGTCCGCCGTGCATGGCCGGTCGCAGAGACGGAGCTGTCCATGCCTGTCGAACTGAACATCAATGGCCGGATCGAGCATATCGACGCGCCGCCGGAGATGCCCCTGCTGTGGGCCCTGCGCGACGAGCTCGGCCTGGTCGGCACCAAATTCGGCTGCGGCGCGGGGCTGTGCGGCGCCTGCACCGTGCATCTCGACGGCGCCGCGGTGCGCGCCTGCCAGACGCCGATCGGCGATGTCGGCACCGCCAGGATCGTGACCATCGAGGGCATCGGCGCCACCGATGTCGGCGCCCGGCTGCAGCAGGCCTGGCTGGCCTTCGACGTGATGCAGTGCGGCTACTGCCAGGCCGGGCAGATCATGTCCGCCGCGGCGCTGCTGGCCAGCACCCCGGCGCCCGGCGACGACGACATCGATTCCGCCATGGCCGGCAATCTCTGCCGATGCGGCACCTACACCCGCATCCGCGCCGCCATCCACAAGGCGGCGGAGCGGAACGCGGCCGAGGGGAGTGCCGGCTGATGGGACATCTGCTTCATGAGGCCGGGCTCGGCCGGCGCGCCTTCCTCAAGGCCTCGCTGCTGGTCGGCGGCGGCCTGCTGATCGACGCCACCCTGCCGCTGCCGGCACTGGCGGCCGGCGAGGGCGCCGGCACGCTCGGCGCCTTCATCGCCATCGCGCCCGACGGGCGGGTGACGATCACCGGCAAGAACCCGGAGATCGGGCAGGGCATCAAGACGTCGCTGCCGATGATCATCGCCGATGAGCTGGACGTCGACTGGGATCAGGTCACCGTCACCCAGGCAATGGTGAACGAGGCGGTGTACGGCCCGCAGACCGCGGGCGGCAGCCGCGCCACGCCGACCAACTGGATGCCGCTGCGCCAGGCCGGCGCGGCGGCGCGGGCGCTGCTGGTGCAGGCCGCGGCGCGGCGCTGGGACGTGCCGGCCGACAGCGTCACCACCCGCTCCGGCCGGCTGCTGCATGAGGCCAGCGGGCGGTCCCTCGGCTATGGCGAGGTGGCGGCCGAGGCCGCGGCGCTGCCGATGCCGGACCCGGCGTCGGTCCGGCTGAAGGACCCGGCGGCGTTCCGCATCATCGGCCGGCCGACCGGCGGCTGCGACAGCCCGCGCGTGGTGCGCGGCGAGCCGATCTTCGGCATCGACACCCGGCTGCCCGGCATGCTGTACGCGGTGTTCGAGCGCTGCCCGGTGTTCGGCGGCACGCTGAAATCGGCCGATCTCGACGCCGCGCGCGCCAAGCCCGGCGTGCGCCAGGTGTTCACGGTCAAGGGCAACGGCCGGGCCGAGAGCCTGGTCGACGGCGTGGCCATCCTGGCCAGCAACTGGTGGCTGGCCAACCAGGCCCGCGCGGCGCTGAACGCCCAGTGGGACGAGGGGCCGGGCGCGGCGCAGAGCAGCGCGGCCTATGACGCCCAGGCCAAGGCTTTCCTCGACGGCGCGCCGCAGGCCGAGCTGTTCCGCACCGGCGACGTCGATGGCGCGCTGGCCGGGGCGGCGAAGCGGATCACGGCGGACTATGCCTATCCCTATCTGTCGCATGCGCCGCTGGAGCCGCAGAACTGCACCGCGCTGTGGCACGAGGACGGGACGCTGGAGCTATGGGCACCGAGCCAGCTGCCGGAGCGCGGGCGCGGCATCGTCGCCGACGCGCTGGGGCTGAAGCCGGAGCAGATCACCATGCACATGCCGCGCATCGGCGGCGGCTTCGGCCGGCGGCTGATGAACGACTATGTGGTGCAGGCCTCGGCGATCGCGCGGCAGGTGCCGGGCACGCCGGTCAAGCTGGTCTGGACCCGGACGGAAGACATCCAGCACGATTTCTACCGCCCGGCCGGCTGGCACCGTTTCACCGCGGGCCTCGACGCGGCCGGCAAGCCCGCTGCCTTCGCCGCCCATTTCGTCACTCTGACCCGGGGCGGCAAGCCGGTGTCGGGCGGCGAGTTCGACTTCCAGGACCTGCCGGCGCTGATGACACCGAACCTGGTCTTCGCCCAGTCCGGCATCGACAGCGCGGTGCCGACCGGGCCGATGCGGGCGCCGCGGTCGAACGGCCTGGCCTGGGCTTATCAGTCCTTCTTGGACGAGGTGGCGCAGGCGGCCGGCACCGACCTGCCGACGCTGCTGCTGGGACTGCTGGGCGAGCCGCGGCTGCTGCCGGCGCGGCAGGGGTCGTCGGCCCAGTTCCACACCGGCCGGGCCCGCGGCGTGATCGAGAAGGTGCTGGCGATGTCGAACTGGCCGGTCAAGCCGGCTGGGGCGGGCAGCGCCAAGGGCTTCGCCTTCTATTTCTGCCATCTCGGCTATTTCGCCGAGGTGGTGGAGGCGGCGGTGGCGCAGGACGGCACGGTGCGGGTGCCGCGGGTCTGGGTGGCCGGCGACATCGGCAGCCATGTGGTCAACCCGTCCGGCGCCGAGAACCAGGTGCGAGGCTCGGTGATCGACGGGTTGGGCCAGGCGTTGGGCGGGCTGTCGATCACGCTGGCCGGCGGGCGGATCGAGCAGGAGAATTTCGACACCTACCCGCTGCCGCGCATTCCGGGCACGCCGGACATCGCCGTCGCCTTCGTGGCCAGTGATTTCCCGCCGACCGGCCTGGGCGAGCCGGCCTTGCCGCCGGTGATCCCGGCGCTGTGCAACGCCGTCTTCGCTGCCACCGGCAAGCGGGTGCGCAAGCTGCCGCTGGACACGGCGGGCTTCAGCCGGGCGGCGTAGCAGGGGCGGTAACAAGAAGGGGCAGCCCAGGCGGGCTGCCCCTTGCTTTTATCTGTCATGCCCGGGCTTGACCCGGGCATCCAGAGACTGTCCACACCTCCTGGATTGCCGGGTCAAGCCCGGCAATGACAGGGAGAGTGTTCCACCAACCTCAGTTGGCCGCGTCGTTCTGGCGCTGGGCCTCTTCGCGCGGCAGCTCGGCGCCGGTCTGCTGGTCGATGAACTTCATCGACAGCTTGATCTTGCCGCGGTCGTCGAAGCCCAGGACCTTGACCTTGACCTCGTCGCCCATCTTGACGACGTCCGCCACCTTGGCGACGCGGCCGGGCCGCATCTCCGAGATGTGGACCAGGCCGTCGCGGCTGCCCAGGAAGTTGACGAAGGCGCCGAAATCGACGGTCTTCACCACCTTGCCGTTATAGACCTTGCCGACCTCGGGCTCGGCGACGATGCCCTTGATCCAGTTGATCGCCGCCTCGGCCGCGCTCTCGTCGACCGCCGCCACCTTGATGGTGCCGTCATCCTCGATGTCGATCTTGGCGCCGGTGGTCTCGGTGATCTCACGGATCACCTTGCCGCCCGTGCCGATCACTTCGCGGATCTTATCCTTCGGGATCGAGAAGGTGGTGATGCGCGGCGCGTTCTTGTTGACCTCGCCGCGGGCCGCCGACAGGGCCTTCGACATCTCGCCCAGGATGTGAACGCGGCCTTCGCGCGCCTGCTCCAGCGCGATCTTCATGATCTCCTCGGTGATCGAGGTGATCTTGATGTCCATCTGCAGGCTGGTGACGCCGCGCTCGGTGCCGGCCACCTTGAAGTCCATGTCGCCGAGATGGTCCTCGTCGCCCAGGATGTCGGTCAGGACGGCGAAGCGCTCGCCTTCCTTGATCAGACCCATGGCGATGCCGGCCACCGGGCTGGACAGCGGCACGCCGGCATCCATCAGGGCCAGCGACGAGCCGCAGACCGTGGCCATCGAGGAGGAGCCGTTCGACTCGGTGATCTCCGACACCACGCGGATGGTGTAGGGGAACTGCTCCTTGGTCGGCAGGATCGGGTGCACCGCACGCCAGGCCAGCTTGCCGTGGCCGATCTCGCGGCGGCCCGGGCTGCCCATGCGCCCCGCTTCACCGACCGAATAGGGCGGGAAGTTGTAGTGCAGCATGAAGTTCTCGCGGTACTCGCCCTCGAGCGCATCGATGATCTGCTCGTCCTGGCCGGTGCCCAGCGTGGTGACCACCAGCGCCTGGGTCTCGCCGCGGGTGAACAGGGCCGAGCCATGGGCCCGCTTCAGCACGCCGACCTCGGCGACGATCGGGCGGACCGTCTTGGTGTCGCGGCCGTCGATGCGCAGGCCGGTGTCCAGGATGTTGCCGCGGACGATGTCGCTCTCGAAATCCTTGAACACGCCCGGGCCGACCGCCAGCTCGGCCTCGTTGCCCTCGAGCAGGGCCAGGGCCTTCTCCTTGACCGCGTCGACCGCGGCGTAGCGGTCCTGCTTGCGGACGATCTTGTAGGCGTCGCGCAGCTCGCCGGCGACGGCCTGGAACTTGGCCTTGACGGAGGCGACCTCGGCCGGCTCGTCGGTCAGGGCCCAGGGCTCCTTGGCGCACATCTCGGCCAGCTCGATGATCGCCTGGATCACCTGCTTGGCGGCGGCATGGCCGAAGGCGACGGCGCCGAGCATGATCTCCTCGGTCAGCTCCTGCGCCTCGGACTCGACCATCAGCACGCCTTCCTCGGTGCCGGCGACGACGAGGTCGAGCGCGCTCTCCTTGGTCTGCTCCAGCGTCGGGTTCAGCACGTACTGGCCGTCGATGTAGCCGACGCGGGCGGCGCCGATCGGGCCCAGGAACGGAATGCCGGAGATGGTCAGGGCGGCCGAGGCGCCGATCATCGCCGCGATGTCCGGATCATTCTCCAGATCGTGGCTCAGCACCGTGGCGACGACCTGGGTCTCGTTGCGGTAGCTCGGGTGGAACAGCGGGCGGATCGGGCGGTCGATCAGGCGGCTGACCAGCGTCTCGTTCTCGGACGGGCGGCCTTCGCGCTTGAAGAAGCCGCCCGGGATCTTGCCGGCGGCGAACGCCTTCTCCTGGTAGTTCACGGTCAGCGGAAAGAAGTCGAACTTCGACTTCTGCTTCGACCCGACCGCGGTGCAGAGCACCACGCTCTCGCCATAGGTGACGAGCACGGCGCCGTCGGCCTGGCGGGCGATCTTGCCCGTCTCGAGGACCAGCTTGCGGCCGCCCCAGTTGATCTCTTTGCGATAGATGTTGAACATCGCGTTTTCCTTCATCGGACACCCCGTGCCACTTCGGGCCTATCGGGGTCGGGCCGCTCCACGCCGGGCCCGGGGGCGAAATACGACAAGCGCCGCCGGCTGGGGGGCCGGCGGCGCCGATGTCACGAAATCAGAGACTCTCTTCCGACCGTCATCCTCGCGAAAGCGGGGATCTCATCACGTCCAAACCGGATGGAGATTCCCGCTTTCGCGGGAATGACAGGGAAAAGAGGGTGCATGCGGTTGTTAGCGACGCAGGCCGAGACGCTTGACGATGTCCTCGTAGCGCGCGTTGTTCTTGCGCTTGAGATAGTCGAGCAGGCGGCGGCGGCGGCCGACCATGATCAGAAGACCCCGACGGCTGTGGAAGTCCTTCGAGTGGGTCTTCAGGTGTTCGGTCAGGTTGGCGATGCGCTCGGACAGGATCGCGACCTGCACCTCCGGCGAACCGGTGTCCCCGGCCTTCGGGGCATAGGTGCCAATGACTTCCTGCTTGCGCTCCGGCGTAATCGACATCGTGGTCTCCTAGATCAGAGGTTGAGGATGCGCACCGGCCGGATCTCGCCGCCGTCGATACGGGCCAGGGCCACGGGGGCGTCCCCGCAGAAGGCCAGAACGATGGCGTCCGGGTTGTCCGGATCGAGATCGAGGGCGGCGATCCGCTCCCGATCCGAGCGCCGAAGCAGCGCGACCGACTGGCCGTGCCGCATCCGTTGCGCTTCGGCTTCCGTCAGGGCCACCGCCGGGATGTCGTCCAGCGGGGTCTCGACCGGAAGCAGAATGCCGTCGAGGGCCGATTGCTCGGCCCCCGGC
The DNA here is from genome assembly GCF_039594555.1 of Inquilinus sp. Lineage (GTDB taxonomy): Bacteria > Pseudomonadota > Alphaproteobacteria > DSM-16000 > Inquilinaceae > Inquilinus. Next base: position 13,787 of record NZ_JBCNNF010000119.1, read on the forward strand.
TGCTTGGCTAGCGCGTCGATATGCTCCAAGGGGACCGCGTCGTCAAGGCCGAAGGGGCCAACCGCGGTCCGGCGCAATGCGACGATGTGTCCCACCGTGCCGAGGGCGAGGGCGATGTCGCGGGCCAGGCCGCGCATATAGGCACCCTTGCCGGACTGCACGTCGAAGGTGGCGTGGTCGCGGTCCGGGATCTCGGCCAGGCTCAGGTCGTCGATCCGGATCAGCCGCGGCGCCAGCGGCACCGCCTCGCCGGCGCGGGCCAGGTCGTAGGAGCGCTCGCCATCGACCTTGATGGCGGAGAAGGCCGGCGGCACCTGGCTGATCTCGCCGATGAAGCGGGGCACGACCGCGGCGATGGCGTCCGGGTCGGGCCGCACGTCGCTGGTCGCGGTGACCTGGCCCTCGGCGTCGTCGGTGTCGCGCGCCTCGCCCCAGCGCACGGTGAAGCGGTAGGTCTTCTCGCCATCCATGGCGTAGGGCACGGTCTTGGTCGCCTCGCCCAGCGCGATCGGCAGGATGCCGCTGGCCAGCGGGTCCAGCGTGCCGGCATGGCCCGCCTTCTCGGCGTCGAAGATCCGGCGGATGCGGCCGACCACCTGGGTCGAGGTGACGCCGACCGGCTTGTCGACCACCACCCAGCCATGCACCGGGCGGCCGCGCTTCCTACGCGCCATTGGCGTCGTCCGCGTCGTCCGGATCCTTGTCGTCCGTCAGGTCGCGGGCGATCACGTCCTGGTGCAGCAGCGTGTTGATCTTCTGGGCATAGTCGAACGACGTGTCGGCCTGGAAGCTGAGCTGGGGCGTGTGGCGCAGCCGGACGGCCTTCGCCACCTGGCCGCGCAGGAACGGCGCGGCCCGGCGCAGCGCCGGGAGCACGATGTCCATCTTGTCGCCGTTCAGCGTCGTGACGAAGACGGTGGCGTGCTTCATGTCCGGGCTGGGACGGACCTCGGAGACGGTGATCGGCACGCCGGCCAGGTCGGGGTCGTGCAGCTCGCCGCGCAGCAGGATGGCAGCCAAAGCGTGGCGCAGCTCCTCGCCGACGCGCAGCTGGCGTTGGCTCGGGCCGTTGGCAGGGGTGTGTCGCATGGTCTGTACTCGAAACGGCGCCGGTCCGGCGGGCGGGTGTGCCGCCCGGCCGGACCGGGGAAGGAACTGCCGTCAGGCCCGGAGGCCGGCGGCGCTGGGGCAGGAGGGGCCGGCGTTAGAGCGCGCGGACCTCCTCGACCAGCTCGAAGCACTCGATCACGTCGCCGGCGCGGATGTCGTCGTAATTCTCGAAGGCCATGCCGCATTCGTAACCCTCGCGCACTTCGCGGACTTCGTCCTTGAAGCGCTTCAGGGTCTTCAGCGTGCCCTCGTGGATCACGACGTTGTCGCGCAGCAGGCGGACGCCGGCACCGCGCTTGACCACGCCGTTGGTGATCATGCAGCCGGCGACCTTGCCGACCTTGGTGATGTTGAAGACCTCGCGGATCTCGGCATTGCCGATGTAGTTCTCGCGCATCTTCGGCGCCAGCAGGCCGGTCAGGGCCGCCTTCACGTCGTCGATCACGTTGTAGATGATCGAGTAGTAGCGGATCTCCACACCGTCACGCTTGGCCATCTCCCGCGCCTGCGGGTTGGCGCGGACGTTGAAGCCGATCAGCATGGCGCCGGTCGACGCGGCCAGGGTGACGTCGCTCTCGGTGATGGCGCCGACCGCGGAATGCAGCACGCGCACCTTCACCTCGACATTGTCGCCCGCGGCCTTCTCCAGCGAACCGGCGATGGCCTCGACCGAACCCTGCACGTCACCCTTGATGATGACCGGCAGCTCCTTCGCCTCACCCTCGCGGATCTTCTCGAACATCTGTTCGAGCGAGCCGCGCGCGGTAGCGACATGGGACGCCTCGCGACGCTTGCGGTTGCGGAACTCGGTGATCTCGCGGGCGCGGCTCTCGCTGTCGACGACCACGAAGTCGTCGCCGGCGAGCGGCGTGCCGTTGAGGCCGAGCACCTCGACCGGCTGGGCCGGGCCCGCCGATTTCAGGTTCTGGCCGCGATCGTCGAGCAGGGCGCGCACGCGGCCCCATTCGCCGCCGGTGACAAAGATGTCGCCGACCTTGACAGTGCCGCGCTGGACCAGGACGGTCGCAACCGAGCCGCGGCCGCGCTCCAGCTTGGCCTCGACCACGGTGCCTTCGGCCGGGCGGTCCGGATTGGCCTTGAGATCCAGCACCTCGGCCTGCAGCAGGATCGCCTCGACCAGCTTATCCAGGCCCTGGCCGGTCTTGGCCGAGACCGGGACGTCGAGGGTCTCGCCGCCCATCTCCTCGACCACGATCTCGTGCTGCAGCAGCTCGGTGCGCACGCGCTCCGGCTTCGCATCCGGAAGATCGATCTTGTTGATGGCGACGATGATCGGCACCTCCGCCGCGCGGGCGTGGCGGATGGCCTCGATCGTCTGCGGCATGACGCCGTCATTGGCGGCCACCACCAGCACGACGATGTCGGTGGTGTTGGCGCCGCGGGCGCGCATCTCGGTGAAGGCGGCGTGGCCCGGCGTGTCGATGAAGGTGACGCGCTGGCCGGATGCGACCTGCACCTGATAGGCGCCGATGTGCTGGGTGATGCCGCCGGCCTCGCCCGACACGACGTTGGTGTGCCGCAGCGCGTCCAGCAGCGAGGTCTTGCCGTGGTCGACATGGCCCATGATGGTGACGACCGGGGGCCGCGGCTGCAGATTCTCCGCCGCATCCTCGTCGCCGCGCATGCCGATCTCGACGTCGGATTCGGCGACGCGCTTCACCTTGTGGCCGAACTCCGCCACCACCAGCTCGGCGGTGTCGGCGTCGATCGACTGGGTGATGGTCGCCATCACGCCCATGCGCATCAGCGACTTGACCACGTCGCCGCCGCGCTCGGCCATGCGGTTGGCCAGCTCCTGCACGGTGATAACCTCGGGGACGACCACCTCGCGGGCGATCTTCTCCTGGTTCTGGCTCTGCATCGCCAGGCGCTCGCGCTCGCGGGCCCGGCGCATCGCCGCCAGGCTGCGGCCGCGGGTCTCGCCGTCGTCGCTGAGGGCCTGCACCACGGTCATCTTGCCGGAGCGGCGCTTCGGCTCGGACTTGCCCGCACCGGGGGTACGCTTCGGCGGGCTGGCCGGGGCACCGCGGCCGGGCAGGGCGCCGCGGCCGGGCGCACCGCGACCGGGGGCACCACCAGTGCGACGGCGGGTGTCCTCTTCGTCGTCGGCCATGGCCGGGACGCCGCGCAGACCGGCCGCATCGGCGGCCGGGGCACGCGCCGCGGCGGCCTGGCCGGG
>NZ_JBCNNF010000012.1:0-36745 GCF_039594555.1 Inquilinus sp.
GTCTGCCAGGGGCGGCTCGGCGGCGCCGCGATGCTCATGCATCAGCGCCCAGCGCCGGTCGGATGAGACCAGCACCTCGGTCGCCCCGGCCTCGCGGTGGCGCCAGCTGTCCTTGCCGGGCTGGTCGATATCGAAATCGTGATGGGCGTGCTTGATGGTGGAGACGGTCAGGCCACGGCCGATCAATGCCGGGATCAGCTTCGCCAGCAGCGTCGTCTTGCCGCTGCCGCTCCAGCCGGCGATGCCGAGCACGCGCATGAGGAATCAGCCGAAAGTGCCGGCGGCCTTGGCCGGGGGCGGGCTGCGCGGATCCTCGGTGATGGCCTGGCGCACGCCCTCGCGCAGATAGCTCCAGCCGGTCACCAGGGTCAGCACCGCGGCCACCCAGATGCCGGCGATGCCGATCTCGGTCACCGGCAGCTTGCCGTCGAAGGCCCGCGTGCCGGTGTCGCCGACGATCAGGAAGCCGATCGCCAGCATCTGGATCGTGGTCTTCCACTTGGCCAGGGCGGTGACCGGCAGGCCGCGCGCATTCATCCCGGCCAGGAACTCGCGCAGGCCGGAGATCAGCACCTCGCGCAGCAGGATCACCACGGCCGGGATCACCGACCAGCCCTGCAGCCGGTCGAAGGCGGCCAGCATGAACAGCACGGCGGTGACCAGCATCTTGTCGGCGATCGGGTCCAAGAGCCGGCCGATTGGCGAGGTCTCGTTCCAGGCCCGCGCCAGCTTGCCGTCGAGATAATCGGTGATGGCGGCGGCGGCATAGATGACGAGACAGGTCCACGCCGCCCAAGGGGCCGGCACGTAGAACAGCGCGATCAGCACGGGAATGGCCGCGATGCGCGAGTAGGTCAGGAGGTTCGGCAGGCTGGTAACCATGGCGACGGCACTGACTTCAGGGGCTTGCGAACGCTAGCACATGGCGCCCCGCAGCCTGACCCGGAAATTCGTCCGGTCAGGCGGCATCGGGGTGGAAATGTCGGTAGATCAGGCCTGCAACGGCCTTGCTGATGCCGTCCACCGCCTCGAGGTCCTGCAGGCTGGCGCGGCTGACGGCGCGGGCCGAGCCGAAATGCAGCAGCAGCGCCTTCTTCCGGCGCGGGCCGATGCCGGCGATCTCGTCGATCGGCGACTTGGTGATGTCGCCGGCGCGGCGGGTGCGCTGGCCGCCGATGACGAAGCGGTGGGCCTCATCCCGCAGCCGCTGCAGGAAATAGAGCACCGGGTCCTTCGGTTCCAGGCTGAAGGGCGGCCTGTCGGCCATGAAGAAGCGCTCGCGCCCAGCATCGCGGTCCGGCCCCTTGGCGATCGATACCAGCGCCACATCGGTGATGCCGAGTTCGGCGAAGACCTCGCGCACCACCGTCAGTTGGCCCTGGCCGCCGTCGATCAGCACCAGGTCGGGCCAGCCCTCCTGCTCGCGGTCCGGGTCCTCTTTCAGCGCGCGGGCGAAGCGGCGGGTCAGCACCTCGCGCATCATCGCGTAGTCGTCGCCCGGCGTGACCGGCCCCTTGATGTTGAACTTGCGGTAGGCGCCCTTGATGAAGCCGTCCGGCCCGGCGACGATCATGGCGCCGAGAGCGTTGGTGCCGCCGAGATGGCTGTTGTCGTAGACCTCGATCCGGCGCGGCGGCGCGTCCAGCCCGAACACCCGGGCCACGCCCTCCAGCAGCACCGCCTGGGTCGCGCTCTCGGCCATGCGGCGGCCCAGCGCCTCGCGGGCGTTGTTCAGGGCATGGTCGATCAGCCGGCGCTTGTCGCCGCGCTTCGGCACCGCGATCTCGACCTTGCGGTCGGCTTTGAGCGACAGCGCCTCGGACAGCAGCGCCTCCTCGGCGACCTCGTCGCTGAGCAGGACCAGGGGCGGCGGCGGGTTGGTGTCGTAGAACTGGCCCAGGAAGGCGGCCAGGATCTCGGCCTTCTCCGCCGCCTTGTCGTGGCTGGGGAAATAGGCGCGGGTGCCATAGTTGCGGCCGCCGCGGAAGAAATAGACCTGGATGCAGCTGTGGCCGCCGGCCTCGTGGATGGCCAGCGCGTCGGCGTCGCCGATGCCCTCGACATTGATGTCCTGGTGCGACTGGACATTGGTGAGGGCGCGGATGCGGTCGCGCCAGCGTGCCGCCTGCTCGAAGTCCAGCCGCTCGCTGGCGGCCATCATCTGCTCGCCGAAGCGCCCCTGCACCGCCTGGCTGCGGCCGCTCAGGAAGTCGACCGCATTGGCCACCTGCTCGGCGTATTGCGCCTCGGTGACATAGCCGACGCAGGGCGCGGTGCAGCGCTTGATCTGGTACTGCAGGCAGGGCCGGCTGCGGGTCGAGAACACCGAATCCGAGCAGTTGCGAAGCAGGAAGGCGCGCTGCAGCGCGGTGATGGTGCGGTTGACCGACCCGGCCGAGGCGAAGGGGCCGAAGAACTGGCCGCTGGCCCCGGTGGCGCCACGATGCTTGGCGATGCGCGGGAAGGCGTGGTCGCCCGAGATCATGATGTGCGGGAACGTCTTGTCGTCCCGCATCACCACGTTGTAGCGGGGCTTCAGCCGCTTGATCAGGTTGGCTTCGAGCAGCAGCGCCTCGACCTCGGACCGGGTCACCACGAATTCCATGGCGACCGTGTCGGCGATCATGCGCAGCAGGCGCGCCGGCTGCTTGCCGGTCTGGGTGTAGGCGAAGACCCGCTTCTTCAGGTTGCGTGCCTTGCCGACATAGAGGGCGTTGCCGTCCTCGTCGAGCATCCGGTAGACGCCGGGCGAGCTGGGCAGGGTGCGCAGATGCGCCTGGATCACCGCCACCCCGTCGGCGATGCTGTGCGCCCGTGCCTTCGCCCGGCCCGGGGGCTTTGGGCGCTCGGGCGGCGGCGCGTCGGGCGGGGTGTCGGTGAGGGTGTCGCTCATGGCCGCAATGTCGGCCGGTCCGGGCGGCGCTTCAAGACCGGATCGTGAACGCCCTTGTGAGTCGGCGGTGCGGGGCGATGACGCTTCGGTGATATCCACCGAATCTGTGGATAAGTTTGTGGGGAACTGGCCCTGAGACTGCGCCAACCGAGGCGCCGCCTAAATGTCATCGTTCTTGCTCAAAAAATGGGCAAAAAAGCTAATCCACTGAAAAATATAGACAAAATCCAAGTCAAGTTGAAACAGAAGCATCATACACTATGTGCGAGCCGGAAAATGTCGGACCTCTCCGATTCGGATTTCGCCTGTGCACAACTTCCGGTCGCGCCGCGACGGCGAGGCCAGGAAATCCAAGGCGATAGCGGCTTCCGCACAGCCGTCGCGTTGCGGCGACCGGGCGCAGGAGAGCGGTGCCGAGGTGCTGCCCCGACCCGGCGCGAGGGTCAAGGCGGTTCGATCGAGAATTTGAGATAATTTGGATGTGCGGCCCTTCGGCATCGCATCCCGCCGCTTATTCCAGGGGCACGACGCCGCGGCTGGGCTGGGCCCAGCCGAGATGCTCGCCGCCATCCAGCGCGATCATCTGCCCGGTCATCGCCTTGGCGGACAAAATGAAGCGGATGGCGTCGCAGATCTCCTGCGGCGACGTCGGCCGGCGCAGCGGCACGGCATCCCATTGCTGGGCGAAATGCTCCTCGCTCTGCCGGTCGCTCTTCAGCGTCGGGCCGGGGCCGATGCCGTTGACCCGGATCTTCGGTGCCAGCGCCTGGGCCAAAGTGCGGGTCAGCGTCCACAGCCCGATCTTGGCCACGGTGTAGGACAGGAAATAGGGGGTCGGGTTCCACACCCGCTGGTCGAGCATGTTGACGACATTGCCCGGCCAGTCCGCCGGCAGCTGCCGCGCCATCGCCTGGGTCAGCACCAGCGGCGCGCGCAGATTGGTCTCCAGATGCTCGTCCCAGCTGGCTCGCGTCGCCGTCGCCACCGTGTCCATGCGGAAGGCCGAGGCGTTGTTGACCAGCAGCGACACGGGGCCCAGCGCCTCGGCGGCCTGCGGCATCACCGCCTCGACCTGGGCCTCGTCCGTCAGGTCGGCCTGGATCGCTAGACCCTGCGCACCGGCGGCCCCGATGTCGCGCACCGTCTGTGCCGCCTCGTCGGCGGAGCTGTGATAGGTGATCGCCACCCGCCAGCCATGCTTGGCGAGGTCGAGCGCGATCGCCCGGCCGATCCGCTTGGCGGCGCCGGTGATGACGGCGACGCGTGGCTCAGCCGTGCCGGTGGGCGGCCGGGGACGCTCTGCTGGGCTCATCGGCTCACGGTCCCTTGCGGCGGCGGCCGCCCTTGCGCGGCCTCTCGGTGGGCTTGGCGATCGACAGGGGCACGCCCTCCAGCGCCGCGGCATGGCCGTGCGAGCCGACGCGGGCATGGACGATGATGCCGGAGCCCTGGTCCAGCTCCATCTCCGCCGTCTCCAGCCGCCGGATCTCGTCGCGCAGCCGCGCCGCCTCCTCGAACTCCAGGTTGGCGGCGGCCTCGCGCATCCGCTTCTCCAGGTCGCCGATATGCTCCTGCAGCGACTTGCCGGTCAGGTGCTTGGCGCCGCTGTCGCCGGTCGAGACGGTGACGCGGTCGCCGCGTTCATAGACGCTGTCGAGGATGTCGCCGATCTGCTTCTTGACGCTTTCCGGCGTGATGCCGTGGGCGGCGTTGTAGGCCTCCTGCTTCTCGCGCCGGCGGTTAGTCTCCTCCAGCGCCGCGGTCAGGCTGCCGGTCATATTGTCGGCATAGAGGATCGCGCGGCCCTCGATGTTGCGGGCGGCGCGGCCGATGGTCTGGATCAGCGAGGTGCGGCTGCGCAGATAGCCTTCCTTGTCGGCGTCGAGGATGGCCACCAGCCCGACCTCCGGGATGTCCAGCCCCTCGCGCAGCAGATTGATGCCGACCAGCACGTCGAACACGCCCAGCCGCAGGTCGCGGATGATCTCGATCCGCTCCAGCGTCTCCACGTCGGAATGGATGTAGCGGACCTTGATGCCCGATTCGGTCATGTATTCGGTCAGCGCCTCGGCCATCTTCTTGGTCAGGGTGGTGACCAGAACGCGCAGGCCGCGGGCGATGCAGTCGCGGCACTCGGCCATGACGTCGTCGACCTGGGTCGCGGTCGGCCGGATGATGACCTGCGGGTCGATCAGCCCGGTCGGGCGCACCACCTGCTCGGCGAAGACGCCGCCGGTGCGCTCCATCTCCCAATTTCCGGGGGTGGCGGAGACGAAGACGCTCTGCGGCCGCATCGCGTCCCATTCCTCGAACTTCAGCGGGCGGTTGTCGCGGCAGGAGGGCAGGCGGAAGCCGTATTCGGCCAGGATGTCCTTGCGCGCCCGGTCACCGCGGAACATGCCGCCGATCTGCGGCACCATCACATGGCTCTCATCGACGATCAGCAGCGCGTCCTCGGGCAGGTACTCGAACAGGGTCGGCGGCGGCTCGCCGGCGGCCCGGCCGGTCAGGTAGCGGGAATAGTTCTCGATGCCAGCGCAACTGCCGGTGGCCTCCATCATCTCCAGGTCGAACTGGGTGCGCTGCTCCAGCCGCTGCGCTTCCAGCAGCTTGCCGTTGGCGTTGTACTCGGCCAGCCGCTCCTTCAGCTCCTCGCGGATGCCTTTGATCGCCTGCAGCAGGGTCGGCTTCGGCGTGACGTAGTGGCTGTTGGCGTAGACGCGCACCTGCTTCAGCGCCGCGAATTTCTCGCCGGTCAGCGGGTCGAACTCATGGATCGAATCGATCTCGTCGCCGAAGAAGGAGATGCGCCAGGCGCGGTCCTCCAAGTGGGCGGGGAAGATCTCGACCGTGTCGCCGCGCACCCGGAAGGTGCCGCGGCCGAAGGCGGTGTCGTTGCGCCGGTACTGGATGTCGACCAGATGCTTCAGCAGCACCTGCCGGTTCAGCCGCTGCCCGGCCTCCAGCGGGATGGTCATCTCGCTGTAGGATTCGACGTCGCCGATGCCGTAGATGCAGGACACCGAGGCGACGATGATGCAGTCGTGCCGTTCCAGCAGCGCCCGGGTGGCCGCGTGGCGCATCCGGTCGATCTGCTCGTTGATCTGGCTTTCCTTCTCGATATAGGTGTCGGTGCGGGCGACGTAGGCTTCCGGCTGGTAGTAGTCGTAGTAGCTGACGAAATACTCGACCGCGTTCTCCGGAAAGAAGCTCTTGAACTCGCCATAGAGCTGGGCGGCCAGGGTCTTGTTCGGGGCCAGGACCAGGGTCGGGCGCTGCAGCGTCTGGATCACATGCGCCATGGTGAAGGTCTTGCCCGAGCCGGTGACGCCGAGCAGCACCTGGTCGCGCTCGCCACGCTCCAGCCCGGCCACCAGCTCGGCGATCGCCGTCGGCTGGTCGCCCGCCGGCTTGTAGTCCGAGACCAGCTTGAACGGGGTCGACCGGTCCTTCTCCGGCAGGGCCGGGCGATGGATGACGACCGGGGAGGTCTCGCCGCGCGGCGAGGCCGGGGTGGGGGAGAGGAGGGGCGCCGAGCTCATGTCGTTACTATCGGTCCGGCCAGGGCGAAGGGGAAGGGCCGCCGACGAGGCGGAGCGGGATGCGGTCGGTCGGCGGCAGGAGCCTCATTGAGATGGGATTGGAACACAGCGGGAACAAGCCGTCAAACCGCCGCGTGTCTCCTTCCGGCCCTGGCCAGGGCGGCGAGGCCGGCGGCCAGCGCTGCGGCCATGATCGCGTGATAGGCGATGTCGAGCGCCGTCCGCGGGCCGACGCCGCCGGCGATGGCGGCCAGTCCGGCCAGGGTGCCGAGCAGGGCGAAGCCCTGGGCGGCCAAGCCGATCGTCCTTATCCGGCGCGGCAGGATCCAGGACAGGGCCAGCCCGGCCAGCAGCACGGCGGTGATGACGGTCTCCTCCGTCGCCGCCGCGCCATGGGCATAGCCGGGCAGCAGCCCGCCGCGATGGATCAGGGAGGCGAGGGCGAAGGCCGTCGCCTCCGCCCCCAGCATCGCGAGGACCGGGCCGGGCGCCATCAGCCCGGCTGCCGGATCGGGCTGAGATGCAGCCCGTCCAGCCTCCAGCCTTCCGCCAGGCGGCGGGCGATCAGGGTCACCCGGAAGCGGCCATCGGTGCGGTGGTCGCGGTAGCGGCCGGCCTGGGTCAGCACGCCGATGGCGACGGCCGCGCCGTCCTGCGCCCGGGTCTCGACCTCCTCGAGCGCGATCATCTCATGCACCAGCCCGTCGGCGAAGCGCTGCAGCCATTTCGCCTTGTCCAGCACGAAGCCGACCGGGCCGACGCCCCGGAACTCCGGCGTCAGCAACCGGTCCAGTGCCTCGGTGTCGGCCCGGCCCTCGGCCTGGGCCCAGTCCTGCCACAGCGTGTCAGCGGTCATCGGTCGGATCCTCCTGCGGTGATGGGGAGACATTGGCGGAGAGGCGGGCCAGCAGGCCGCGCAGCCGCTCCAGATCCTCGGCGGCCAGGCCCTGGCGCAGCCGCCCGTCATGCGCCTGCGCCGCCTGGCGCAGCCGATGGAACATCGCCGTGCCGGGCTCGGTCAGGCTGACCAGCTGGGACCGGCGGTTGCCGGGCGGGCGGTCGCGCCGCACCAGGCCGCGCTGCTCCAGCCCGTCGAGGTGATGGGTCAGGGTCGGCCCCTGCACCCCGACCCGCTCGGCCAGCTCGCCATGGCCCAGCGGGCCGTCGCGCATCAGCGACATCAGCACCAGCCAGGTCGGCAGCGAGCCCCCGGCCTCGGCCAGGGCGTCGTCGAAGGCGCGGCTGACCGCCTTGGCGGTCTGGGCCAGCAGCAGCCCGATCGGTGCCTGGGTCGGTCGCATGAGTCGATATATAGATATCGAATCATTTGATGTCTATCAATTTGACCCTCGGGCCGGCGGCTTGACAGATCCCCGCCCGCGCCGCTATCCAACGAGCAATCACTTAACCAAAAGGTTTATTCATGGCGCCGGAGGACACACCCGACACCACCGGCCCGCGGGCGACGCGCCGCGAATGGGTCGGCCTGGCCGCGATCGCGCTGCCCTGCCTGCTCTATTCCATGGACCTGACGGTGCTGAACCTGGCGGTGCCGACGCTGACCGAGGACCTGCGGCCCAGCGCGGCGCAGCTGCTGTGGATCGTCGACATCTACGGCTTCCTGGTGGCGGGCTCGCTGATCACCATGGGCACGCTGGGCGACCGCATCGGCCGCCGCAGGTTGCTGATGATCGGCGCGGCGGTGTTCGGCCTGGCGTCGCTGCTGGCCGCCTTCGCCCACAGCGCCGAGACGCTGATCGCCGCCCGGGCGCTGCTGGGCGTCGCCGGGGCCACGGTGGCGCCATCGACCCTGTCGCTGATCCGCAACATGTTCCATGACCCCGGGCAGCGCACCGTCGCCATCAGCGTCTGGGTCACCAGCTACTCGATCGGCGGCGCCATCGGCCCGCTGCTGGGCGGCTTCATGCTGCAGCATTTCTGGTGGGGATCGGTGTTCCTGCTGGCGGTACCGGTGATGGCGTTGCTGCTGATCGTCGCCCCGATCCTGCTGCCTGAATACCGCGACCCGCAGGCCGGGCGGCTGGACCTGGCCAGCGCTGCGCTGTCCCTGGTGGCGGTGCTGGCCGCGATCTACGGCGTCAAGGCGCTGGCCGAGCACGGGCCGGGATTGCCGCCGCTGCTGTGGATCCTGGCCGGACTCGGGGTCGGCGCCGTGTTCATCCGCCGCCAGGGGCGGCTGGCCGACCCGCTGATCGACCTGCGGCTGTTCCGGTCGCCGGGCTTCGCCGCGGCGCTGGCGGTCAATGTGCTGGGCCTGTTCGCCGTCTTCGGCACCTTCCTGTTCGTGGCGCAGTACCTGCAACTGGTGCTGGGGCTGTCGCCGCTCGAGGCCGGGCTGTGGACGCTGCCCTCGTCGCTGGCCTTCGTCGCCGGATCGATGCTGACCCCGATGGCGCTGCGCCGCGTCCGGCCGGTGGTGCTGATGGCCGGCGGGTTGCTGGTCGCGGCGCTGGGATTCCTGGCGCTGACGCTGGTCGACCATGTCTCCGGCCCGGCGCTGCTGGCCGTCGCCGCCGTGGTCTTCGCCACCGGGCTGTCGCCGGTGTTCACACTGACCACCGACCTGATCGTCGGCGCCGCGCCGCCGGAGCGGGCGGGGTCGGCCGCCGCGATCTCGGAGACCGGGGCGGAGTTCGGCGGCGCGCTGGGCATCGCCGTGCTGGGCTGCGTCGCCACCGCGCTGTATCGCGGGGTGATGATGGACGGCATGCCGGCCGGGGTGCCGCCGGAGGCCGCCGAGGCGGCGCGGGCGACGCTGGGTGGCGCGCTGGCGGCGGCGCGGGAGCTGCCGGGCGATATCGGCCAGGATCTCGGACGGGCGGCGCGCGGCGCCTTCATCCATGCCTTCGGCCTGGCCGCCCTGGTCAGCGCCGGGATCGCGCTCGGCGCCGCGGTGCTGGCCGGCATCGTGTTGGGACGGCGCCCCGGCCCCGAACCATCCGCCGCGGAGTGAGGCGGTTAGGCCGCCAAGCGCTGCACGCCGCCGGTCCACAGCGCGGCCAGGCCGGCCTCGACCTCGGCCGGAGAGTCGGTCTGGCACAGCACCCGGCGGGCCTCGCGCCGGTCATCGGCGGCGGCCGGCCAGGGCGCGGCCTCGATGTAGGCGGCCAGGTGCTTGCGGAACACGCGCAGCCCGTGAGGATCGCCGTAGAAGGCCAGGGTCTCGCGGAAATGCTGCAGGGCTATGGCCAGCCGGTCCTCGGGGCCGGGCTCGGCGGCGCCTTCGGCCTGCGGCCGGTCCAGCGCCGCCTCCATCGCGGCGGCGATCCAGGGTTTGCCGGTGACGCCGCGGCCGACCATGACGCCGTCGGCGCCGGATTGATGCAGGGCCTCGCGGGCGGTCGCGCCGTCGACGATGTCGCCGTTGACGATCACCGGCACGTCGACGGCGTCCTTCACCGCGCGCACCGCTTCCCAGTCGGCGGTGCCCTTGTAGAACTGGCAGCGGGTGCGGCCATGGACGGTGACCGCCCGGGCGCCGGCGGCGACGCAGCGGCGGGCGAAGTCTGGCGCGTTGCGGCTGAGATCGTCCCAGCCCAGCCGGATCTTCACCGTGACCGGCACGTCGACGGCGCCGGCCGCCGCGTCCACCAGCCGCTCGGCCCGGTCCGGGTCGCGCATCATGGCGGAGCCGGACTGCACGCCGGTGACCTCGCGTGCCGGGCAACCGAAATTCAGGTCGATGATCTGGGCGCCGGCGGCCGCGGCCAAGCGGGCGCCCTCGGCCACCGCTTCGGGATCATGGCCGATCAGTTGCACCACCATCAGCGGCAGCCCGTCGCCGACCGCGGCACGGCGCACCACGTCGGGCCGGCCGCGGGCGAATTCGGCGCAGGCCACCATCTCGGTCGCGACATAGGCCGCGCCCAGCCGCGAGGCGGCACGGCGGAACGGCAAGTCGGATATCCCCGTCATCGGGGCGATCCAGACCCGTCCGGGAACCGCGACGGAACCGATGGTCAGGGCGTCAGCCATGGCGCTTATCTAGGGCAGCGGCGGCCCGGCGTAAACCGCCGCAGCCGCAACCCTGCCGGGCCGACCGGACCGGCGCCGTCGATTCCGGGCTTCCCGCGGCGACAAGGCTGCATCCACACTGGCAGCCGGGAGGACCCGCCATGAAGTATCTCTGCCTGGTCTATATGGAGCAGCGGACGCTGGACGCGATGGCGCCCGGCGAGCTCGACGCGCTGGTCCGCGAATCCATGGCCAATGACGAGGAGATGCGCCGCCGCGGCCAGTTCGTTGCCGCCCAGGCGCTGCAGCCGGTCAGCGCCGCCACCACGCTGCGGATCCGCGGCGGCCGGGTCATCACCAGCGACGGACCCTTCGCCGAGACCAAGGAGTTCCTGTCCGGCTTCATCATGATCGAGGCACGCGACCTGAACGAGGCGCTGCAATTGGCCGCGAACATCCCGATGGCGCGGATGGGCAGCATCGAGGTGCGGCCGGTGTGGGAGCATTGCGGCGACAGATGACCGATCCGGCCCGGGCGATGCAGCGGACGATCGAGTCCGTCTATCGGGCGGAGTCGCGCCGGGTGCTGGCCACGCTGATCCGCCTGCTGGGCGACTTCAACCTGGCGGAGGAGGCGCTGCACGACGCCTTCCGCGCGGCGGCGGAGCAGTGGCCGCGCGACGGCGTGCCGGCCAGTCCCCGGGCCTGGCTGGTCTCCTCCGGCCGGTTCAAGGCGATCGACGGGCTGCGCCGTCGCACCCGGCTCGACGCCGCGCGGGCCGAGTTGGCGAAGCATCTGGAGGAGGCCGAGGATCCCCACGAACACGAGGCTGAAGCGATCGAGGACGACCAGCTGCGGCTGATCTTCACCTGCTGCCACCCGGCGCTGGGCCCCGACGCCCGGCTGGCGCTGACCCTGCGCGAGATGTGCGGCCTGACCACCGAGGAGATCGCGCAGGCTTTCCTGACCGCGCCGACCACGGTGGCGCAGCGCATCGTCCGGGCCAAGGCCAAGATCCGCGATGCCGGCATCCCCTATCAGGTGCCGCCAAAGGCCGAGCTGCCGGACCGGTTGGACAGCGTGCTGCAGGTGATCTACCTGGTGTTCAACGAGGGCTACCTTGCGTCCTCCGGCGCCGACTTGACCCGGCCGGACCTGTCGGGCGAGGCGATCCGCCTGGGCCGCCTCCTGGTCCAGCTGCTGCCGGAGGCGGAGGCGATCGGCCTGCTGGCGCTGATGCTGCTGCAGGACTCCCGCCGGGCCGCCCGCAGCTCCCCGGCCGGCGACCTGGTGCTGCTGGCCGACCAGGACCGCGGCCTGTGGGACCGCCGCCTGATCGCCGAGGGCACGGCGCTGGTGCGGCGGGCGCTGGCGGGGCCGGAGGTCGGAGCCTATGCGCTGCAGGCGGCGATCGCGGCGGTGCATTCCGAAGCGCCGGACACGGGATCGACCGACTGGGCGGAGATCGCGGGCCTCTACGACCTGCTGCTGCGGGCCGACCCGTCGCCGGTGGTGGCGCTGAACCGGGCGGTGGCGGTGGCGATGCGCGACGGCCCGGCGGCGGGGCTGGCGCTGATCGATTCGATCCTGGCGCATGGCCATCTCGGCGGCTACCGCCTGGCCCACGCAGCCCGCGCCGACCTGCTGCGCCGCCTCGGGCGCACCGCCGACGCCCGCGCCGCCTATCAGCGCGCGCTGGACTTGACGCAGCAGGACTCGGAGCGCCGCTTCCTGCTGCGGCGATTGGCGGAGCTGGGGGAGGGGGCGTGAACCCCGTCGCGGCGCCGGCGTCATGCCAGCGCCGCGTCGCCGTGGCTTAGATCCCGGCCGCGACCAGCTTGGCGTCCCCGGCCGACGGCTGGTAGAGGACGGGCGTCGGGAACGGCAGGAGGGCCCGGCCGCCCTGGTCCAGATACGGTTCGATCCGGTCCAGCATGCCGCGATAGGACGCGCTGGCCAGCAGGATCACGCCGGCGCCGTCCGACCCGACATTGTCGGGCGAGGTGATCGGCAGGCCCAGGCCCTCGATCTCGATGTTCCACTTCTTCGGGTTGCTGTCGTAGATCGCGACGATCTCGGACTGGTCGAGCGAGGTGGAACTGATCAGGTTGGTGAAGTAGTTGCCAGTGCCGTAGACCGCCATCCGCAGCCCCTGGCGCCGGACCTCCGCCAGGACGGCGTCGTAGCTCGCCACATAGGCACGGTATTTCTGGCGGAACTCATGGGCCAGGGCGATGTCCGCGGCGGGGCTGCCGGTCGGCAGCGAGGCCTCGCCGGTGTTGCGGCACACCGCCCGCAGGATGCCCCGATGCGACGTCACCGTGCCGTCGAAGCCGTGCCGCTGCATGCCGCGCAGCAGGGAGGACGCGGTGAAGTAGTTCGGGTGCTCGTACATCCAGAACGGCGCGCCTTCGGCCATCACGAGGCCGCAATCCGGCACTTCGAGAGCGACGTAGCCGCCGGTCCGGATCACCTTCTGCAGGCCGCCGAGGAAGACGTCGGGGTCGGTGACATGCTCCAGCACCAGGCGGGCGCTGACGAAATCGAAGCTGTCGGCCGGGAAGGTGTCGGGCGTGAAATAGGCGAGGGTGGTCTTGACTCCGAAAGCCCGCTCCGCCTCCTCCGCCGCCGCCGCGTTCGGATCGCAGCCATGCACCGTCATGCCGGCCGCCTGCAGCTTGGCCAGGAAGCGACCGTCATAGGAGCCGATCTCCAGGGCGTGGCCGGACATCGGGACGCCGCTGGCGATCAGGAACTCCATGAACTCCCGGTGGCGCTCGTCCATCTCGGGGTCCGACGCGAAGGTCGGGTAGGAGCCGTAATACTTGCTGTAAATCTCGTCCAGCGCCTCGCGGTCGGGCGGCAGCAGCTGCATCGAGGTGCCGCAGGAATGGCAGATGCCGACGGTCATCGGGACCGTGCGCCAGATGCTCTCGAACTCGGCCGGCCGGATCAGGTAGCTGTATTTCTCGATCTCGACCAGGACCTCCAGATCGGAGGAGCCGCAATGCGGGCAGCGGTCGATGGTCTTATTCATGTCCGGCAATCTCCACTCAGCAATATCTAAATCGACCTGCCATACGAATCGGCACGAAACAGTCGCGCCAAAGCTAGCGCAACCGGCGACGGCGCGACAGGGGCCTGTCTGACGGCGCCGCCGGTCGCATCACGCTCACACCATCCAGTCGGCGTGCTCGATCTGGTCCGGGCGCACGCCGACCAGGGTGACGCGGGTGCCATCGTCGAGCGCGACCATCGCGCCCAGCAGGCCCCATTTCACCGTGGCATCGGCGCCGTCGGCGATGGCCAGCTTGTCCTGGCGGACGTCGAAGTCGAGGATCGTGTCGCGGCCGTCGCCGTGACCGAAGGCGAAGACATCGGCGCCGCGGCCCCCGATCAGCAGGTCGTTGCCGGCGCCGCCGGCGATCCGGTCGTTGCCGGAGCCACCATAGATCGTGTTGTCGCCGCTGTTGCCGGCGATCTGGGTGTCGGTGTTGCCGGCCCAGACGATCAGGTCGCGGTCGCCCTGCAGCACGATGCGCTCGACCGCATCGTCGGCCTTGACGTTGACCGTGGTGCGGACCTCGTCGAACTCCTCCGTCCCCTTCACCACGGCGAAGTTGAAGAAGAAGGTCGGCTTGTCGGCGGTGATGATGTGCGGGTTCTCCGGCGTGCCCGGCGCCGGGATGTGCAGCCGCGCCACCGACGGGTCATGGTCGCTGACTTGGTCCGCAAAGCCGGCATTGGTGTGGACGATGTCGAACTCCAGCCCCGATTTATAGACGCCGTCGGTCGCCAGCATGTGGTCGAGCTCCTGGCTCGCCCCCTCGAACACGTAGCTCCAGCGCTCCTCCGGCGACAGCAGCGTGTCGGCCAGGTCCTTCAGCACGTGGCTGCCGTCGGTGTCGCCGCGCAGCAGCTTCAGCGGGTCGTTCCAGGAGAACTCGTTGAGGTCGCCGACCACCATCACCTTGGCGTCCGGGTCGGCCGCCAGCCGGCCATCGACATAGGCGTTGACGATCGCCGCCTGGGCCTCGCGCTGGTTCTCGCCGCCATTCACCGGCGGGAAGGTGTCGCCATAGGCCGGCGAGCTGCCGCCCTTCGAGGTGAAGTGGTTGTTCACCACCGTCACCGTCTCGCCGTTGAACTCGAAGTCGGCGGCCAGCGGCAGGCGGCTGGCGGCGAAGGCGTCGCCGTCCGAGAGATCCGGGTCGGTCAGCGCATGCACTGAGCCTTCGACCAGGTCGACCCGGTCCGGGTTGTACAGATAGCCGACCCGGATGTTGCCGCCGGGCTGCCCGCCCGAGGTGCCGGCCTCCGGCGCCACGTCGACATATTCGTAGCGCGGCCCGCCCTGGGCGACGATCGCCTCGATCAGCACCCGCGCCGTCTCGGCGGCGGAGGTGACGCCGGTGATCTCGGCGCCGTCGCTGTCCTGCACCTCCTGCAGCGCCACCACATCGGGCGAGCCCATGTTCGAGACGATCTGCTGCGCCAGCCGGTCGAACTTGCCGCTGCCGATATCGTCATCGACATTCGACGGGTTCTTGTCCTGGACCAGGTTCACATCCTCGACCTTGGGGTCGAGGTTCTCCAGGTTGATCGAGCCGACGGTCAGGTGGTCGCGGTCGCCGGCCAGCGTCGTCGTCTCCGGCTGCAGCGCGCCGGGGGATTCGACCGTGACCGGCTTTGTCGCCTGCACCTCGTACCAGCCGAAATTGGTGCCGACCACGCCCTGGACGGTGCCGAGCTGGGCCCCGACATTGAGCTTCGGCATGCTGCCGCCCAGCAGGTCGTCGTCGATCTGGATCCGCTCCGGCTGCTGGTCGGTCTCGGAGATCAGCAGGCCGCCGGCACCGGTGCGGGTGCCGGTGGCATGGTCGCCATGGTCGGCCAGGACATAAGCCTCGCCGAAGCCGTTGGTCGGGCCGACCACCACCGCGGCCGGGATCTCGACCAGCATGCCCTCGAGGGTCTCCCAGTAGTCCATGCCGTCATGCGCCGGGTCGAAGACGGCGCGGCCGTCATCGTCGATCACCTCGGTCGGCGGCGCGTAGCCGCCGGCGCCGATATTGACCGCCACCGGAACGGTCTGCTGCACGGCCGAGACCGCGACGCTGGCGCCGGTGATCTCGGTGACGGTCAGGTTGTGGGAGGAGGCGCCGCCCGGCTGGAACTCGGTGACCGTGCCGGTGACGTCGAGGGTGACGCCGAGCTGGACCTCGGCCGGCACGGCGCCGGCGCCGGTGAAGACGAAGACGGCGTCGGAGGTGGCGGTGTTGCCGTCGCCCTGGGCGTCCTGGATGTAGAAGCCGTTGCCGGCGATGGCGGTAACCACGCCGCGGGTCGCCACCCGGTCGCCTGCGAAGTCGGAGCTATGGCCGGCGCCCTGGATCTCGTAGATCGCATGGAAATCCGGCTCGGTCTCGGGCACCGCCGTATTCACGGCGCCGGGCGTGTTCAGCGCCTCGCCCGGAACCGGGGTGCCGGCCTGGCCGGGCAGGCCGGCCAAGTCGAAATCGTTGCGCGTCCAGTCCGACGGGCTATTGGTGTCGGTGCCGTCCGGCAGGCGCGAGGCGCCGCCGACGGTGATGCTGCCGCCGTCAAAATTCGGCGTCAGGATAGTGCTGCTGTAGAAGCGGTCGCCGCTGCCGCCATCATCGATCGCGACGCCGTCGCCGGCCCGCGTCCAGGGCGTGGCGTCGAGCACGCCGTCATCATTGGTGTCGAGGTCCTGGCCGATGCTGCCGGTGTAATTCTCGACCAGCAGCAGGGTGCCGCTGCCGTTCTGCAGCAGGTTCGACTGGAAGCCGCTGCTCCAATAGCCGTCGGCATCGGTGGTGCCGATCGCGGTGGCCGAGATGATGCGGCCGGTGCCGCCGGCATCGCCCTCGATCTGCACCAGCGTCCAGCCGCTGTAGTCGGTCAGGGCATCGCCCTTGATCTCGACATATTCCGAATTGTCCGTGCCGACATGGTTGGCGACGAACTCGTTGAGCAACGGATCGGCCATGACGAAGTCTCCCCCTTCCTCATCCGGCAAGGGCAGAATCCCTTGCCACTCCCGAGAACACCTCTACGAGGCTTCGGTTGCATTCCCGTGAATTTGAGAGGTTCTGGAGGCAGAAACGGCGGTTTGAGCAGAGAAGACAGCCAGAGGGTGAATTGTCTGAATGAACTGCAATTTTATCTGCGTCCTGCCAGGCTTGGCCCGGGCATCCAGAGACTGTCGACATCTTCCGGATTGCCGGGTCGGGCTCGGCAATGACATCTAAATTTTTAGGCTAATTCTACGACTTGGGGCCGAAGCAAGCGGAGCCGCAGGTCACTTGGTCGTCGGGTCCGGCACAGTGATGGTGCCGTCGGCGATGGCGCGGCGGGCGGTCTCGACCGCCTCCTCCATCGCCGGGGTGACCAGCGGCCGGTTGTTGTCGTCGATCGCCCAGCCGACCGCGTGCTCGCGCACGCCCAGCGTCACCACGCCGGGGGTCCAGGTGCCCGCGCGCATGTCGTCGAGCGAGCGCAGCACGGCGATGTCCACCCGCTTCAGCATCGAGGTCAGGATGGTGCCGGGCACCACGCCGTTCTGGTTGCTGTCGACGCCGATCGCCAGCTTCTCCGCATCGCGCGCCGCCTGGAACACACCGAGATTGGCCTCGCCGGCGACGGCGAAGAGGACGTCGGCGCCGCGCCCGATCTCGTCGCGCGCGATCGCGGTCGCCCCGTCGCGGTCGCGGAAGGCGGTGGCGTCGGTGCCGATATAGTTGGCCAGGACAGTGATCTCCGGCCGTGTCGCCAGGGCACCGGCGGCGTAGCCATCGGCGAATTTGCGCAGCACCGGCACATCGGCGGCACCGACGAAGCCGATGGTGCCGGACTTGCTGGCCAGCGCCGCCAGCACGCCGACCAGATAGGCGCCCTCCTGCTCGCGGAACACGATCGAGCGGATGTTCGGCCCCTCGGCGACGCCGTCGACCAGGACGAAGCTGGTCTCCGGATGGGCCGCGGCGGCGGCCTTCACCGCGTCGGCGTAGTAGAAGCCGACGGCGATGACCAGGGTGGCGCCCTGGCGGATCAGCCCGTCTGCCGCGGCGGCGAAGCCGTCGGCCGACGGCAGCTCGGCCTCCAGGAAGGCGTCGCCGGTCTCGCTGCGGAAGAATTCCAGCGCGCGCAGGGCGCCCTCGTTGAAGCCGCCGTCCCGCTTCTCGCCGATGGCGTAGATGACGCCGGGCTTGACCGGGATGTCCTCGCCGCCGGTGCGGTGGTCCGCCGGCCCGGGATCGGCGACGGCCATCACCGACAGGCCGGCCGCGGCCAGGCCGAGGCTGGCGAGAAGGCTGCGACGATCGAGGATCATTTCCGTCTCCGGACGGCAGGGCGGCGATACGGGCGGCGAAGGCCCGCGGCCTCGGAGATGGACGTGTTAAGGTTCGGTTACAAGAGCGCGCTGCGCAACGGTCCCGTGCCGCGAGGGCAAGGGCCGGGGCCGGCGGCCCGTCAGGCCGGCCGGTCCTTCAGCGCCACCAGGCGGATGCCCGACTGCTCCAGCCGCTCGCGGATGCGGCGGGCGATGCCGACCGCGCCCGGCGTGTCGCCATGGACGCAGACGGTGTCGACCGGCACCGGGATGCGCTTGCCGCTGCGGCTGGTCACCGCCTGCTCTTCGACCATGCGCAGCACCCGCTCGGCCGCGACCTCGGCGTCGTGGATGACCGATCCGGCGATCTTGCGCGACGTCAGGGTGGCGTCGTCCTCATAGGTGCGGTCGGCGAAGACCTCGCGCACCACCGGCAGGCCCAGCTCCACCGCCGCGCGCTCCAGCGCCGTGCCGGGCAGCACCATATAGGCCAGGGTCGGGTCGACCGACTTGATGGCCCGGCCGATCGCCAGCGCCACCGCATCCTCGACCATCGCCACATTGCTCAGCGCGCCATGCGCCTTGACGTGGGTGACCTTGTGGCCGACGGCCTTGGCGATGCCCTGCAGGGCGCCGATCTGGTAGACCACCTGGGCCTCCAGCTCCTCCGGCGTGTTCCCCTTGATCATCCGGCGACCGAAACCCCAGAGGTCGAGGAAGCCGGGATGGGCGCCGACGCCGATGCCGCGGTCTCGCGCCAGGGCCAGGGTCCGCCGCATCACGATCGGGTCGCCGGCATGGAAGCCGCAGGCGACGTTGGCGGAGGTGACGATCTCCAGCATCGCCGAATCGTCGCCCATCTCCCAGGCGCCGAAGCCCTCGCCCATGTCGCAGTTCAGATCGATGCTCGCCATGACGTGCGTCCCGGACCGGCCGTTGCGATGGTGACCCTCTGTATGAACTTCGCCGCCGCCCGCGGCAATCGTCGCCCGGCCCCCTGCATTCGTGGTATTCAGAATCAGCAAGACCCGGCAGGGGACGCCCGATATGGCGGTTGGGACGAGCGCGAAGCGGATTTTCGAACTGATTTTGATCAAGCCGTCGCATTACGACGACGACGGCTACGTCATCCAATGGCTGCGGTCGGCGATCCCGTCGAACACGCTGGCGGTGCTGTACGGCCTGGCCGGCGACTGCGCCGAGCGGCAGATCCTCGGCCCCGACGTCGACATCGTCATCACCGCGATCGACGAGACCAACACAAGGGTGCGTCCGGAGGCGATCATCCGCCGGATCCGGCGGGCCGGGGCGGGCATGGTGGCGCTGGTCGGGGTGCAGTCGAACCAGTTCCCGCGGGCGGTCGACATCGCCCGGCCGCTGCGGGTGGCGGGGCTGCAGGTCGGCATCGGCGGCTTCCACGTCTCCGGCACCATCGCCATGCTACCCGGCCTGCAGCCGGAGGTGGCGGAGGCGCAGGCGCTGGGCATCTCGCTGTTCGCCGGCGAGGCCGAGGGGCGGCTGGACGAGGTGCTTCTCGACGCCTTCGCCAACCGGCTCAAGCCGCTCTACAACTTCATGGACGACCTGCCGAACATCGAAGGCGTGCCGATGCCGGTGCTGCCGATCGCGCGGGTGCGCCGCACCGCCGGCCAGCACACCAGCTTCGACGCCGGCCGCGGCTGCCCGTTCCAGTGCTCGTTCTGCACCATCATCAACGTCCAGGGCCGCAAGTCGCGCCGCCGGTCGCCCGACGATGTCGAGCAGATCATTCGCGAGAATGTGAAGAGCGGCATCAGCCGGTTCTTCATCACCGACGACAATTTCGCGCGCAACAAGGACTGGGAGCCGATCTTCGACCGGCTGATCGAGCTGCGGGAGCGGGAGAAGCTGTCGTTCCGGATGATCATCCAGGTCGACACCATGTGCCACCGCATCCCGCATTTCATCGAGAAGGCGGGCCGGGCGGGGGTGACCCGGGTGTTCATCGGGCTGGAGAACATCAACCCGGACAGCCTGGTCGGCGCCAAGAAGCGGCAGAACAAGATCACCGAATACCGCAAGATGCTGCTGGCCTGGAAGGCGGTCGGCGCCATGACCTATGCCGGCTACATCCTGGGCTTCCCGACCGACACGCCGGAATCGATCGTCCGCGACATCGGCATCATCCAGCGCGAGCTGCCGGTCGACCTGCTGGAGTTCTTCTTCCTGACGCCGCTGCCGGGGTCGGAGGACCACAAGAACCTGTTCCAGTCCGGCATCCCGATGGACCCGGACCTGAACCGCTACGACCTGAACCACGTCACCACCGGCCATGCGCTGATGTCGCGCGAGGAGTGGCAGCGGGCCTACAAGCTGGCCTGGCAGACCTACTACTCGCCCGAGCATATGGAGACGGTGATGCGCCGGGCGGCGGCCACCGGCATCAGCGTCGGCAAGATCCTGTTCCTGCTGCTGTGGTTCACCACCTGCATCAATGTCGAGGGGCTGCACCCGCTGGAGGGAGGCTATCTGCGCCGCAAGGTGCGGACCCAGCGGCGCCCGGGCCTGCCGATCGAGCCGGCGGTGCCATTCTATCTCCGCTATGTCGGCGAGACCGCGGCCAAGCACTGGGCGATGGCGCGGCTGTGGTTGCGCTTCAACCAGGTCCGCCGGCGGATCAAGGCCGACCCGGACCGCAAGGCCTATCGCGACCTGGCGCTGACGCCGGTGAGCGAGGAGGAGCTGGACACGCTGGAGATGTTCTCGGTGACCCAGGGCGCCCGCGCCGCCGCGGCCCGGGCGCATGTGAAGCCGGCGCCGCAGCCGCAGGAGGTCACGGCGGCGGAGTGATGCGGGCGATTCTGACTCGGCAACCCCTACACTGCTGTCATCCTCGGGCTTGACCCGAGGATCCAGGGGCTTTCAAGAGCCGCCCTCGGCGGCCCCTGGATTGCCGGGTCAAGCCCGGCAATGACAGCCATGAGAGGGCGTCTCATCCCAGAGCCTTCAGACCGCCACCTCGGCCGTATCCGCCGTCTTGATCTCCAGCGCGGCCTTTAGCAGGGCCTGGGTGTAGGGGTGCTGCGGCGCGTCGAAGATCTGCGCGGCCGACCCGTGCTCGACCACCTTGCCGTTCTTCATGACGATCACCTCGTCCGACAAAGCGCGCACCACCTTCAGGTCGTGGCTGATGAACAGATAGGCCAAGCGGTGCTTCTCCTGCAGCCCGCGCAGCAGGTCGACGATCTGGGCTTGGACCGACATGTCCAGCGCCGAGGTCGGCTCGTCCAGCACCACGAATTTCGGCTTCAGCACCATGGCCCGGGCGATGGCGACGCGCTGGCGCTGGCCGCCGGAGAACTCGTGCGGGTAGCGGTGCCGGCTGGCGGGGTCGAGGCCGACCTCCTCCAGCGCCGCCACGATCATGCGCTCGCGCTCGGCCGCGGAGCCCCCGATGCGGTGCACCTGCAGCCCCTCCTCGATGATCTCGGCGATCGACATGCGGGGGCTGAGCGAGCCATAGGGGTCCTGGAAGACGATCTGCATCTCCCGCCGCAGCGGCCGCATGTCGCGGAACTGCAGGCCCTGCAGCTCCTTCTGGCCGTAGCGGATCGACCCCTGGCTCGAGATCAGGCGCAGCAGGGCGAGGCCGAGCGTGGTCTTGCCCGACCCGCTCTCGCCGACCACGCCGACTGTGTGGCCCTCGCGCACGGTGACGTCGATGCCGTCCACCGCCTTCACATGGTCGACCGTGCGGCGCAGCACGCCGGCCTTGATCGGGAACCAAACCTTGATCTCACTGGCCTCGACCACGGTGCGGGCATCGCCTGGGGGCGGCGCCGGGTCGCCCTTCGGCTCCGACGCCAGCAGGCGCTGGGTGTAGAGGTGCCGGGGCGCGGTGAACACCGCCTCGGTCCCGCCCTCCTCGACAATCTCGCCCTTGTTCATGACGCAGACCCGGTCCGCCATCTTGCGGACCACGCCGAGGTCGTGGGTGATCAGCAGCAGCGCCATGCCGAAGCGGCGCTGCAGGCTCTGCATCAGCTCCAGGATCTGGGCCTGGATGGTGACGTCCAGCGCCGTGGTCGGCTCGTCGGCGATCAGGATGTCGGGCTCGTTTGCCAGCGCCATGGCGATCATCACCCGCTGGCGCTGGCCGCCGGACAGCTCGTGCGGATAGGCGTTCAGCCGCTGCTCCGGATTCGGCAGGCCGACCAGGCGCAGCAGCTCCAGCACCCGGGCGCGGGACTGGGCCTTGCCCATGCCCTTGTGCACCGACAGCACCTCGCCGACCTGCTTCTCGATCGTGTGCAGCGGGTTCAGGGAGGTCATCGGCTCCTGGAACACCATGGCGATCTTGTTGCCGCGGACCTCGCGCAGCACCTTCTCCGGCGCGCCCAGCAGCTCCTGCCCGCGATAACGGATGCTGCCCTTCGGGTGACGGGCGCTGGGATAGGGCAGCAGCTGCAGCACCGACAGGGCGGTGACCGACTTGCCGGAGCCGCTCTCGCCGACCAGCGCCAGGGTCTCGCCGCGGTCGAGATGCAGCGACACGCCCTTCACCGCCGGCACCGCGCCGCCGGGCACCCGGAACTCCACGGCCAGGTCGCGGATTTCGAGCAGCCTTTCGCCGGAGGTCGAGGTGTCGGTCATGGCGTCTGGCCCTTGGGGTCGGTCACAGGATCGGCGGCGGGAGGCGGGGCGCTGGCCGCCTGGGTCTTGCGCGGGTCGAAGGCGTCGCGCAGCGCCTCGCCCATGAAGACGAGGAGGCTGAGCAGGATGGCCAGCGAGAAGAAAGCGGTGAAGCCCAGCCACGGCGCCTGCAGGTTGGCCTTGCCCTGGCTGACCAGCTCGCCCAGCGAGGGCGACCCGGGCGGCAGGCCGAGGCCGAGGAAGTCCAGCCCGGTCAGCAGGCTGATGCTGCCGGTCAGGTTAAAGGGCAGGAAGGTGATGGTGGCGACCACGGCGTTGGGCAGCACGTGCTTCCACATGATCACCCGATCCGGCTGTCCCAGCGCCCGGGCGGCGCGGACGTAGTCCAGGTTGCGGGCGCGCAGGAACTCCGCCCGCACCACCCCGACCAGGCTCATCCACTCGAACAGCAGCATGATGAACAAGAGCGTCCAGAAGCCCGGCACGAAGAAAGACGACATGATGATCAGCAGGTACAACTGCGGCATGCCGGACCAGATCTCGATCACCCGCTGGAAGATCAGGTCGGTCCAGCCGGCGAAATAGCCCTGGATCGCGCCGGCGAAGACGCCGATGACGGACGCGATCGCCGTCAGCGTCAGGCCGAACAGGATCGAGATGCGCAGGCCGTAGATCAGCCGGGCCAGCACGTCACGGCCCTGGTCGTCGGTGCCGAGCCAGTTGACCTCCGAGGGCGGGGAGGGGGCCGGCTGCTTCAGGTCGTAGTTGATGGTGCGGTAGGAGAAGGGGATCAGCGGCCAGATCGCCCAGCCCTTGGCGCTGATCAGGTCGCGCACGAACGGGTCGCGGTAGTCGGCCTCGGTCTCGAACTCGCCGCCGAACGCCGTCTCCGGATAGGTCGCCAGCACCGGCACGTAATAGTGGCCGTCATACTTGACCAGCAGCGGCCGGTCATTGGCGATGAACTCGGCGAACAGCGTCACCACGAACAGGATCAGGAACAGCCACAGCGCGATCAGGCCGCGGCGGTTGGCGCGGAAATTGGCGATGCGGCGGGCGGTGATCGGCCGGATCCGGAAGCCGAGGAACCGCGGATGGGCGAAGTCGCGACCGGGGGACAGCGCGGCCTCAGACATTGCGCGCCTCGAAGTCGATCCGCGGGTCGATCAGCGTGTAGGTCACGTCCTGCACCAGCTTCATCACCAGGCCGAGCAGGGTGAAGACATAGAGCGTGGCGAACACCACCGGATAGTCGCGCTGGATCGCGGCCTCGTAGCCGAGCAGGCCGAGACCGTCGAGCGAGAAGATCACCTCGATGAACAGCGACCCGGTGAACAGCACGCCGATGAACGCGGCCGGGAAGCCGGCGATGACGATCAGCATGGCGTTGCGGAAGATGTGGCCGTACAGGACGCGCCGCTCGGTCAGGCCCTTGGCCCGCGCGGTCAGCACATACATCTTGCCGAGCTCATCGATGAAGGAGTTCTTGGTCAGCATGGTCAGGGTGGCGAAGCCGCTGATCACCATGGCCGTGATCGGCAGCACCATGTGCCAGAGATAGTCGAGGATCTGCTGGTACCAAGGCAGGGACGACCAGCCGTCGGAGACCAGGCCGCGCAACGGGAACCAGGCGAAATAGCGGCCGCCGGCGAAGGTCACGATCAGCAGCATCGCGAACAGGAAGCTGGGGATCGCGTAGCCGACGACGACCGCGCCGGAGGTCCAGATGTCGAACCGCGACCCGTCGCGCACCGCCTTGCGGATGCCGAGCGGGATCGAGATCAGATAGACCAGCAGCGTGGTCCACACGCCGAGCGAGATCGACACCGGCAGCTTGGAGATGACGAGGTCGACCACCCGCGCGCTCTTGAAGTAACTGCGGCCGAAATCGAAGTTCAGATAGTCGTGGATCATCAGCCAGAAACGCTCGAGCGGCGGCTTGTCGAAGCCGAACTGCTTCTCGATCTCGGCGATGAAGCGCGGGTCCAGCCCCTGGGCGCCGCGGTACTTGCTGGAGGCGGCATTGCTGCCGCCGAGCTGGGAATTGTCCGCCGGACCGCCGAAATCCCCACCGCCACCACCGCTGATCCGGCTGGTCGCGTCGGTGGCGGTGCCCTGCAGCTTGGCGATCATCTGCTCGACCGGGCCGCCGGGGGCGAACTGCACGATGGTGAAGTTGACCACCATGATTCCGAACAGCGTCGGGATGATCAGCAGCAGGCGCCGGATGATGTAGGCGAGCATCGGTCAAACGTCCGTCGCGAAAAAACCAGAGGGATGGCGACGGACTTCGCTCCGCAAATGGATCACCGGCGCTGCCCTCTCAGGGCCTTCGGGTTCTTGCCGTCGAACCACCAGGTACTGGGGAAGCCGACATCGTTTTTCGGCCGGGTCTCGGGATGGCCGAACATGTCCCAGTAGGCGATCCGATTGACCGGGTCCTCATACAGGCCGATCGAGAAGAACTGCCAGGTGGCGTAGCGGTCGAAGGCTTTGCAGGTGGCCGCCTTCTCGTCATAGGTGTCGGCGGCGATGATCATCTCGACCAGCTCGTCGATGATCGGATCCTTGATCCCCTGCGAATTCTCGTCGCCGGGCCGATCGGCGAAACGGGAGTTCCAGCCGCCGCGCAGGGCCTCTCCCGGCGGGAAGAACGGCACGAACCGGGCCGGCATCAGGTCGAACTCGAAATTGTTTACGCGATTGCGGAACTGGGGCACATCCATCAGCCGGGGTGAGGCCTGGATGCCGGCACGACGGAGATTTTCGACGAACGGCAGAATGGTCTTCTCAGTCTCCGGGCTGGTGTAGACGATTTCGAAGGCCATCACCTGACCCGCGGCGTTGGTCAGCTTGCCGTTGCGCGATTCCCAGCCGGCCTGCTTCAGCAGATCCAGCGCGGCTCGGAGATTGGCGCGGATGTTGCCGTTGCCGTCCGTGGTCGGCTGCTTGAACTCAGTGGTGAAGATCTCGTCGGCGATCTTGCCACGATAGCGCTCCAGGATCTCCAGCTCGCGGCCTTCCGGCAACCCGCTGAAGGAGAATGGCGTGTTCGGAAAATAACTGTGGATGCGACTGTAGAGGCCGTAGTAGTTGGTTTTCTGGGTGGTCTCAAAGTCATAGAGGTAGTTGAGGGCTCGCCGAACCCGAACATCGGAAAAATATGGCCGTCGCAGGTTGAACATCATCCCAAGATAGTATTGCGGCGATGCGTCCGGGATTTCCTCCAGTTTGAGCGCGCCGGTCTGCACGGCTGGGACGGATTTGAACCCAGTCGTCCATTGCTGGGCAGAGCCAACGGCCATGAAGTCGAACTCGCCCGACTTAAGCGCCTCATACAGCACATCCTGGTCGCGATAGTACTGATAGGTGATCTCGTCGAAATTGGCCGACCCGATATTCTGCGGCAGGTCTTTGCCCCAATAGTCTTCTACCCGCTGCAGCGTAATCGAGCGCCCTGGATCCACTGACTTGATCTTATAGGCGCCGCTGCCGAGCGGCGGCTCCATCGTGAGGCCACCGAAGTCCCGGCTTTCCCACCAATGCTTGGGCAGGATCGGGAAGCTCGCCATCGCCTTGAGCAGTTGAGGATTTTTCAAGGACTTGGCCGTGAACCGGACGCGTCGCTCGTCCAGCGCCTCGATGCTCTCCATATCGTCGTAGAAGCGGGCGCGGAAGCGCAGCGCTCCCTTTTCTCGCAGCAGCTGATGCGTATAGGCGACGTCCTCGGCCGTCATCGGATGGCCGTCATGGAAGCGCAGGCCGTCGCGCATCGTGAAGATGATCGACAGCTTGTCGTCCGAGACCACGAACGATTCAGCGGCATCGGCGTAGTAGGTGTCGAGCTCGTCGAGATTGGCGGTGATCAACGCGTCGTTGATGGCCCCGACGCCTGCTGCGTCTGTGCCATCCGTCGTCATGTTGTTCAGCGTGTCGAAGCTGCCGAAGACGCCGAGCACCAGCTTGCCGCCCTTGGGGGCATCCGGGCGGACATAGTTCCAGTGCGGGAAGTCCTTCGGATAGGCCGCCTTCAGGTCCAGCATCGGCAGGTAGTAGGTCGGCGCACCGTAGCCGGGCGTGGCCGCCGCCGCCCCCTGGGCGAAGGCCCGGGGCAGGGGGATCGAGGCTCCCGCAACCGAGAGCATCGAGCCGATCGAGAATTGGCGCCGTGTGATCATGCGTCTCTCTCTATCCTCCGCCGCGCGTCAGCGCCGCATCTTTCGCCGGATCGATCCACCAGGTCGAGGGAAACGCGATCCCATTCGGGTCGCCGAAGCGATGCGACGGTTGCGTCTTCGGCTGACCGAAGCGGTTCCAATAGGTCACCCAGGCGTCGCTCTTGCCCCATTGCAGGATCGCATAGCGATTCCACAACAACACGCGATCGAGCGCCCGGGTCGCAACCTGCAGCGACGACAGGTCGCGGGCGGCCACGACTTTGTCGATCAGCGCGTCCACCACCGGGTTGCGGATGCCCATGATATTGGCCGAGCCCTCGATCCCCGCTGCCGCGGAGCCGAAATAGTTGCGCAGCTCGCTGCCCGGCGGGGGATAGAAGGCGAGGGCCAGCGGCATGATGTCGTAATCGAAGGCCTGTCGCCGCTTCTGCATCTGGGCCGCGTCG
This sequence comes from Inquilinus sp., assembly GCF_039594555.1. Taxonomy (GTDB): domain Bacteria; phylum Pseudomonadota; class Alphaproteobacteria; order DSM-16000; family Inquilinaceae; genus Inquilinus. The sequence goes on from NZ_JBCNNF010000012.1 coordinate 27,025, forward strand.
ATCCGGCGCAGCGACGCCTGAATGCCGACCTGCCGCAGCCGGTCGATGAAGGGCTGGGTCGTCCGCTCGAAGATCGCCTGGTCGATCAGGATCTCGAACCGCATCGGCGCGCCGGTGGCGATGTTGGTCATCACCCCGTCGCGCTGTTCCCACCCGGCCTCCTTCAACAGGCGCAGCGCGATGCGGATATTGTCGCGCATGTTGCCGCTGCCGTCCGTCACCGGCAGGGTGAACGGGGTGTCGAACAGCGCGTCCGGCACCTGGCCGCGGAACGGCTCCAGCAGCGCCTTCTCCTCGCCCTCCGGCACGCCGGAGGAGCGGAAGCCCTCGGCGTTGAAATAGCTGGTCAGCCGGTCGTACAGGCCGGAGAACAGGGTCTTGTTGACCCATTCGAAGTCGTACAGCCAACCCAGCGCCTCGCGGACCTTGGGGTCGGAGAAGGGGGGGCGGCGCAGATTGAACAGATAGCCCTGCATGCCGCGCGGATCCTCGCTGGCGATTTCGGCGCGGATGAGGCGGCCGTCGCGCGCCGCCGGGATGTCGTAGCCGGTGGCCCAGAACAGCGAGGTGAATTCCTGCCGGAAGTCGGAGGCGCCGCCCTTGAACGCGGTGAACTCGACGTCGCGGTCACGGTAATAGTCGTAGCGGATGCGGTCGACGTTCCACAGGCCGCGATTCACCGGCAGGTCGCGGCCCCAATAGTCCGGCACCCGCTCCCAGGCCAGCGTCCGCCCCGGATCGACCGACGCGATCCGGTAGGGGCCGCTGCCCAGCGGCGGCTCGACGGTGCCCTGGCCGACATCGCGGCCGTTCGAGGTCCACCAGTGCTTCGGCAGGATCGGCAGCGCCGAGGCCACCTGGCCGATCGGCTTGCGGGTGTTGCGGCTGGCGAAGGTGAAGCGCACCCGGCGGTCGTCCAGCGCCTCGGCGCCGGTGACGTCGCGGAAGAAGGACTTCAGGAACGGCTCGGCCTTGTCGCGCACCGTCTCCCAGCTCCACACCACATCCGCGGCCGTGACCGGCACGCCGTCGTGCCAGCGCGCCTCAGGCCGCAGGGTGAAGACGGCCCAGGAGGAGTCGTCCGGAATCGTCACGCTCTCCGCCAGCAGGCCGTAATAGACGCCGGACTCGTCCTGGCTCTCGACCATCAGCGAATCATAGAGCAGCCCGAGCGAGCGCGGCGGCTGGCCACCCAGGGGGATCGGGTTCAGCGTGTCGAAGGTGCCGACCGTGCCCAGCACCACGCTGCCGCCCTTCGGCGCATCCGGATCGGCATAGTCGAAATGGTCGAAGCCGGCCGGATACTTCGGCTCACCGAACAGGGCCAGTGCGTGGCTGGCCGCAGGCTCGCCGCCAGGGATCGCCTGCGGCTCCTGCGCCCGAACAGCGGCGGGGGCCGCGAGGGCGAGGGTGAGCAGCAGGGCGGCAATGACGCGCATGGAAATCCCGGACCGGCGGTCCGGCGCCGCAGAGGCGCCGGCAGAGAAACGGACTCTAGGGAATCTCACGGCGCCGGATAAAGCCAGACATAAACGGAAACGGGACCGCTTTTGGCGGTCCCGTTCCGGGAACTGCAACGCTGCGGCGGTCAGCCGCCGCTCTTCGGCGCCTGCTCGGCCCCGCCGGCCGGGGCGGCACCGCCCGCGGGAGCCGCGCCCCCGGCAGGGGCGGCATCCGGGCTCGGCAGCGGCGCCGGCGTATCGGCATTGGTGCGCAGCCAGGCGATCAGGTCGGCCCGGTCCTTCTCGCTCTTCATGCCGGCATAGGTCATGGTCGTGCCCGGGATATGCGCCTTCGGACCGGCCAGGAACTCGTTCAGCTCCTCATAGGTCCAGTGGGCGCCTTCCTCGTGCTTCTTCTTGATCGCGGCCGAGTAGTTGAAGTCGTCCTTGTGGCCCATCGGCGCGTCGACCAGGTTCCACTGGTTCGGGCCGACCTTGTTGGGGCCGCCCTTCTCGAAGGTGTGGCAGGCGGTGCAGGCCTTCGACAAGGCCTGGCCTTTGGCGGGATCGGCGCTGGCCAGCAGCGGCGCGATCGGCGGGATCGACGGCCCAGCCTGCTCGGCGCCGGCGGCCGGCGCGCTGGCGACGGCGCTGGTATCGACCTTGTAGGCGTTCTCGTGCAGCGGCTCCGGCGAGACCAGGATATCGGCCACGATGCCGGTCGCCATTCCGATGATGCCGGCCAGCAGGACAGCGGCGAATATTTTATTGAATTCCATGCCGGATCTCACCTCGAAGCGCGACGGCAACCTCCCCGGACGCACGACTCGATTCGGTCGTACGGGCCCGGCCGTCTTGTAGAGGCGTTCCAATCGGTCTGGCAAGGGGCGATGTCCGGCTGCGACACCCTTTGCGACCTTCGTCGGGGACGGCCGCGACCCCCAGCCCGGCGATCTCCCGGCGATCCGGGATTCGGCGCGGTCTTGACGGCGTCGCGGCAAGGGTGGATGACGCGGCATCATGACCTCGCCCAACCTCGTCGCGTCCAACCCCATCGTCGTCATCCCGGCCCGCCTGGCCGCGACCCGCCTGCCGAACAAGCCGCTGGCCGACATCCATGGCGAGCCGATGATCGTCCATGTCTGGCGCCGCTCGGTCGCGGCCGGCCTCGGCCCCGTCGTCGTCGCCTGTGGCGACCGGCCGATCGCCGACGCGATCGAGGCGGCCGGCGGCACCGCCGTGCTGACCGATCCGGACCTGCCCTCGGGCTCCGACCGCATCGCCCAGGCGCTGCGCAGCGTCGATCCGGAGGGCCGCCACGACATCGTGGTCAACGTCCAGGGCGACCTGCCGACGCTGGACCCGGCGCTGCCGCGGGCCGCCATGGCGCTGCTCGACGACCCGGCGGTGGATATCGGCACGCTGGCCGCGGTGATCGTGCGCGAGGAGGAGAAGGCGAACCCCGCCATCGTCAAGGCGATCGTCGAGCGGGAGGAGGGGGCGCGGACCGGCCGGGCCTACTACTTCACCCGCACCACGGCGCCGTCGGGCGACGGGCCGCTGCTGCACCATATCGGCCTCTACGCCTATCGCCGGGCGGCGCTGGAGCGCTATGTGACGCTGCCGCCCTCGGCGCTGGAGCGGCGCGAGAAGCTGGAGCAGCTGCGGGCGCTGACCGCCGGCATGCGGATCGACGTCGCAATCGTCGACACCGTGCCGCTCGGCGTCGACACCCAGGAGGAGCTGGAGCGCGCCCGGCGCCTGCTTGCGGAAGGAGCCGCGCGATGAGGATCTCGTTCCAGGGCTGGGCCGGCGCCAATTCCGACATGGCGTCCCGGCAGGCCTTCCCGGATGCGGAGACGGTGCCGTGCCCGTCCTTTGAGGAGGCGCTGGCGGCGATCCATGACGGCCGGGCCGATCTCGGCATGATCCCGATCGAGAACTCGATCGCCGGCCGCGTCGCCGACATGCACCATCTGCTGCCGGAATCGGGCCTGCACATCATCGGCGAGCATTTCCTGCGGGTGAATCACCAGCTGGTGGCGCTGCCGGGCACCAAGCTGACCGACATCCGCGAGGTGCACAGCCATGTCCAGGCGCTGGGCCAGTGCCGGCAGTGGCTGCGGGCGCGCGGCCTGAAGCCGGTCAACCATGCCGACACCGCCGGCGCCGCCCGCATGGTGTCCGAGCAGTCGGATCATGGCATCGCCGCCATCTCCAGCCGCCTGGCGGCCGAGATCTACGGGCTGGAGATCCTGGCCAGCGACATCGAGGACGCCGAGCACAACACCACCCGCTTCGTGGTGCTGTCGCGCGACCCGGTGCGGCCGAAGCCGAACAACGGCCCGGTGATGACCACCTTCGTGTTCGAGGTGCGGTCGGTGCCGGCCGCCCTTTACAAGGCGCTGGGCGGCTTCGCCACCAACGGCGTGAACATCACCAAGCTCGAGAGCTACATGCTGGGCGGCCGGTTCAGCCAGACCCAGTTCTACGCCGACGTTGAAGGCCATCCGGACGACCAGTCGCTGCGCTTCGCGCTGGAGGAGCTGCAGTTCTTCACCCGCAACTTCCACCTGCTCGGCGTCTATCCGGCCCACCCCTTCCGCCGCGACCCGAGCCAGCTCGCCGCGGACGAGTGAGGGCAGGCCGGCCGGCGGCTACTCCGCCAGCCAGTCCTCCAGCAGGCGCCGGGCGATGCTGTCACGGCGGGGCAGGCGGAACGATTCGTCGTCGACATGGCGGCGCAGCCAGCCGCGCTCGAACCAGGCGGCGGATTCCAGCTCGTCCTGGTCGACCTGCAGGTCGGAGGTCACGGCCCGGCCGGTGAACCCCACCATCAGCGATTGCGGGAACGGCCAGGGCTGGCTGGAGTGGTAGCGGACGTCGTCGACGCGAATGCCCGCCTCCTCCAGCACCTCGCGCTTCACCGCGTCTTCCAGGCTCTCGCCCGGCTCCAGGAAACCGGCCAGCACCGAATGCATTCCGGGCGGCCACGCCTTCTGGCGGCCCAGCAGCACCCGGTCGCCGTCATGGATCAGCATGATCACCGCCGGGTCGGTGCGCGGGAAATGCTGGGTGCGGCACTCCGGATTGGTGCAGTCGCGGCGGTGGCCGGCATCGCTGCTGACCGTCGGATGGCCGCAGACGCCGCAGAAGCGGTGGCGCGAATGCCACCACACCATGCCGCGGGCATAGGCCAGCAGGGCGCCTTCCTCATGCGGCAGCAGGGGCCCGACCGCGCGCAGGTCGAGGAAGCTGCCGAACCCGGCCAACACCGGGTCGGCGGCCGGGTCGGCGATGCCGCTGATGTCGACCGCGAGATAGGTGACGTCGCCGTCGATGCCCAGCATCACCGTCTCGGCCGCGACGCTGCGCCACCACGTCTCGGTCGCCGGCACCATGGCGACATGCGGCGCCTCCGGCGGCCCGACGATCAGGTTGCGGCCCTGCCACACCGGCAGGATGCGGGTGTGCTCGCTGATGGTGACGCGGGCGATCCACTCGGTGTCGCGGCGGTAGCGGCCGGCGCGGTCGAGCGACGGATGGACGTAGAAGTTCGGGCGCAGCATGCCGGGACACTGGCACGGCCCCGGCTGCGACGCCAGCGCCGGGAAAAGCAACTGTGCCTTCCGAAAAGGACAGGTTAGATTGCCAAAAAATTCACGGCCGATGCGAAACGGCCGGATCCGACGAACACGAAGGGGGTCACGTCTATGAGTTTCAGCCGCCGGATCGGCCTCGGCCTGCTTGCCGCCACGGCCTTTGCCTTTGCCCTGCCGACCGCAGCCCAGGATTATCCGAACCGCGTCATCACCATGGTCGTGCCCTTCGCCGCCGGCGGGCCGACCGATACGGTGGCGCGGCTAATCGCCGAGCCGATGAGCAAGACGCTGGGCCAGCAGGTGATCGTCGAGAATGTCGGCGGCGCCGGCGGCACCATCGGCGCCGGGCGCGTCGCCAAGGCCGACCCGGACGGCTACACCGTGCTGCTGCACCATATCGGCCAAGCCACCAGCGCCACCCTCTACCGCAACCTGGACTACAAGCCGGGCGAGGCCTTCGCCGGCATCGGCCTGGTCACCGACGTGCCGATGACCTTCGTCGCCCGCGGCGACTTCGAGGCGAAGTCGATGCAGGAGCTGGTCGAGTACGCCAAGGCCAACAAGGACAAGGTGACGATCGCCAATGCCGGCGTCGGCTCGGCCTCGCATCTCTGCGGCATGCTGTTTATGGAGGCGATCGGCACCCAGCTGACCACCGTCGCCTACAAAGGCACCGGCCCGGCGATGAACGACCTGCTGGGCGGCGTGTTCGACTTCATGTGCGACCAGACCACCAACACCACCAGCCAGATCAAGGGCGGCAAGATCAAGGTCTACGCCGTCACCAGCGAGAAGCGGGTGCCGTCGCTGCCGGACGTGCCGACCACGACCGAAGCCGGGCTGCCCAACTTCAGGATCGGCATCTGGCACGGGCTCTACGCCCCCAAGGGCACGCCGCAGCCGGTGGTCGAGAAGCTCGAGGCCGCGCTGCAGGCCGCGCTCAAGGACCCCAACGTGGTCGCGCGCTTCGCCGATCTCGGCACCGAGCCGGTGGCGCTGGCGCAGGCGACCCCGGCGGCGCTCGACGCCTATCTGAAGGCCGAGATCGCCAAATGGCAGCCGGTGATCACCGCCGCCGGCGTCTACGCCGATTGATGGTCGGCCGGGTGTTCGGTGCGCCTCATTCGCTGAAACCGTCATCGCGAGGAGCGCAGCGACGGGGCGATCCAGAGGGCGGTGCCGCTGGATCGCCACGCCCCTTCCGGGCTCGCGATGACGGGCTCTCGCGCCGCTGACTCAAGCGATAACCACCGGATCCAGGAGCCGCGATGCGCCTCTCCATCCGTCATCCCAAGGACTTCTGGTCCGGGCTGATCTTCCTTGCCCTGGCGATCGCGTTCGGCTGGATCGCCCAGGGCTATCCCATGGGCCGGGCCATCAAGATGGGGCCGGGCTATTTCCCGACGGTGCTGGCCGCCATCCTGGGCCTGATCGGGCTGATCACCCTGGTCCGCTCCTTCGTGCTGGAGGGCGAGGGCGTCGGGCAGTGGGCCTGGCGCGGCGGGGCCGTGGTGCTGGCGGCGATGCTGCTGTTCGGGCTGCTGCTGCGCGGCGGCGGCCTGGCGGTGTCGGTGCTGGTCGTGGTGTTCGCCGGCGCCTTCGCCAGCATCCGGTTCCGGGCGCCGGTCGCGGCCGCGGCGGCGGTGGTCATGACCGTCTTCTGCATCGCCGTCTTCGTCTGGGGGCTCGGCCTGCCGATCCCCATCTTCGGCCGCTGGTTCGGGAACTGAGGCGATCATGGATCTGCTGCACGACCTCATTCTCGGCTTCGGCGTCGCCTTCACGCCGACCAATCTCGCCTACTGCTTCGTCGGGGTGCTGCTGGGCACGCTGGTCGGCGTGCTGCCGGGCCTGGGTCCGACCGCGACCATCGCCATGCTGCTGCCGGCCACCTTCGTGCTGCCGCCGATCTCGGCCCTGATCATGCTGGCCGGCATCTATTACGGCTCGCAGTATGGCGGCTCGACCACGGCGATCCTGATCAACCTGCCGGGCGAATCAGCCTCGGTGGTGACGGCGATCGACGGCTACCAGATGGCGAAGCAGGGCAGGGCGGGCGCCGCCCTGGCCGCCGCCGGCATCGGCTCCTTCTTCGCCGGCACCGTCGCCACGCTGCTGATCGCGCTGTTCGCGCCGCCGCTGGCCGCCGTCGCGCTGAAATTCGGGCCGGCGGAGTACTTCTCGCTGATGGTGCTCGGCCTCGTCGCATCCGTCGCATTGGCGCATGGCTCGGTGCTCAAGGCGCTCGGCATGATCGCGCTCGGCCTGCTGCTCGGCATGGTCGGGCAGGATGTCGAGACCGGCACGCCGCGCTACACCTTCGGCATCCCCGAGCTGTCGCAGGGCATCAACTTCGTCGCCATCTCGATGGGCCTGTTCGGCATCGCCGAGATCATCCGCAACCTGGAGGCCGAACACCTGCGCGACGTGATGGTGCGCAAGGTTTCCGGCCTGCTGCCGACGCGCGAGGATGCGCGGCGGATGACGCCGGCGATCCTGCGCGGCACTGCGCTGGGCTCAATCCTCGGCATCCTGCCGGGCGGCGGATCGATCCTCTCCTCCTTCGCCGCCTATTCGCTGGAGAAGAAGATCTCCCGCCGGCCGCAGGAGTTCGGCAAGGGCGCGATCGAGGGCGTGGCCGGGCCGGAATCGGCCAACAACGCCGGTGCCCAGACCTCCTTCATCCCGATGCTGACGCTGGGCATTCCGCCGACGCCGGTGATGGCGCTGATGGTCGGTGCCATGATCATCAAGGGCATCCAGCCCGGCCCGCTGGTGATGACCGAGCAGCCGGACCTGTTCTGGGGCCTGATCGCCTCGATGTGGATCGGCAACTTCTTCCTGATCGTGCTGAACCTGCCGCTGATCGGCATCTGGGTGCGGCTGCTGAAGGTGCCGTACCATCTGCTGTTCCCGGCGATCCTGGCCTTCTGTTGCATCGGGGTCTACAGCCTCAACAACAACGTCTTCGACGTCTATCTGACGGTGCTGTTTGGGCTGGTGGGCTACATCCTGGTGAAGCTGGATTGCGAGCCGGCGCCGCTGCTGCTCGGCTTCATCCTGGGGCCGATGATGGAGGAGAATCTGCGCCGCGCCATGCTGCTGGCGCGCGGCGACGCCACGGTGTTCCTGACCCGGCCGATCAGCGCCGTGCTGCTGCTGCTGACTGTGGGCGTGCTGCTGGTGATGATCAGCCCGGCGATCCGCCGCAAGCGCGAGGAGGCGTTCCAGGAGGAGGCGGGGTAGCGCTTCTGCCGCAACCCTTCCATGCCGTCACGAAATGTCCGGCCATTCGGCTTGGCCGGGCGGCGGATTTCCGCTTAGCTGGGCAGGACATCCGTCTTCTTGCTCAGCCGGTGACGCATGACCTCGCTTGCCGATCTCTCCGCCGTCGATCTCGTCGCCCGCTACCGCGACCGCAGCCTGTCGCCGGTGGAGGTGACCGAGGCGGTGCTGCAGCGGATCGAGGCGTGGGAGCCGAAGCTGAACGCCCTGTGGGCGCTGGACCCGGCCGCCGCCCGCGCCGCCGCCGCGGACTCGGCCCGGCGCTGGGCCGAGGGCGCGCCGCTGGGCCCGGTCGACGGCGTGCCGGTGACGGTCAAGGACAACATTGCCACCAAGGGCGTGCCGGTGCCGGTCGGCACCGCGGCGACGCCGCTGGTGCCGGCCGCCGAGGACGCGCCGCCCGCCGCCCGGCTGCGCGAATCCGGCGCCGTGCTCCTGGCCAAGACCACCATGCCGGATTACGGCATGCTGTCCTCCGGCCTCTCCAGCTTCCACAAGCTGGCCCGCAACCCCTGGGACCTGTCGACCAATCCGGGCGGCTCCAGCGCCGGGGCGGGGGCGGCGGCCGCCGCCGGCTACGGGCCGATCCATGTCGGCACCGATATCGGCGGGTCGGTCCGGCTGCCGGCCGGCTGGTGCGGCATCGTCGGGCTGAAGCCCAGCCTGGGGCGGATTCCGATCGACCCGCCCTATGTCGGCCGTGTCGCCGGGCCGATGACCCGGACGGTGGCCGACGCCGCGCTGGCCATATCGGTGCTGTCGCGGCCGGACGGGCGGGACGGCATGAGCCTGCCGCCGGCGGAGATCGCCTGGTCCGACCTGGCGATCGACCCCAAGGGCCTGCGCATCGGCCTGATGATGGACATCGGCGCCGGCATGGCGCTGGACCCGGAGGTGGGGGAGGCGGTCGAGGCCGCCGCCCGGCTGCTACAGGCGGAAGGGGCGATCGTCGAGCCGGTACCTGCGATCCTAACCCGCGAGATGCTGGACGGACTGGACGATTTCTGGCGAGCCCGCGCCTGGGACGATGTCGAGAAGCTGCCGGAGAGTGGGCGGGCGAAGATCCTGCCCTATATCCGCGCCTGGGCGGAATCGGGGGCGCAGCGCTCCGGCCTCGCCGTGATGCGCGGCTTCAACCGCACGATGGAGATGCGAAAGACGGCCGCCAAGCTGTTCGGATCATTGGATTTCGTGCTGTCGCCGACCGCGCCGGTGGCCCGCTTTCCGGCCGATTGGGCGTCGCCGGTCAACGACCCGGACAAACCATTCGAGCATATCGGCTACACCGTGGTCTGGAACATGTCCGAGCAGCCGGCGGTGTCGATCAACTGCGGTTACACCAGGGCCGGGGCGCCGATCGGGCTGCAGATCGTCGGCCGGCGCTTCGATGAT
>NZ_JBCNNF010000120.1:0-17067 GCF_039594555.1 Inquilinus sp.
CACGCTGCTGAACGTGCTGGCCGGCTTCGTCCGGCCCGACAGCGGCAGCATCCTGGTCGACGGCGTCGAGTTCCTGACCCGGCCGCCGCACAAGCGCGACCTCGGCATGGTGTTCCAGAACTATGCCCTGTTCCCGCACATGACGGTGTTCGACAACGTCGCCTATCCGTTGCGCCTGCGCGGCGTCGGCCGTGGGGCGCTGACCGGCCGGGTGAGGGACGCGCTGGCGACGGTGCAGATGGACCATCTGGGCGGGCGCGGCATCCATGAGCTGTCCGGCGGGCAGAAGCAGCGCGTCGCGCTGGCCCGCGCCATCGTGTTCGAGCCCCGCCTGCTGCTGATGGACGAGCCGCTGTCCGCCCTCGACAAGAACCTGCGCGAGCATATGCAGGTCGAGCTGAAGCGGCTGCACCGCCGCCTGGGCATGACCACCGTCTATGTCACCCACGACCAGCGCGAGGCGCTGACGATGTCGGACCGGATCGCCGTGCTCAACCGCGGGCGGCTGGTCCAGCTGGGCACGCCCGAGGCGATCTACGACCGGCCGACCGACCGGTTCGTCGCCGGCTTCATGGGCGATACCGGCTTCCTACCGGTGGAGCGCACGGCGGACGGCTTCCGGCTGCAGGGGCGGCCGCTCAGGACCGCCGCATCCCCGCCGCCGGGCGCGGCCCGAGCCTGGCTGGTGGTCCGGCCCGAGCGGCTGCGCTGGGCGGGGTCCGACGCGCGGGACAACCGCATCGACGGCACGGTGGTCGACGTCTCCTACCAGGGCGACAGCCACCTGGTCTCGGTGCGGCTGCCGGAGGAGGGCGAGATCGCGGTCCGCCATTCCGGCGGCGGCGGGGTGGCCCTGCCGCGGGCCGGCGACGCGCTGCGCCTCTGGCTCGATCCGGCCGCGACGACGCTGGTCGGGGACGCCGCCGCATGACCAGCATCCCGCACGGCCTGGCGCCGGCCGGGCTGAACCACGGCCTGCTGCGCGGGGCGGCGTGGCGGCAGCGGCTGGGTCTCGGCCTGCTCAGCCTGCCCGCCCTGATCCTGGTCGCCCTGGTGCTGCTGCTGCCGCTCGGCTGGCTGGTCTGGCTGTCCGGCTTCGACGCGGCCGGGGACCCGACCGTCGCCAACTATGCGCGGCTGCTGCGCCCGGCCTATGTCCGCGGCTTCGTCACCACCTTCGAGATCGCCGGCATCGTCACCGCCTGCTGCGTCGTCCTCGGCTATCCCGTCGCCTATCTCCTGGTCCAGGTCCCGCCGCGGATCGCGCAGGTGCTGCTGCTGTTCATCGTCCTGCCGTTCTGGACCTCCGTCCTGGTCCGCACCTATGCCTGGCTGGTGCTGCTGCAGCGCGAGGGCGTGATCAATTCCTGGCTGCTCGGACTCGGCATCATCGGCCAGCCGCTGGAGCTGGTGCACAACATGCTGGGGACGGTGATCGGCATGGTCCATGTGATGCTGCCCTTCCTGATCCTGCCGCTCTATGCCTCGATGAAGACGATCGACCCGGCGCTGCTGCTGGCCGCGGCGAATTGCGGGGCGTCGCCGTCCCGCGCCTTCCGCCAGGTGTTCCTGCCGCTGTCGATGCCGGGGCTGGCGGCGGGGGTGGGCCTGACCTTCGTGCTGTGCCTCGGCTTCTATCTGACGCCGGCACTGCTGGGCGGCGGCAAGGTGGCGATGTGGTCGATGCAGATCGCCGACAACATCGCCCTGTTCGGCAATTGGGGGGCCGCCAGCGCGCTGGGCGTCGTGCTGCTCGCTATCACCGCCATCGTGCTGCTGGGCCTGCGCCGGCTGCTCCGCGTGCCCGGGGTGGAGGGAGGGGAGTGATGCTCGGCCGTCCCGCATCCGCGACGCAGATCACCCATGGGGGCCGGCTCTGGCTCTACGCCCTGGCCGGCCTGGTCCTGGTCTTCCTGGTGGTGCCCTGCCTGATCGTGGTCCCGATGTCCTTCTCGGATTCGCAGTACCTGGAATTCCCGCCGCGGGTGTGGAGCCTCCGCTGGTACGACGCCTATGTCTCCTCGCCGGAATGGCGCGCCGCCACGGTCGTCTCGCTCAAGGTCGCGGTGCTGACGACCGTGTTCGCGACCGGGCTCGGCACCCTTGCCGCCTACGGGCTGCACGCGGCCCGGGGCGTGTTCGGCGGCCTCGTGCGCGGCGTCCTGATGCTGCCGATGCTGGTGCCCCTGATCCTGGTCGCGGTCGGCGCGTTCTTCGTCTATGCCCGGCTCGGCCTGAACAACACCCTGACCGGGCTGGTCCTGGCACACACCGTGCTGGCAATCCCGTTCGTGATCATCGCCGTCGGCAACGGCCTCAAGACTTTCGACATGAACCAGGAGCGGGTGGCGCGCAGCCTCGGCGCGTCGCGCCCCCGGGCCTTCTTCACCGTGACGCTGCCGCAGATCCGGATCCCGGTGCTGTCGGGCATGCTGTTCGCCTTCGTCACCTCCTTCGACGAGGTGGTGGTGGCCCTGTTCATCAGCAGCGGCACGTCCTCGACCCTGACCAAGCGGATGTTCGCCAACATCCGCGACCAGGTCGACCCGACGGTCGCCGCCATCTCCTCGCTCCTCGTCGCGCTGTCGATCCTGGTGCTGGTCGCGGCCCAGATCCTGCAGGCCCGGGGCCGCCATTGAGAACGGGCCCGCGAGGCCCGGAAAGGAAGGGAACATGACCTCGAATTCGCTCCGCGTCCGGGATGTGGCCTATCACATCCACCCGCAGACCAATCTCGCGCTGCACGAGCAGGTGGGGCCGACGGTGATGGCGCGCGGGGAGGGGGCCTATGTCTATGACGATGACGGCCGGCAATATATCGAAGGCATGGCCGGCCTGTGGTGCGCGGCGCTGGGCCTCAGCGAGACGCGGCTGGCCCGGGCGGCGCAGAAGCAGTTCGAGACGTTGCCCTACTACCAGAACTTCGCCCACCGCTCGACCGGTCCCGCGGTCGACCTGGCCGAGCGGCTGATCCAGCTGGCCCCGGTGCCGATGTCGAAGGTGCTGTTCCAGAGCTCGGGCTCGGAGGCCAACGACACCGCGATCAAGCTGGCCTGGTACTATTTCCACGCGCTTGGCCGGCCGGAGAAGCGGAAGATCATCGGCCGGCGCCGGGCCTATCACGGCACCTCGATCGCGACCGCCAGCCTGACCGGCCTGCCGCATCTGCATCGCGACTTCAACCTGCCGCTGGACGGGTTCCTGCACGTCTCCTGCCCGCATCACTACCGCGAGGCGCGGCCGGGGGAAACGGAGGAGGCCTTCGCCACCCGCCTGGCCGAGGAGCTGGAGGCGCTGATCCTGGCCGAAGGGCCGGAGACGGTGGCCGCGTTCTTCGCCGAGCCGGTGATGGGGACGGGCGGCGTGGTGGTGCCGCCCGCGACATACTTCGCCAAGGTGCAGGAGGTGCTGCGCCGGCACGACGTCCTGCTGGTGGTGGACGAGGTGATCACCGGCTTCGGCCGCACCGGCGCCTGGTGGGGCACGCAGTCGCTCGACATCCAGCCCGACATGATCACCTGCGCCAAGGCGCTGACCGCCGCCTACATGCCGCTGTCGGCGCTGCTGGTCTCCGACCGGATCTATGCGGCGATGCGGGAGCAGAGCGCGAAAATCGGCGTGTTCGGCCATGGCTACACCTATGGCGCCCATCCGGTGGCCTGCGCCGTGGCGCTGGAGGCCCTGCGCATCTATGAAGAGGACGGGCTGATCGACCACGCCGCCCGCGTCGGTGCCCGGCTTGGGGCGGGACTGCGGCGGCTGAGCGACCATCCCCTGGTGGGCGAGGTCCGCGGCATCGGCCTGATGTGGGGGGTGGAGCTGGTGCGGTCCAAGCGCTCGCGCCAGCCTTTCCCGGCCAACCGGAAGATGCCGGCCGATGTCCAGCAGCGCGCCTTCGAGAACGGGCTGGTGGTACGGGCCCTGGGCGATGCCGTGGTCTTCGCGCCGCCGCTGATCATCGACGACGCACAGGTCGACGCCGCCCTGGACCGCTTCCACGCGGCGCTCGACGGCAGCCTCGCGGCGTATCTCGCCGGCGGCGGCGAGCTCGATGCGGCGGCCTGAACGGATCCCGGACCATGCTTGCGATCTATGATCCCCGGCAGCTGCTGCACCGGCCGCTGACCCGCCTGACCGGCGGCGTGCTCAAGCCCAGCCTGGAGCTGCCGGAACGCGTCGCGGCGCTGCTGGAGGCGCTGGACCGCCTGGGCGTCGCGGTGACGGCCCCGCCGGACCATGGCGATGACGCGATCCGCGCCACGCATGACGCCGGGTATCTCGACTTCCTGCAGACCGCCTTCGACGCCTGGCGCCGCATCCCCGGCACGGGGCCCGAGCTGCGCGCCAGCCTGCATCCGAACGAGCATATGCGGCGGATGCCGGAGGACCTGATCGGCCGCGCCGGAATCTACCAGGCCGATGCCGGCTGCGTGCTGGTCGAAGGGACGTGGGAGGCGGTGCGCGCCAGCGCCAACACGGCGGCCGACGCCACCGCACGCGTCCTCGCCGGCGACCCGGTGGCCTATGCCCTGTGCCGCCCGCCCGGCCACCATGCCTATGCCGACAAGGCCGGGGGCTTCTGCTACCTCAACAACACCGCGGTCGCCGCGCATCTCGCCACCATCACGGGGCGCCGTGTCGCGATCCTGGACCTCGACGTCCATCACGGCAACGGCACGCAGACCATGTTCTACGGCCGGAGCGACGTGCTGACGGTCTCGATCCATGGCGATCCGGCCCATCTCTATCCCTTCTATGCCGGCTATGCCGACGAGACGGGGAGCGGGGCGGGCGAAGGCTTCAACCTGAACCTGCCGGTGCCGTTGCTGAGCGGGGACGACGCCTATCTCGCCGCGGTCGACACCGGCATCGCGGCGACGCGCCGCTTCGCGCCCGACCTTCTGGTGGTGGCGCTGGGGCTCGACGCGTCGCCGGCGGATCCCTTCGCCTGCATGCAGGTCAGCCGCGACGGCTTCGCCCGGATGGGGCAGGCGGTTGGCCGGATGTCGCTGCCGACCGTGATCGTGCAGGAAGGCGGCTATCTCTCGACCGAGCTCGGGCCCAGCCTCGAAGCCTTTCTCCGCGGCCTCGGCGCGGCGGGGCTCTGAGGCGCGATCGAGACACATCGACCGGATTGCGGAAGGAAGACCACAGTGACCAACACGCGGCACAACCCGGCGGCGATCGCCGCCCCCGCGCGGAACCTCTATGCCCATGCGGTCGCGGTGCCGGCCGGCAGCCGTCATCTCTACATCGCCGGCCAGGTCGGCACCCGGCCGGACGGGACGATCGCCCCGGACCTGGAAGGGCAGGTCGAACAGATCATGGCCAATATCCGGGCCATCCTGGCCGATGCCGGCATGGGCTTCGGCGACATCGTCAAGATCAACGCCTACTGCCTGGCGGCCGAGGACATCGTGACCTATGCCGGCATCCGCAACCGGCACTTCGCGGGCTCGCCACCGGCCACGACCGCGGTCGTCGTCTCCGGCCTGGCCGACCCCGGCTGGCTGGTCGAGGTGGATGCCGTAGCCGCCAAGGCCGGAGCTTGATTATCTCGTGTCAGCCAAATTGATCATTATTTTTTGCTGAAAGAGCAAAGATGTTTGACACAATAGGAGGGATCGTCAAATCATGACCCTCGGCGCCGGACGATCGTCCGGTGTTGGGGAGCGGCGCTTCGGGGCGGCCCGTCCAGCCTGACTTCCGTGAAGGAGGCAGCGGCGGCGGGTCGCTCCGAAGACGCGCGGGCGGGCCGGACGATCCGCCGAAAACAAGAATGGGGAGGAAGAGATGCCAGGGCGCATGCTGGCAGCCCTTGTCTGCGGTCTTCTGGCCATGGCCGGGATTTCGTCCCAGGCTCAGGCCGGGAAGGATGACGACACGCTGACCTGGGCCACCGCCACCGAGATCGACACCTTCGATATCTATTACCAGGGGCTGCGGGAGGTCGTGATCGCGACCCTGCTGAACTGCGATTCCTTGATCTATCACGACCCGTTCTCGGGCGAATACAAGCCGCTCCTGGCCACGTCCTACCAATGGAAGGACGACGTCACGCTCGATCTCGAGCTGCGCCAGGGCGTCAAGTTCCATGACGGCACGGCGCTGGATGCCGAGGATGTGGTCGAGACCTTCCGCCATGTGATGAAGCCGGACAGCGGCATCAATGTGCGGCTGGCGATCGACTGGATGAAGAGCGTGGAGGCGCTGGGCCCGCACACCGTGCGCATCGTCGCCAAGGCCCCGACCCCGGCGGCGCTGGAGTTCCTGTCCGGCAACACGCCGATCTATCCCTCCGGGCATTACGACAAGGCGCCGACCGTCACCAACGCCGCCGGCCAGTCCCGAAGCGATTGGGGGGCTGTCCGCCCGGTCTGCACCGGCCCCTATGTGATGACCGATTTCCAGGCCGGGGTGTCCGCGACCTTCACCCGGAACCCGGACTACTTCCCCGACAGCCCGAAGGGGCGGCCGGCGATCGGCAGGATCGTCTACCGCACCATCGCCGACAACGAAGCCCAGTTGGCGGAGCTGCTGACCGGGGGCGTCGACTGGATCTGGGGCGTGCCGCCGGAGAACGCGGCGCAGCTCGCGGATATGGGCACGGTGGCTGTCAAGACGGCGCCGACGACACGCATGTCGTTCCTGTCGCTCGACGCGGCCGGCCGGTCCGGCGACACGCCCCTGAAGGATGTGCGGGTGCGGCGAGCGATCTTCCATGCGATCGACCGGGACGCGATCGCCAGGCTGGTCGGCAACTCGGCCGAGGTGCTGAAGTCGATGTGCTATCCGACCCAGGTCGGCTGCACCGCCGACGTGATGCAATGGCCCTACGACCCGGAGAAGGCCAAGGCCCTGCTGGCGGAGGCCGGCTATCCCAACGGCCTCGACATTCCCTTCTACGCCTATCGCGACCGGCCCTATTCCGAGGCGGTGCTGGCCTATCTGCGCGCCGTCGGCATCCGCCCCGATTTCCGCTTCATCCAGAACGTGGCCCTGCGGCCGCTGATCATCGACGGCAAGACCCAGATGGCGCAGCTGACCTGGGGATCCCAGGGCATGCAGGACGCCTCCGCCTCGGTCAGCCTCTATTTCCGCGGCGGCGTCGACGACTATGCCCGCGACCCGGAGGTCGAGGGCTGGCTGCAGGCAGCGGACACCTCGATGGACCCGGCCAAGCGCAAGGACCTCTATGCCAAGGCCCTGGAGAAGATCAACGACCAGGCCTACACCGTGCCGCTCTTCGCCTATGGCCGCGCCTATGCCTTCAACCCGGCGCTCGACTACCCGGTGACACCGGACGAGATCGCCCATTTCTACCTCGCGAAATGGAAATGACGGGGACGGAGGCGCAGGCATGGGCGGCTTCCTGATCCGGCGCCTGGCGGTCACGGCCCTGGTGATCGTGGTGACGGCGGTGATCTCCTTCTCCCTGGTCCACCTGTCGGGCGACCCGGCGGTGGCGATCGCGGGCGAGAAGGCCTCGGCGGCCGAGATCGACCAGATCCGCAGGCTCTACGGCTTCGACCGGCCGTTCCACGAGCAGTTCCTGGCCTGGGCGGGCAAGGTCCTCGACGGCGATCTCGGCCGCTCCACCTACCTGAAGGAGAATGTCGGGCCGGTGCTAGCGCGGCATCTCCCGGTCACGGCGTTGCTCGGCATCCTGTCGCTCCTGTTCGCCCTGCTGGTCGCGGTGCCGCTCGGCGTCATCGCGGCGCTGCGGCCGAACACATTGGTCGACCGCGCCGCCCTGGTCCTCGCCGTCGCCGGGCAGGCGATGCCGTCCTTCCTGTCGGCCCTGGCCCTGATCTACGGCTTCGGCGTCGCCCTGCGCTGGCTGCCCGTCTCCGGCAGCGCGTCCTGGGCGCACTACATCCTGCCGTCGGTCGCGCTCGGCTACTATGCGGCGCCGGCGATCATGCGGCTGACGCGGTCGGGCATGCTCGACGTGCTGCAGTCCGACCATGTCCGGACGGTCCGGGCCTATGGCCTGCCGGCCTGGCGGGTGGTGCTGCGCCATGCGCTGCGCCATGCCGTCATTCCGGTCGTGTCGCTGGCGGCGGTGCAGTTCGGCTACATGCTGGGCGGGTCGGTGGTGGTCGAATCCGTGTTCTCGATGAACGGCATCGGCAACCTCGCCTGGCTGTCGATCCGCCGCTACGACATCGAGGTGATCCAGGCGATCCTGTTGGTCATCGCCTGCACCTATGCCGTGCTGACGCTCGCGGCCGACCTGCTCAACGCCGCCCTGGACCCGAGGATCCGCAGCCGATGAGCATCGCCGCCACCGCCGGGGCCGCGCCGGCGCCCGCATCCGTCGCCCCGCTGTCGCCCGGCCGGGTGGCGCTGCGGCGGGCCGTCCGCCACCCCGGCGCCTGGGTCGGCGGCATCATCCTGCTGGTCTTCGTCCTCGCGGCGCTCGGGGCGCCGCTGCTGACGCCGTACGATCCGGGGATGCAGGACCTGTCGCGCCGGCTGGTGCCGCCGGTCTGGGCCGCCGCCGGCGGCTGGGACCATCCGCTCGGCACCGACCAGTTGGGCCGCGACACCCTCGCGCTGCTCCTCTATGGCGGGCGGATCTCGCTGCTGGTCGGCTTCGCCACCATCGTCACCTCGATCCTGATCGGGGCGACGCTCGGCGTCGCCGCCGGCTACTGGGGTGGGGCCGTCGACCACGCCGTGACCTTCCTCCTGACCGTGCGGCTGACGCTGCCGGTCGTGCTGGTGGCGCTGGTCGCCGTGTCCGTGCTGGGCCAGTCGCTGCCGCTGCTGGTCATCGTCATCGGCGGGCTCTTGTGGGACCGGCTGGTGATCGTCACCCGCACGGCGACGCAGCAGATCGTGGGGCAGGAATTCGTCATTGCGGCCCGGGCCATCGGCAGCTCCACGCCGCGCATCCTGCTGCGCGAGATCCTCCCCAACATCATGGGCCCGCTGATCGTCATCGGCACGATCGAGCTGGCCCGCGCCATCCTGATGGAGGCGACGTTGACCTTCCTCGGCCTGGGCATCCAGCCGCCCCTGACCTCCTGGGGCCTGATGGTCGCGGATGCGAAGAGCCAGTTCCTGTTCCGCCCATGGCTAATCGCCATCCCGGGCGCGGCGCTGGTTCTGCTGATCCTGTCGGTCAACCTGCTGGGCGACGCGCTGCGCGACGTGACCGCGCCGGAAGGACGGGCCTGATGACGCCGCTGCTCGAGGTCCGGAACCTGAGGCTGGAGGTCCCCGCGCCCGGCGCCATGCTGCGGCCGGTGCGCGGCGTCGACCTGACGGTGTCCGAGGGCGAGACCCTGGCGATCGTCGGGGAGTCGGGATGCGGCAAGAGCCTGACCGCCCTCGCCGTCATGGGGCTGCTGCCGCGCGCCATGCGCCTGACGGCGGACCGGATGACGCTGTCGGGCCAGTCGCTGCTGGGCCTGAGCGGCCGGCAGTGGCGGCGGGTCCGCGGCGGCCGCATCGCCATGATCTTCCAGAACCCGATGACCGCCTTCGATCCCTGCTACCGGATCGGCGACCAGATGGCGGAGATCGTGCGCCCGCACCGTCCCGAGGCGGCGCGGCCGGAGCGTCTGGCAGCGATGCTGGACAAGGTCGGAATCGCGACGCCGGAGGAGCGGCTGCGCCAATACCCGCACCAGCTGTCGGGCGGGCTGCGCCAGCGGGTGATGATCGCCACGGCCCTGGCCTGCGAGCCCGAGCTGATCATCGCCGACGAGCCGACGACGGCGCTGGATGCCACGATCCAGGCGCAGATCCTGCGGCTGCTGGTCTCGGTCCAGCGCGAGACCGGGGTCGGGCTGGTCGTCATCACCCACGACCTCGGCGTGGTCGCCGGCATCGCCGACCGCATCGCTGTCATGTATGGCGGCGAGGTGGTCGAGACCGGGACCACGGGCGCCGTGATCGGCCGGCCGCGCCACCCCTACACCGAAGGGCTGCTCCGCTCGATTCCCCTGCCGGGAAAGACCGGCCGGCGCGAGGCGCTCGGATACATCCCCGGCGTGGTGCCGATCCCGCTCGCGGGCCGCGCCGGCTGCGGCTTCCGCCCGCGCTGCCCCTATGCCCTGGCCGAGTGCGGCGCGGCCCTGGTGCCGGCGCGCGGCGCGCCCGACGGCCGCATGGTCCGGTGCGTCCTGCCGCCGGACGGCAGCGGCCGCGCGACGGACGCCTGGGCGGCCCCCGTTTCCGTTGTCGCATGAGAGCGCCATGACCCTGGTCGAGATCGAGGGCGTCGCCCGCAGCTACGGGCTGCGCAAGGGCTTCCGCCGGACGGGCACGCTGCAGGCCGTGCGCGGCATCGACCTCGCCATCGCGGATGGCGAGATCATCGGGCTGGTCGGCGAATCCGGCTGCGGCAAGAGCACGCTGGCCCGGCTGATCCTGGGCATCGAGGCGCCGACCGCCGGCCGGATCGCGATCGGCGGGCGGCCGGTCGCCGAGTATTCGCGGATCGAACGGGCGCGCCTGATCCAGCCGGTGTTTCAGGACCCGTACTCCTCGCTCAACCCGCGGATGACGGTGGGGGCGATCATTGCCGCCCCGCTGGCCGTCCGCGGCGAGGGCACGGCCGCGTCGCGCCTGGCCGCGGCGCATCGCCTGATGGATGCGGTGGGGCTGGCGCGCGACCTGTCGGTCGCCTATCCGATGCAGCTGTCGGGCGGCCAGCGCCAGCGCGTCGCCATCGCCCGCGCCCTGATCGGCGAGCCGCGGGTCCTGGTCTGCGATGAGCCGACCTCGGCCCTCGACGTCTCGGTGCAGGCGCAGATCCTGAACCTGATCGCGGAGCTGCACCGGACGCTGAAGCTGACCATCGTCCTGATCACGCACAACCTGGCCGTGGTCAGCCACCTGGCCGACCGGGTGGCGGTGATGCATCTCGGCCAGATCGTGGAGCTGGCGCCGACAGACGACATCTTCGCCGCTCCGCGCCATCCCTATACCCGCGAATTGCTGCGTGCCGTGCTGCGCCCCGAGCCGGGCGCGTCCCTGCCGGCGGGCATGACGGGAGAGCTGCCCAGCCCGACGGCGCCGCCGCCCGGCTGCGCCTTCCATCCGCGCTGCACCCGCCGAAGCGAGCTGTGCGGCCGGTCGGTGCCGGCCCTGGTGGTGGCAGGGGGCGGCCGCGCCGTCGCCTGCCATCACCCGCTGGAGATGCCGCCGCCCGCAGAACGCCGGCGGGCGGCGGGGTAGTCAGCGTTCGCCGGGGCGGACCCGCTGCCAGGTCATGGTGGCGATGATCCGCTTGCCGTCCCAAGGGCTGAAGATCGGGCCGTTCACGATGGTCAGCGTGTCGCCGTCCAGGGTGAAGCGCCGCTCCTGGTCCGTGCCGGTCCAGGTCTCGTTCCAGGAGATGTCGACGTGATGGATCACCGTGCCGCCGGCCACGCTGTAGCGGCCGGCATAGGCGGTGAGACCGCGGAACAGGGCCAGCGCCTCCTCGTCGGTCGGGGCCAGGCCTTTCGGCTTCGGCCGGTCGCGCGGCAGGTTGAAGACGTTGAAGCGGCCATCCGCAGTGTAGGTCAGGAACCCCTGCGGGTTCGGGCCGCGCGGATGACTCTTCTCCCCGGTCTCGACCAGTTCCTGCAGATGGCCGACCAGCCGCCAGGTCGAGACCAGGGCGGCGGCCGCGTCCCGGGCCGGGTCTGGAGATGGAGTGTCGGTGGCCATGGCGGTTCCTGACTGCGATTCGCGGATGATGATGAGGGAGGGGCGGGCGGGGCCTTCAGCCGCCCGGCGCGCCCTGGGTGTTCACGTAGAGCGAATAGACCGCGCGGCCGGTGGTCATGAACAGCCGGTTCCGCTTGGGGCCGCCGAAGCACAGATTGGCCGGGCGCTCGGGCAGGGCGATGTGGCCGATGCGCTTGCCCGCGGGCGACAGCACCAGCACCCCGTCGATGCCCTCCTTGACGGCGCCATAGGCGCACCAGACGTTGCCGTCGACATCGCAGCGGATGCCGTCCGGCGCCTCGCCCGGCTCGCAGCTGAAGAAGATCCGGCCATTGGAAAGCGTCGTGCCGTTCCCGGTCACGTCATAGGCGCGAATACTGACGGGCTTGGAGAAGGAATCGACGACGTAGAGGATCTTCTCGTCCGGCGAGAAGCACAGGCCGTTCGGCGCGGTGACGTCGCCCGCCACGACCGTCGCCGCGCCGGTGCGGGGGTCGAGGCGGTAGACGTTGTTGGGCAGCTCCGCCTCGGCCTTGTTGCCCGAATAGTTGCCGCCGATGCCGAAGGGCGGGTCGGTGAACCAGATCGAATCGTCGGAGGCGACGACGACGTCGTTGGGCGAGTTCAGGCGCTTGCCGTCGAATGTGTCGATCAGCACCGTGATCGTGCCGTCATGCTCGGTGCGGGTGACGCGGCGCCCGTGCTCGGCGGTGACCAGGCGCCCCTGCCGGTCGCGGGTGTTGCCGTTGGCGAAGTTCGACGGCGCGCGGAAGACGCTGACGGCCCCCGTCTCCTCATCCCATTTCAGCATGCGGTTGTTGGGGATGTCGCTCCACAGCAGGTAGCGGCCGTCGCCGAACCAGACCGGCCCCTCGGTGTAGCGGGTGCCGCCGGTCGCGATCTGCTCCACCGCGGCGAAGAAGACAATGGTTTTCTCGAAGCTCGGATCCAGCGCCCGGACGGCCGGATCGGGATAGCGCGGGCTGGGTTGGAATTCGGCCCAGGCAGGACCGGCCATGCCCATCGCCGCCCACGCGGCGCCATTGCCCAGAACGGTCCGTCTCGACATCGTCATGATGACCTCCCTGTGCGGAATCCGTTGATACGGATGCCTCGTTTCAAGCTTAACGCATAGATTTATGGATTTTTTGGAGGAAAGAGCAATATGAATTGACCAATATCACCGATACGGCAAATCTGGCAATCGGAACCGGAACATCGCGCCGATCCCGGATCGCGGGCGGAGGGTGCGGCTTAGAACGAAGAGGGAGGGCTCTCTTGTCCGAGACAGGCTCTGCGGCGTCGCCGCTCGTGGCCACCTGGCGGCTGCGGTCGCATGTCCAGCAAACGGTCGAGACCGGCGAGACGGCGGAGCCGCGCGGCCCGCATCCGGGCGGGCTCCTGACCTACACGGCGGACGGGCAGTTCTCGATCATCGCCGTACCGGGCGACCGCAGGCCGCCGGCGCAGGTGCTGGTGACGGATGCCGAAGCGGTCGGTCTGTTCCGCGGCCTGACGGCCTATGCCGGGCGCTACAGCATCGACGGCGACCACGTCATCCATCACATCGAGGTGTCGTGGAACGAGCTGTGGGCAAAGACCGACCAGCGGCGTCGCTTCGTGGTCGACGGCGACACGCTGACGATCATCGCCGGGCCGGACCGGAACCCGCGCGACGGCCGTGTCGCCATCTCGACCCTGCTGTGGGACCGGGTGCGCTGAGCGCGGCCGGTCGCCGGCGCTCAGTCCTCCTTGGCCGCTGGGGTCTTCCGTGATGCCCGGGCGGCCTTCATCACCGAGGCGTGCGGCCGGAACTTGAACATGCGCTTGTGGACCTCGAGGATCGTCCGGGTGTTGACCCGGACGATGCCGTCCACCTGGGACAGCCGGTTGGTCACGAAGTCGACCAGCTCGGTGTTGTTCGAGAAGGTGGCGCCCGCGAAGATGTCGAAGCTGCCGGTGGTGATGTAGACGAAATAGACCTCGGGAATGGCCGAGAGCTCCTTCGCGACCTGCCGGATCCGGCGGGTCATCACCTCGATCTCCATCATCACCCAGACGTTGTGGCCCAGGTTCAGCGGATTCGTCAGGGCGATGAATTCGATGACGTTGGAGCTGACCAGCTTCGCCATCCGGTTGCGGACGGTCGATTCCGGCATGTTCAGGGCTTCGGCGATCGCCTTCGCAGGGGCCCGCGCGTCGTTGTACAGGTAATCCATGATCCCGACGTCGATCTCGTCCAAGGCCAGCACTGCGGTTCCCATCGGTGATTGGCGAAAACGCAGAATCTTAGCGGCTTCGCTGCGAAGGGCGCAACGGCACGCTCACCCTGCAGCCGCCTCCGGCATGGCGAACGGCGTCGGCTCCAGGAAGCGCTTCAGCACGTTACCGGTCAGCCGGGCGATGGCGTTGTCGTAGCCGTTGTGGGACAGGCTGCCGACATAGGCGATCGACCCCGTCGAGAACACGGCGCCGCCGTTCGGACACTCGAAGAACACCATGTCCGCCCGGATCTGCGGGCTGTGCAGGGCGCCGATCGCGCCTGTCGGCGTCACGATGGCGTCGTTGGCCAGGTGGTAGGTGTTCGAGTGCCGCTCCGACGACGCCAGCACGAGCGCGTGCGGCGGCGATCCCGCGGCGGTGCTGAAGCTGTCCAACTCGTCCCCCGCGGCGCCGCCGCCGAGATGGCCGAAATCGCCCAGGATCTCCTCCTCCACGCCGTCGAAGATGAAGGCGGCCCGCGGGTCGAAGCTGCCCGGCTGGCGGCGGTAATAGGATGACGCGTCGAAGCCCTGGGCGATGAAGCCGACGCCGGCGATGGCATTGGGCGGTCGACCCTGGCGGCTCCACAGCCCGCCATGCTCGCCGGTGAAGGCGTGGTGGTATTCGCCCGGCGCGGCGGTCGAAGGCCGGGTGCCGTCCTCGGCGCGGCGGATCTCGATCACGCCCGGCCGCCCGGGCTGGTAGGAGATCCGCCAGTAGAAGCCGTTGCCGCCGAGATAAATCAGCCGGCCGCCGGTCTTCAGGTAGGTCTCGAGCCCGTCCAGCATCTCCAGCGACGCGTATTCCGGGTGGGATCCGGTGACCACGGCCCGGTAGCGCTGCAGCAGCGCCGCCCCTTCGCGATGCAGGTCCTCGTCGGTGATGACGTCGTAGCCGCAGCCCGTCTGTTCCAGCCAGTCGATCACGAACAGGTCGGTGCTGAAGTTCCACAGCCGGCCCTTCGGCCGGAAGTTGGTGGTGGGCCGGAGGCGGGTGCCGAAGCACACGCTGCTGCCGTCGCTGTGGCTGCAATAGGTCGACAGGCCCAGCGGATGGTGCAGCAGCAGCAGGTCGGTGGCGTCGATGTCCAGCAGCTGGCCGCGCAGCATCTCGGTCCCGGCACTGAAGAAGCGGGCCCGGTTGTTGCAGTAGACGGTGTAGGAGGCGGTCGGGGCCAGGAACGCCACCGGGGCCGTGGCCTTGCCGGCGGGCGGGCGGACGAAGAAGGGCACATGCGTCTCGCAGCCGCCGCCGCGCAGCCGGGCGGCATAGACCCCGCTGCGCAGGCCGTCAGGAATGCGCAGGGTGACGTCCGGCGCCCAGCCGGCATGGTCGATGTCGTCGTCGTGGAAGTGGATCGCCCCATACTGCTCCGGCGCGCGGGCCCAGCTCCGCTCCGTCCCGTCCCAGTCATGGCCGGTGGCGCCGCGCATCGGCAGGTTCACGGTGCGGCCGTGCATCCGGTGCGGCGACAGGTCGATCACATGGTCCGACCCGATGTGCCACGAGAAGTCCCAGGCGCCCAGGACGTCGTCGCCCAGCGCCCGGCACGCCGCCTCGTCGGACAGCCGCTCGATCTCGGTCGGCGGAAGGGCGCGCCGCACCAGCCGGGGCCGTTCGAGCTTGCCGTTGAAATGGCCGCCCGCGGCGCCGTCGGCCGCCTGCCAGGCGGCGAAGCGGAGGGGCGCGGCGGAGGCGGCCGGCGTGAACCGGGCGCTGTGACGCGCGGTGGCCGGGGCGGCCGGATGCAGGCCATGCGCGTCGATCGGGATCTGGTGCAGCTCGATCGTGCCCGAGTCCGCATCGAAGGTCGCGGCCAGGCGGTACCAGCGCCGCTCGGCCAGGGGCACGCCGGTGGAATACTCCGCGACCTCGGCGCCGTTGCCGAGCCGGAGGGCCAGGGCGCCCCGATCGTCGAGGCACAGGGCGAAGCCGCGGCGCGTCGCCTCCGACCAGGTGCCGGCCAGGGCCTGCGGGCCGCCGGCCGGCCGGGTCGGCCAGGCCAGGATGTGGAGGGTGAAGCTGGCGGGCGGGGCCGCCAGCACCGGCAGGTCGATGTGGGAGTGCCGTTCTCGTTGCGCACGATCCCGTCGATCAGATCGTCCATCTTGAACAACGCACCGGAGTCGCGCATGGCATCGGCGGCGCCGGCTTCATCGCCGTGGTCATGACGCATGATGGCCTGGCCACTCAAGGCGAGGCGGCCACTGACGGTGGAACTGAGCGAGCCGATCAGCGCCTGCTGGTCCGGACTGTCGCGCGTCATCTCGCGCAGCTGCTGCAACAGGCCCGGCGTTTCGTGGGCCGCGCGTTCGGCGCGCATGCGCACCTGGGCGTCCTGGTCGCCGTGGATCAGGCGGTAGATGGCCGCTTCGCTGTCGCGCGTGACATAGGCAATGCGATAGGTGAGCGACTTCACCTCGCTGGAATGGGTGACGCGCTCGTTGGCCTGGATCGCTTCGCTGGCACCGGAGCGCGTGACCACGTATGGCAGGGCCACGATGACCAGCACCGCGGCCAGCAGGCCGCCCAGGCGCCAGCGCAAGGCGACGCGGTGCCGCATGGAGGGCCGCTGCGTCGACGCCAATTTCCAGGATGAGCGCAACATGCCCGGCATGTTTGCAGAATCACCCCGGCGATTGCCACCTCCCGCCGCGGGATGGGCGTCAGTTCTTGGCCGAAGCCCCCGCGACCTTGGTCGTAGCCACGCTCATCGACGACGGCCGGTCGCCGGCAGCCTGTCCCCAGGCCCGGTTGGGCTCGGCCTGCATGGTGAAGTGCAGCTCGCCGCCGGCGACGATCTCGCCGTGACGCAGGAACACCCGATCCAGCGGCTTGCCGTTGAGGGTGACCGCGCCGACGTAGGGGTGGGCGTCATCCAGCGGGCCGGCCGTCACGGTGAAGGTCTTGCCGCCCGCCAGGTGCAGGCTGGCCTTTGCCACGAACGGCCGGCCGATGGCGTACTCGTCGCTGGCCGGCGTCACCGGGTAGAAGCCCAGCGCGGTGAAGATGTACCAGGCGGACATCTGGCCCAGGTCGTCATTGCCGGCCAGGCCATCGGGACGCGTGGCGTACTGGCTGTCCATGATCTGCTTGAGGCGCCTCTGCGTCTGCCACGGCGCGCCCGCATAGTCG
>NZ_JBCNNF010000121.1:0-17021 GCF_039594555.1 Inquilinus sp.
CATCAGCGCGGCGGCGCGCCGGCTGAACCTGTCGAAATCCGTGGTCAGCAAGCGCATCAGCGACCTCGAGGCCGCGCTGGGCGGGGCGCTGCTGCAGCGCTCCACCCGCCGGGTGCTGCCGACCGATCGCGGTCTGGCCTTCTACGAGCGCGGCCGCAGCATCCTGCGCCAACTCGACGAGGCGGCGGAGGAGGTGGCGGAAGGCGACGGCGACCTGCGCGGGGCCCTGCGCGTCGCCGCGCCGATGAGCTTCGGCACGCTCTATCTCGGCCCGGTGCTGTTCGACTTCGCCCGCCGCCATCCGCGGCTGGACCTGAGGCTCGATCTCGACGACCGCATGGTCGACCTGGCGGCGCAAGGCTACGACCTCGCCATCCGCATCACCCGGCCGCGCGATTCGGCGCTGATCGCCCGGCGCCTCGCCGTCAGCCGGCGCGTGGTCTGCGCCAGCCCCGGCTATGCCGCCGCGGCGGGACTGCCGCGGAGCCTGGCCGAGTTGCCGCAGCACGAGGCGATCGGCTATGCCGAGGCCCCCTCAACCTGGCTGTGGCAGTTCGAGCCCTTCGCCGCCGGCGGGCCGCCGCGCAGCGTGGCGATGCGCAGCCGGGTCACCGTCAACAACGGCGAGGCCGCACGCGACGCGGCCATCGCCGGGCTCGGCCTCACGGTGCTGCCGACCTTCATCGTCGCCGACGCCCTGCGCGACGGCCGGCTGCTGCCGGTGGCGCTGGAGGCTGAGCCGGTGGCCGACATCATCCATGTACTGTATCCCCAGACCCGGCACCTGTCGCGCCGGGTGCGGGCGCTGATCGACCATCTGGCCGAAAGCTGCGGCGAGGCCGCGCCCTGGGAGCAGGGGCTGTCGTTCGCCCGGGTCGAACGCCGGGTTTCCTGATCCCCCGCTTCCGTCTCCGGCCGATCGTCGCGATGTTTCCGGCCTCACCACCGGAAAGGAGATCGCGATGATCACGCTGCACGACCGCATGGCCCGGGGCCGCACCGAGACCGGCCTGATCGAGGCCCGCCACACCTTCTCCTTTGGCCGGTTCCACGACCCGGACCGCATGGGCTTCCGGTCGCTGCGCGTGCTGAACGAGGACCGGGTCGTCCCCGGGGCCGGCTTCCCGGCGCATCCGCATGCAGAGATGGAGATTCTCACCTATGTGCTGTCGGGGGCGGTCGAGCACCGCGACAGCCTTGGCAACGCCGCTGTGATCCGCGCCGGCGATCTGCAGCGCATGACCGCCGGCACCGGCATCACCCATGCCGAGATGAACCCGTCGGCGACTGAGCCGCTGCACCTACTGCAGATCTGGCTCCATCCGGATCGCAACGGCCTGCCGCCGGGCTACGAACAGCTGGGCGTCGGCGAGGGGCCGACCGGCGGGCTGCGGCTGGTGGCGGCGCCCGAGGGCAGGGACGGCGTGCTGGGGATCCACCAGGATGCCCGGCTGTTCATCGCCCGCCTCGCCGCCGGCGAGACGGTGGAGCATGCGATCGCGCCGGGCCGGGCGGCCTTCATCCAGCTGACCCGCGGGGTCGTCGCCCTCGACGGGCATGAGATGCGGGAAGGCGACGGGGCCGCGGTCGAGGGCGAGCCCGGTCTCCGGATCACGGCGGAGACGGAGGCGGAATTCCTGCTGTTCGACCTGGCCTGACCGAGGGCTGCGGCCCGGGCGGTGATCGCGCCCGGGCCGCATGCCGCTCGACCGGTTGTCGCCGGTCCTGGCAGGATGTCCCCCTCGATCAATCCGACAAGCGTTCCGGCCCGCCCATGCGCATCGCACTGCTTATAGCGGCCATCGCCGCCTTCCTCGTCGGGATCGGCGTCTGGAGCTTCACCATCACCGGCGACATGGCCGGGGCCGATGGCGGCCAGGCCGTGCGGATCGCCGCCGGCGCGGCGGTCGCGGCCCTGCTGCTGATCGGAGGCTTCGTGGTCCTGATCCTGCGGGGCCGACCGCGCGACCGGGACCGGCGCTGATCCAGCTGTGCAAGGGGTTGCGCCGGCCGCGGCGCTGTGGCCGGATGCCGGAAACCGCGGGATGCGTAGAACCAGGGCATGGCCGACGATCCGATGACCGAACCGCCGCAGCGTGTGGCGTTCCTCCTGGTCCCGAACTTCTCGATGATGGCGCTGTCGGCGGTGCTGGAGCCGTTCCGCGCCGCCAACTGGGTGGCGCGGCGCACGCTCTATGACTGGCGGCTGCTCTCGGTCGACGGCGAGCCGGTCACCGCCAGCAATGACGGCGTGCTGATGGCGCAGGGCGCCATCGGTCCCGAGGATTCGTTCGCCATGATCGTGGTCGTCGCCGGGCTCGACCCGCAGGAGGGCCGCGACGAGCGTATCCTGGCCTGGCTGCGGCGGATGGCGCGGCGCGGCTCGCGCATCGGCGCGGTCTCGACCGGCACCTATCATCTCGCCTGGGCCGGGCTGCTCGACGGCTATCGCTGCACCATCCACTGGGAGAATCTCAGCGCCTTCACCGAGACCTTCCCGCGGCTCGACGTCACCGGGCGGCTGTTCGAGATCGACCGCGACCGCTTCACCTCGGCCGGCGGCACGGCGTCGCTGGACATGACGCACTACCTGATCGGCCAGGCCCACGGCATCGACCTCGCCAACCAGGTGGCGGAGCAGTTCCTGCATGCCCGGCCGCGCCAGGGCCACGCGCCGCAACGGATGGAGCTGCGCGAGCGCCTCGGCGTCAGCCACCCGAAGCTGCTGGCCGCGATCGCCGAGATCGAGGCCAACCTGGCCGAGCCGCTGCCACGGGCGGCGCTGGCCCGGGCCGCCGGGCTGTCGACCCGGCAGCTTGAGCGGTTGTTCCGGATCTACCTGAACTGCACCCCGTCCCAGTACTATCTGGAGGCGCGGCTGAAGCACGCCCAGATCCTGCTGGCGCAGACCTCGATGCCGATCCTGGAGGTTGCGGTGGCCTGTGGCTTCGCCTCGGCCTCGCATTTCGCCAAATGCTACCGCGCCCTGTTCAACCATTCGCCGCGGGCAGAGCGGGCGCCGCGTCCGGTGGCGCCGACCCAGGTGATGGGCCAGCGCCGGGCGTGGTAAGAGGGGATTCTGCCGACTACGGCAGTTGCACCCGGGCGGCGGTGACGCGGTTCTCGCCCTTCTGCTTGTCGCGGACCACGCCCCAGATCACGCCCTGCTGCGCACGATCCCAGGCGATGCCCTGGCCGGCGATGTCGAGCGGCGCGGTGCCGACCCAGCGCAGCACCGAGCCGGCCTCCGGCAGAGTCAAGGCATAGACTTCCGGCTCGTCGTGTCCGGTGATCCAGAGCCGCCCGTCCGGCCCCCAGGACCCTCCGGAATTGCTCATGTCGCCGAACTTCTCCAGCAGCTCCGGCGGCAGCACCCAGGCCTCGGCCACGCGCCAATCGGCGTCGAAACGGACGATCTGGGTGTTGTACTTGTTGCCATAGGCCAGCGGACTGCGGTCGAACACCCGGTTGTAGTTGGCGAAGCCGCCCCACCAACTGCCATCGTGATAGTCGACCCAGGTCAGCGACCCGCGGTCGACGCCGAAGCTGTGGGTCCCGACATGCTTCAGCGTCGCCGCATCCCAGATCTCGACCGAGCTGGTCATCGGCCATTCCGGGTAGTTGGAATGGGCGGTGTAGAGCTTGCCGTCGACCACGACGCCGCTGTCCAGGTGGATGATCGGCCCGTCCTTGGCCTCGGCCCAGGCGGAGATCTTGGCGCCGGTCGCCTTGTCGTAGCGGGCGATCGCCCGGCTGTCGATCGCATAGAAGGAATCGGCATCCACCGCCACGGCCTGCCGTGCCTGCTGCGCCGGAAAGGAGGCGGCCGCCTCGACCGGATACGGTTTCGGGTCTTCAGCCCGGGCCGGGGCCGAGAGCAGGCCGGCGGCAAGAAGCAGGGCCGGAACAGCGGCAATACGGATCATCGATCGTCCCTCATGTCTTTCGAGGGCGCCGACCCTAGGGCCGGGGGCGTGACAGGACGATGATGCTTCCTTGATGCTTCGGTTGCCGGCGCGGCCGGCTCACCGCAACAGGGGCGTGACCTTGGCGCGCAGCAGCCGCACCAGCTCCGGATCCATGAATTCGAAGCGGTCGGGGATGTCGAGGCAGATCACCCGGGCCCGTTTCAGAGAGCCGCGAAAACGCGCGGATAGCTTGGCGCGCTGCGCCTTCTCCATGACGAAGATCAGATCGGCCCATTCGACCAACTCGGCCGTCAGCGGCTCCTCGGCATCGGGGTTGAGGCCGGCCGAGGCGGTCTCGACGCCTGGGGCATCGGCGAAGATCGCCTCTGCCGTCGGGCTGCGGCGCAGGTTGCGGCCGCAGACGAACAGGACGTGCTTCACCCGGTCGGCGCGTCCGCCTGCCGCAGGATCTCGGCCAGCCCGGGTGGCAGCGTGCCGCTCAACTGCAGCACCTGCAGCCGCAGGAGGGCGCCGACGGTCAGGGAATCGGTGATCCGGCCGTCCGCGACCATGGCGAAGGCCTCCGCCAGCGGCACGGTGCGCAGCGCCAGATCCTCGGTCTCCTCCGGCTCGGCCTCGCCCTGGGTCAGGCCCCAGGCGACGAACAGATGGGCGATCTCGGTCGAGACGCTGTTCGACAGATGCATAGTCAGGAGGTCGTGCCAATGCGCCGCCTCCAGCCCGGTTTCCTCGCGCAGCTCGCGCTGGGCCGACACGACCGGCGGCAGCGCCGGGTCGCCGCCGCCCTCCGGAATCTCCCAGCTGTAGACGGCGGGGGCGTAGCGGTACTGCCCGACCAGCGTCACCCGGCCGCGATCGTCGATCGGCACCACCCCGATCGCCAGGTTCTTGTAGGTGACCACGCCGTAGATCCCGGGCGTGCCCGCTGGGGTCAGCACGTCGTGCTCGTCGACCTTGATCCAGGGATTCTCGTAGACCGGCTTGATCTTCAGCGTGGTCCAGCGGTTCGGGCCGTCGTCGTGGGAGGCGCCGTCACCACTCGCCACGGACATCCTCCACCAGCCGCTCCAGCCGGCTCAGATCGGCGACATGCAGGTGGTCGGCGGCGCGGACGACGATGCCGGATTTGGCGAGGTCGCTCAGCACTCGCGCCACGGTCTCGCGCGTGGTGCTGACCCGGCTGGCGATGTCGGAATGCACCGGGATCGGGCGGATCGCGGCGGTGCCGTCCGGCTGCGCACCCTGCGTCGCCAGGCGCAGCAGCTCGGCGTGCACCCGGTTGTTGGCGCCGACCGTGCTCAGCTCCATGATCCGCTCATTGGCGCGACGGACCATCCCGACCAGATGCACCATCAGGGCCAGCGCCAGCGCCGGATGCTCGGTCACGGCGCTGCGGAAGATGGCGGTGGGCAGGGCGGCGACGGTGGCCTCGGTCAGCGCCATGACATTGGCCGAGCGCGGCGCCCGGTCCAGCGCCGACAGCTCGCCGAAGCTGGCGCCGGCCGCCAGGTCGTCGAAGGTGATCTCGCGGCCGGAGGCGGAATAGATCACCACCCGGACCTTGCCCTCGACCAGGAAATACACATGGTCCGGATCGTCGTTGCGGTCGATGATCTGCTCATGCGGCGCGAAGCGCTGCCAGCGGCATTGCTTCTGCAGCTCGGCGCGCAGGGCGGCGGGGGCAACCGCGAGGAGATCGATCCCGTCGAGGGGGCGGGCGTCGTTGGCAGGCACAGACTCGTCTCATTCTTGAGGCGAGCCAGAATAGGGCCGGCGGGCTGCGCCCGCCAGACCGATCTGCGGCCTCAGCCGACCCGCTGCATCGCGGGGCGCGGCGGGCGTGGCAGGCCGGCCCGGCGCAGCCAGCCGCGGGCCGGCACCTCGACCCCGCGATGCAGCAGGATGGAGATCGGCAGCAGCGCCGCCACCATCAGCGCGATCACCCCGAGGGACTGGAGGGCGGAGAAGCCGGCATCCTCCAGCTCGTGCCCGGTGGCCAGGCGCCAGCCCAGATGCACGCTGTCGAGCAGCAGGATCTGCGCGAGGTAGACGGCGTAGGAAATCTCGCCGAGGAAGACCATCGGTCGCGTCGCCATGGCCCGGCCCACCCAGGCCGCGTTCTGCGCTAGGCACAGGATCAGCAGGCCGAACAGCGGCACCACGAAGACGCCGCGCGTGTTGAGATGCATGGCCAGGACGATGCCGGCGCTGGTGGCCAGGGCCGCCGCGTCGGTCGACATCCAGCCCGGCGCGCCGTCCCGCCACACGCGGTACAGGACCATGCCGCCCGTGAAGCCGAGGAAGCAGCGCGGCACGCCCCAATCCGCGGTCAGGTCGAGATCGAGCCGTGGCCCGGCGGAGAGCAGGGCGAAGCCCGCCAGAGTCGCGATATAGAGCAGAAGCAGCCCGGCCGGGCGCAGCCGGGCGACGACCGGCACCAGCAGCGGGAAGGCCAGGCCGACGAGCCATTCGGCGCTGATCGACCAGGACGGGCCGTTCCAGGTCAGGGTGTCGTAGAGGCCGGCGGCGTTCAGCAGCAGCAGGCTGCCGGGCAGGGTGGGAAGGGTGTGGGTGCCGCCGAAGGCGTCGAAGCCGACCGCGAGCTTCAGCAACTCCAGCAGCACGAATCCGCCGAGGATCGCGAGATGCAGCGGGTACAGCCGCGCCAGCCGGGCGCGCAGGAACGGTCCCACCGTCGCTGCGGAAGGGCCGCCGGCGAAACTGCTCCCATAGACATGCATCAGGATGAAGCCGCTGAGCGCGAAGAACAGGTCGACGAACAGATAGCTCTTGCCGATGAAGAAGGTCGTATCGGTCAGGTGCAGGTTCGGGAAGGACCCGACCGAATAGTGGAACACCACGACGCAGAGCGCCGCGATGCCGCGCAGCGCGGTGAGGGCTGGGAAGTATTGCTGCCGGCTGCGGAGGGATGCCTCGGCCATGGCTCCGGAATGCTGTTGTCGACGACGCCTGATGGACCGAACCATCCGGGCGGCGGATCGTTCCCCGGCCTGCGTCGTCCCGCCTCAGCCTCGCTCGGCCAGGGCACCCTCCTCGATGCCGATGCGGTGGCGCAGCAGCAGGGCATTGGCGAGCGAGCAGACGATCGCGATCGTCCAGGCATCGAAGGCCAGGGGCAGCACCGCGATCTCCGCCGCCACGATCACATAGTTGGGGTGCCGCACCCAGCGATAGGGGCCGCGGCGCACCAGCGGCGCGCCGGGCAGGCTCAGCACCCGCGTGGTCCAGTACGGCCCCAGCGTCGCCACCACCCAGACCCGCGCTGCCTGCAGCAGGACGAACAGGGCCAGCAGCGGCCAGGACGGGGCGCGGTCCGCCGGGATCAGCAGGAACACCGCCAGCAGCCAGGTGCCGTGCAGCAGGATGAACAGCGGATAGTGCCGGGCGCCGCTCTCGACCGCGCCGCGGGCGCGCAGCCGGCTCTCGTTGCGGCGGGCATAGGCCAGTTCGGCAAGGCGCTGCGCCGCCACGAGCAGCGCCACCCCTTGCGCCCAACCCAGCATCATCAGCCGCAATCCAGCACGGTGAAGCCGGCGCAGAAGCCGGGGCCCAGCGCGCTCAGCAGCCAGCGCCCGACCATGCTGCGGCGCTTCTCCGCCAGGACGAACAGCAGGGTCACCGCCGACATGTTGCCGTATCGGCGCAGCACCGCCCGCTCGGCCGCCATCGCCGCCTCCGGCAGGTCGAACGCGTCGCGCAGCGCCTCGACCACCTTGGTGCCGCCGGGATGGAACACGAAGCCGGACAGATCGCCGAGGCCGAGCCCGTGGCGGGCCAGAAAACCCTCCGCCGCCGGCCGCATGTCGTTGCGCACCAGCGTCGGGATGTCGCGGGAGAAGATGACGCCCAGCCCGTCCGTCTCGACCGACCAGCCCATCACGTCCAGCGTGCCGGGCCAGCGATGCTCGCCGGTCGGGCCCAGGGCCGGCAGCCCGTCGTCCGGCCGGATCAACACCGCGGCGGCGCCGTCGCCGAACAGGGCGGTGGCGACGACATTGCTCTTGGTCAGGTCGCCGCGGCGGAAGGTCGGGCCGCACAGCTCCACCACCAGCAGCAGCACGGTGCCGTTCAGCGCGCGCGACAGGGCGGCGGCGCGGGCCAGGCCCAGCACGCCGCCGGCGCAGCCCAGGCCGAAGACCGGCAGCCGCACCGTGTCCGGCCGGAACGGCAGCCGGTCCATCAGCCGGGCATCGAGGCTGGGCGTGGCGATGCCGGTCGAGCAGATGGTGACGATGGCGTCGACCTCGCCGGCGCCGATGCCGGCCTCGTCCAGGCAGCGCCGGGCCGCATCCTCCAGCAGATCCAGCGCCGTGTCCAGGAACACGGTGCTGCGGTCGTGCCAGTCATGCGGGGCGAAATACCAGTCCAGCGGCACGGCGGAGCGGCGGGTGTCGATCCCCGCCGTCTCGTAGATCGGGGCCATGCGCTCGAACAGCGCGGGCCGGGACGAGAAGACCCGCCGGGCGCCGTCTCGCGCCTCGGCCTGGGTGATCACATGGTCGGGGACGGCTGTCGCCAGCCCCGCGAGCCTGGGCATCCTGTAACCTCCGCGGGGCGTGCCCGCATAGCGAAGGACCAGGAAGCCGGTCCTCGCGACCGGTTCGGACCGTGAGACGGTTATGTTACGCGCGAGGTGCTGTCAGGATGCCGCAGGACCGGTGATGCGCCGTGGCCGCAATGCGGTGAGGGCGACCAGAGCGGCGGCAAGACAGGCGGCGGCCGCGCCGATGGCCAGGGGCGGGAAGCCGGCGGCGGCATAGCCGATCCCGGCCAGGCCGGTGCCGGTGAGGGTGCCGAGATAGGTGACGGCGCTGTTCAGCCCCAGCACCGCGCCGCGCGCCTCGGGCTTGGCCCGGGACAGCAGCAGCACCAGGATGTTCAGCCCGAAATGGTTGGCGAAGCCCCACAGCCCGGTCAGCGCCGCGATCGCGGCGAAGCTGTGCGTCGCCGGCAGCATCAGCGCGTAGATCGCGGCCACCACCAGCAGCACCAGCGGGAACAGCCGGCGCGGCCCGATGCGGTCGACCAGCCCGTCGCCCAGGCTGGCGGCGCCGAAGCCGATGCCGTAGGTCAGCACGATCAGCCCGGCCTGGCCGGCGGTGAGGCCGAGTTCGGCCCGGATATGGTCGCCGATGAAGGCGTAGACGCCGTAGAAGGACGCCATGAAGCCGAGGCAGATCGCCAGCAGTGCCGGGACGCCGGGATAGGCGAGGGGGGCGACCAGTGCCCCGAGCCCCGGCTTCGCCGACCGAGGCCGCGATGCCGGTGCCGGCAGCCGGGCGATGCCGAGCAGGGCTAGCGCGGCCAGGCCCGCCAGCACCAGGAAGACGGCGCGCCATCCCAGCGTCTCGGCCACCAGCGCCGCGGCGGGCACTCCGGCGACCATGGAGATCGACCAGCCGGTCAGCACCTGGCCCAACACCCGCGATTCCCGGCCCGGCGGCGCGATGGTGGTGGCCAGCGTGTAGATCGAGGGCAGGATGATCCCGGCGCCGAGCCCGGCCAGCGCCTGGGCCGCCGCCAGCATCAGCCAGTGCATGGCAAAGGCGGAAAGCAGCGTCGCCGCCGCCAGCCCGATCATGCCGCCGAACAGGGCCCGGCGCGGGCCGATGCGGTCGATCTGCGGCGCCAGCAGGAAGGCCGACAGCGCGGTCGCGCCGCCATAGGCGGCGATGGCGCGCGACACGGCCACCGGCGTGGCCGCCATCGCCGTGGCGACATCGCCCAGGATCGGGCTCAGCACCAGCGAGTTCGAGCCGACCACGGCGATGCCGGCGGTCAGGATCGCGGTCTGCAGCGAGACGGCGCTCTGATCTTGATGGTGTTCGGGCATGAGAGGATAATCGCCGAACCAGGTTCGGTCATGAAGGGCGATTCTCGTGGTCATCGAAAATACGAAAACGGTTCGGCGCCGGCCCGCCGAGGCTCCCTCCGTCGACGCCGTCGACCGAAAGCTGTTAGGGCTGCTCGCGGCCGATGCGACTCTGAGCTATGCCGAGCTGGGCCGGGCGCTGAACCTGTCCCCGCCGGCGGTGCATGAGCGGGTGAAGCGGCTGAAGCGCGACGGGGTGATCAAGGCCACGGTCGCGGCGCTGGACGGCCGCAAGCTCGGCAAGGCGATCCTGGCCTTCATCCATGTCAACACCACCGGCTGGGGCAAGTCTCCGGAGATGCTCGGCCTCGCGCAGCTGCCGGATGTGGAGGAGATCCATACGGTCACCGGTGACACCTGCGTCCTGCTCAAGGTGCGGACCCAGGACGCCCAGGGGCTGGAGGACCTGCTGCGGGTGATCTACGACATCCCCGGCGTGCAGGGCACGCGCAGCTACATCGTGCTCAGCTCGCATCTGGAGCGTGGGGCGCTGCCCGCGGATTAGGGGGCGGCCGGAGCATCCACCGACCGCAAGGGCGGCATGCGGCATTCCGCCAGGCGGTCCAGCTCGTCCAGCGCGGCGGCGTGGTCCCGGCCCCAGTCGCACATCGCGCGCAGCAGCGGCGCCAAGCTCAGCCCCAGCGGCGTGGCCGAATAGTCCACCCGTGGCGGCACCTGGCGGAAGATCTTGCGATGGACCAGGCCGTGCTCCTCCATCTCGCGCAGCTGCTGGATCAGCACCTTCTGGCTGATCTTGGGCAGCGCGCGCTTGAGCTCGGACATCCGTCGCGGGCCGTTGAACAGGTGGTACAGGATGACCGCCTTCCAGCGGCCGCCGATCACCTTGAAGGCGCGCTCCACCGGCAGCTCCGGCAGTCGCTTGATCGTCTCGCCCATGGTCACCTGCTGGTCAGTATGGAACGAAAGGGTGTGTAGAGCCGCCGGGCGGCACATTGGCAAATGGCGTCTCGCGCTGTCCAACGCCAGGTGACGCCATGAAAGCCGTTCAGTTCAGCCGCTTCGGCGAGCCCGAAGTGCTCGAGACCGTCGAGCGGCCGACCCCGCAGCCCCGCCCCGGCGAGGTGCTGGTCCGGGTGCGGGCCGCCGGGGTGAACTATTTCGAGACGCTGATGCGCCGGAACCTCTACGCCGTGACGCCCGAGCTGCCGATGGTGCCGGGCGTCGAGGTGGCGGGAGAGATCGAGGCGGTCGGGGAGGGCGTTGATCCTGTGCTGAGCGGGTCGCGGGTCGCGGTGCCGATGTTCGCGATCGGCCGCCCCAATGGCGGCTATGCCGAATACCTCGCCGTCGAAGCGGCTTCGGTCGTGCCGGTGCCCGAGGACCTGTCCTTCGAGGATGCCGTGGCCCTGCTGGTGCCGGGCCTGACGGCGCTGCACCTGGTGCGGCGCAGCCCGCCGCGCGGCCGAACGGTGCTGGTCACGGCCGCGGCCGGTGGAGTCGGGTCGCTGCTGCTGCAGCTGGCCTGGCGGGCCGGTGCGGAGCGGGTGATCGCCGTGGCGGGAGGGGCGGGAAAGCTGGATGTTGCCCGCAGCCTCGGTGCCGATCTCGGCATCGATTATCGCGAGCCCGGCTGGGCCGCCCAGGTCCGGGACGCCACCGACGGACGCGGCGCCGATATCGCCTACGACACCGTCGGCGGCGTCATCACCAAGGCCTGCCTCGACGCTCTCGCGCCGGCCGGCGAGCTGCTGTTCGGCGCGCTCGGCCGGTTCGACCTCACGGCTGCCGAGCTGGAGGGAATGCTGTTCCGGAACCAGTCGCTGAAGGGCTTCGCCCTGCTGCCGCTGCTGACGCCGGAGAGCCTGCGGGCCGATTTGGCCGAGCTGTTCGCGCTGGCCGCGACCGGCGCGCTGCGGGTGATCCAGGGCGGCCGCTACCGCCTGGATCAAGCCGCCGAGGCGCACCGGGCGCTGGAGGACCGCGGGAGCACCGGCAAGGTCGTGCTCATCCCTTAGGGAGGCTCAGCGCTCGCGCCGGTAGTGCAGGATCACGGCGCCGGTGTCGAGCGTCCGGTTTTCGATCAGCGCCAGGTCGATGCGGTCGAAGCCCGGGGCGAACAGCCGCTGGCCGTCGCCGAACAGCGTCGGCGTCACCATCAGCCGGTATTCGTCGAACAGGTCGCGGGCGACGAAGCTCTGGGCGATACCGGCGCCGCCGAACATGTACAGGTCACCGTCGCCCTCCGCCTTCAGCTTTGCGACGGCGCCCTCCAGGTCGTCGCGCACCACCGTGCCGTTCCAGCCGGGATCGCCGGTCAGCGTGGTCGAGAACACCGTCTTAGGCAGCCGGTTCATCACCGCGGCCCAGGGAACGCCGGCGGCCGGGCTGTTCGGATCGGTCGCCGCCGGCTCCCAGAATCCCTTGTTGAACAGAAAATTGACCCGGCCGTAGAGCAGGTGGCCGGCCCGCTCCAGGGCATAGCCGGACCAGTGCGTCGCCAGGTCGTCGGACCATTGCGGCGGCACGAACTCTCCCTTCGGCCCGATGATGTAGCCGTCCAGGCTGATGAACATCGACAGGATCGCCTTGCGCATGGGTGTTCTCCCTCGGATATTCTGATTGCATATAACAACTGGTTGCGTTCTATCTTCTCCGATTGCATATTGCAAGCGGAAAGGGAGCGACCCCGTATGAGCAGCGAACCGCGATCCGGCTGTCCGATCAACCTGACCCTCGAAGCCCTGGGCGACCGCTGGAGCCTGCTGGTGATCCGCGACATCATGTTCGGCGACCGCCGACATTTCCGCGAGTTGCTGACCCAGTCGGAGGAGGGCATCGCCTCCAACATCCTGGCCGACCGGCTGAAGCGGCTGACCGAGGGCGGTTTCCTGACCCGCACCGACGACGAGAGCCACAAGCAGAAGGCGATCTACAGCCTGACCGAGAAATCGATCCAGCTTGTGCCGCTGCTGGCCCATATGGGCGCCTGGGGCCGGCGACACCTGCCGGCCACCCGCGACCTGTCGATCCGCGCCCAGCTGCTGGAGGAGGGCGGGCCGGCGCTGTGGGAGGAGTTCATGGACGACCTGCGCAGCGCCCATCTCGGCCAGCCGCGCCGGCGCAACGGACCGACCGTTGCAGAACGGCTGCGCGAGGCCTTCCTGGCGGTCCGAGCCGCCGGCTGAATTTTTTGAGGGGGGGCGTGTCGGAACCCCGGGGGAGGGGACGTCCTTGGGCCATCGAACGCTTCACGCCGAACCAGGAGATCCCCATGACCGCCACCCCTGCCTCTGACCGCGAGCTCGTCCTGACCCGCCTGATCGACGCGCCGCGCGAGAAGCTGTTCCGCGCCTGGACCGAGCCCGAGCTGATGAAGCAGTGGTTCACGCCGCGGCCCTGGACCACGCCTGTGATCGAGGTCGACCTGCGGCCGGGCGGGGCCAACCTGATCGTGATGCGAGGCCCGGACGGCACCGAGTTCCCGAACCGCGGCGTCTATCTCGAGATCGTCAAGAACGAGCGACTGGTCTTCACCGACGCCTACACCAAGGCGTGGGAGCCGGCGGAGAAGCCGTTCTTCACCGGCATCATCACCTTCGAGGACGAGGGCGGAAAGACCCGCTACACCGCCCGCGCGGTGCACTGGACCGTCGCCGACCGCGAGGCGCATGAGAAGATGGGCTTCCATGAAGGCTGGGGCATCTGCGCCGACCAGCTGGCGGAGCTGGTCGCGAAGATCTGATCCGGACGAACCCCTTTAAAAGGGTCGTCATTGCGAGCGCAGCGAAGCAATCCAGGAGCCAATGCGAACCGGCCCCTGGATTGCTTCGTCGGCTTCGCCTCCTCGCAATGACGACTCGATCAGCCGGCTGTGGCCTTGCTGCGGTAGTGATAGCGGTACAGCTCGGTGCGGAAGCCGAGCGACCCGTAGAGGGCCAGGGCCGGCGCGTTGTCGGCCAC
Source organism: Inquilinus sp. (assembly GCF_039594555.1). Classification (GTDB taxonomy): domain Bacteria; phylum Pseudomonadota; class Alphaproteobacteria; order DSM-16000; family Inquilinaceae; genus Inquilinus. Next base: position 13,744 of record NZ_JBCNNF010000121.1, read on the forward strand.
CACCTGCAGGCAGGCGCCGCCGGCGCCCTGGGTCAGGGCCCAGTCCATCAGATGGCCGACCGTCCGGGCGCCATAGCCGCGCTGGCGATGCTCGGGATGGGTCTCGACCGATTCCAGCACCAGCAGCCGGTCGTGGACGACGCCATAGGCCTTGGCCACCACCTGCCCGTCGATGCGGCAGGCGGCGAAGGCCTTCGGCAGGACGATGCTGTCGACCATCGCCCCGAAGATCGGATCGGGCTCGGCCGATCGCAGGGCGAGCCAGTCCTCGTCCGGCCGGTCCGACAGCTCGACATGGGCGCAGTCGCGTGGCCGGTGATCGGTCAGCTCCGCCAGCAGCGTGATGGTCTCGCCCTCGGCGGCATAGCCCGCGCGCTCCAGCGGCGCATCCATGCCCGCGACGATCGACGGCACCCGGAACCGGGAGGGCTGGCCCAGGCCGCGATAGATCCCCTCCGCCATGGCGATGATGCCGCTGGGGTCGCGTGGGCCGCCGCGCAGCGGGTTGACCGAGTTGGTGCGTCGCGTGGCGCCGCCGGAGGCGCGCAGCAGCCAGCCGCACAGCAGCACCTGCCGCGGCGACGGCCAGGCGTTCTGGCAGGCTTCCTCGACTCTCCAGGCGATATCGTCGGCGGACATGGGCACGGATCCCGGAAACGGAAAGGGCCGGACGGCTGCCCGGCCCTCCCTCTATGTAGCGACGATTCAGCGCCGCGGCAGCAGCTTCTGCACCTCGTCGGCGGCGTCGGCCAGCGCCTCCTCCGGCGTCGCGCTTTGCTCCACCACCCGCGACAGGTTGTCGACGATGGTCTGGGTCACCTTCACGCCGTTGCTGCCGGGGAAGGCGTACCAGGGCCGCATCTTCCCCATCTGCTCGAGGCCGGCCTTGAACAGCGGGTTCTTGGCGTAGAAGTCGCCCAGATACTCGGGCGACTTGGCGGCCAGCTCGTTGTTCGGGACATAGCCGGTGCCCGGCACCACCACTGACGCGCCATAGGGGCCGGCGGCGAACTTGATGAACTCCCACGCCGCCTGCTGCTTGGCCGGGTCGCGGGTCAGCATCACCGCGGCGTTGCCGCCGGTCGGCAGCTGGCCCTTGGCCGGGGCCAGCAGCGGGATCGGCGCGGTCCGCAGCTCGAACTTGTCGCCGACATTCTTGATGGTGTTGCGCAGCGCGCCGGTGGTCTGGAATTCCAGCCCGACCTTGCCGGCGACGAAGGCCTGCTCGCCTGCCGACTTGGTGAAGACCGGCATGCCGCCCTCGGTCACCATGCGCTGGACCAAGGTGAAGGCGGCCAGGCCTTCCTGGCCGTCGAAGGCGACCTTCTTCTCGTCGGCCGACAGCATGTCGCCGCCGGCGCCGAACAGCAGGGCGCTGAACATCCAGTCATCGCCCTGCCAGCGGAAGTCGATGCTATCGACGCCGTCGCCCAGCGCCTTGATCCTGGCGCCCAGCGCCAGCACCTCGTCCCAGGTCTTGGGCGGGGTGTCCGGGTTGCCACCGGCCTTCCGCACCAGGTCGGCGTTCATGTACATGATCGGATTCGAGGTGGCGAAGGCCAGCCCGGCCTGTTGCCCGCCGAACTGGGCCAGCCCCAGGATGTGGTCGCTGAAGCCCTGCTCGGCCATGGGGCCGTCCTTCTCGACGAAGGGCTTGAGGTCGACCGAGATGCCCCGCTCCGCCACCACCCGCAGCCGGTTCAGACCGATGAAGGTGATGTCCGGCATCTCCGCCGTGCCGGCCTGGCGCAGGATCTGCTGCAGCCCGTCCTCATAGGTCGGCGAGGGGCTGGCGAACACGATCTTGATGTCCGGATGCTCGGACATGAACTTCTGCGAGATCGTGTCCATCACGTCCTTGAAGAAGCCCGGCATCGGGTAGTGGACGGTCAGGGTCGTCTCGGCCTGTGCAGCGCCGGCCAGGCTCGCCGCCATGGCCAGGCCCGCCAGCGCGGTTCGGATCAGTTTCACGGATTGCCCCTCTCTCGGAAGAAACGCGACCGGGTCAGCCCTTCAGCCCGGTCAGGGTGATGCCTTCGATGAAGCGGCGCTGGGCGGCCAGGAAGGCGGCGACCAGCGGCAGGGTGACGATCACCGTCGCCGCCATCAGCGCGCCGTAGTCGTCGCCGGCCTCGGCAGCGCGGAAGAACAGCAGGCCCAGCGGCGGCGTCGCCATCTTCGTGTCGCTGATCACGATCAGCGGCCAGAACAGGTCGTTCCAATGGGCGACGACCGAGAAGATCGCGAAGGCAGTGATCGCCGGCCAGGCGTTCGGCACGATGACGCGCCAGACGATCGCCAGCTCCGACATCCCGTCCAGCCGCGCCGCGGCGATCAGGTCGTCCGGCATCGCCCGGAAGAACTGCAGGAACAGGAAGATGCCGAACACCGAGATGGTGAAGGGCGCCACCAGCGCGACATAGGTGTTCAGCGTGCCGGTGGCCGACAGCGCCACATAGATCGGCAGGGCGATGGCGTGGATCGGCACCAGCAGGCCCATCATGATCATGGTGATCATGACCTGCGATCCGCGGAACCGCAGCTTGGCCATGGCATAGGCGCAGGGCACGGCCACCAGCACCTGCAGCACCAGGATCAGGCCGCAGACGATGACGCCGTTCAGCAGGATCTGCGCCATCGGCACCCGGGTCAGCGCCTTGGTGAAATTTTCCACCACCGCCCAGCGCTGCGGCAGCAGCGACAGGGAGGAGGAGAAGATCTCGTCCTGCGGCTTCAGCGCGACCGACAGCATCCACAGATAGGGCGCGACGAAGACCAGCGCGCCGACGGACAGCAGGCCGAGACGCAGCCCGCGCAGGATGGTCCAGGGCTGGCCGCTCATGCGTAGTGCACCTTGCGGTCGAGCACCCGGTACTGCAGCAGCATCAGCACCACCAGCACGGCCAGGAACACCACCGTCATGGCCGAGGCGTAGCCGACCCGGAGATAGACGAAGCCCTCCTGGTAGATGGTCCAGAGCAGGACCTCCGACGCCTTGTTCGGGCCGCCCTGGGTCAGGGTGCCGACGGTCTCGAACACCTTCACCGCATTGACCACGCTGATGGTGATCACGAACAGCGTGGTCGGCCCCAGCATCGGCCAGGTAACCAGCCGGAACCGCTCCCAGGCGTTGGCGGCGCCGTCGATCTCGGCGGCAGCGTACAGCTCGCGCGGAATCGCGGTCAGCCCGGCCAGGAACAGCACCATGTTGAAGCCGACCGACTGCCACACGCCGATCAGCGCCAGGCTCAGCAGCACGGTCTTGCTGTCGCCCAGCC
>NZ_JBCNNF010000122.1:0-16971 GCF_039594555.1 Inquilinus sp.
GATCGCGCTGAATGTCGACCGCGAGCTGGTGCGCGCGGTCGGGGCGGAAGGCTGGGCGGCGCTGCAGGCCCGGCCGGATCTCGATCTCGGCCGGCCGGTGCCGCCGTCGCCGGAGTACAACAAATACCTCGCCGCCGCCTTCGCCGGCCATGGCAGGGGGACGGAGGGCGATGCCCTCAACCGGGGTTTCCGCCGCTTCGTCGACGTCCAACTGCTGTGGGACCGAGCGATGGCGACGCGTATCGCCGAGGCCCGCGCGGCGGGGATCCCGCTGGTCGTGGTGCTGGCCGGCAGCGGCCATGTCCGCGACGGCATCCCGCGCCAGCTCCGCGACCTCGGCTATACCAGCACCGCCCTGGTGGCGCCGGACACGGGGGCGTAGTTCCGCTGCTCTTGCTGCCCGATTTGTGACATGAAGTTGGAGGATCGTCTCGCTGGATCGCTATGAATATTGAAGGGCGACTGGCTTGTTCTCCCATCATCGAAGTGAATCAGATTCACTTTTCGGATCGATGACTGTCTCCATTCGGCCGATGGGCCGGGCTTTGCTCGCTGCCGCCATCCTGGTCCTGCCTCTCGCCGTGCCGGCTCCAGCCACGGCGGCGACGCCGGTCGAGCTGACGCAGAGATACCTCTATGCCGGCAGCGTCGCCGAGGGCGAGAAGGCGCTGGCCGCGATCGTGGCGAAGAAGCCGGACGACGCTGAGGCGATCGCCGGGCTCGGCCTGATCCGCCTGGCCAAGGCGACGGAGCATTTCAGCCAGGCCCTGTACCGCTACGGCTTCCAGCCGCCGCACGACCCGGTGATGGCGGTGCCGCTGATGGCGATGCCGGTGCCGCCGAACCCGAACCCCGAGGTGATCCGCTACGAGGATGCCCGCGCCATCCTGCAGGCGCTGGTGGATGATCTCGACGCGGTCGACCGCACGCTGCAGCCGCTGGGCGACCGGCCGGTGAAGCTGCCCATGGCGATGGGCCGGGTGAAGCTGGACCTCGCCGGCAACGGCCGGGGCGAGACCACGCTCTACGACGTCTACAGCGCCGTGCTGCTGGGCGGGCAGGGCAACCACGCCGATGCCGGCAAGCTGGTGATCGCCTTCGACACCGGCGACGTGCTGTGGCTGCGCGCCTATACCCATGTGCTGCGCGCCGGCGCCGAGTTCCTGCTGGCGCGCGACTGGCGCCGCAGCTTCGACGCCGCCGGGCACCTGCTGTTCCCGCGACCGGATTCGCCGCTGGCCGCGGCGTTGACCCTGCCGACCCAGGGCATGTTCACCGGGGCGGAGGATGGCCGGATCGCCGACGGTATCGCCTGGATCCACCTGCTGAACTGGCCGGTGGCGGAGCCGGAACGGCTGCCGCGAGTGCGCGAGCACCTGCTGGAGGCGGCCAAGCTGAGCCAGGAGATGTGGGCGTCGATCCGGGCCGAGACCGACAATGACCGCGAATGGCTGCCGAACGCGAAGCAGGCCAGCCTGATCCCGGGCATGACCATCACCGATGAGCGCATCGATTCCTGGCTGTCGCTGATGGCGGAATTGGAGGCGATCCTGAACGGCGACAAGCTGCTGCCGCATTGGCGCTTCGAGCAGGGCTTCAACCTGCGCCGCCTGCTGGAGTCGCCGCAACCCTTCGACCTGGTGCTGCTGCTGACCGGCACCGACATGGTGCCCTTCCTCGAAGACGGCCCGGTCAGCGAGAGGTCGTTCTGGGAGCAGGCGACTGCCGCCTTCGAGGGAGAGTTCCTCAGCTTCGCAGTCTGGATCAACTGACGAGGTCAGTGCGCCAGGATGTTAACCAGCCGGCCGAACGGGTCGCGGACATAGAAGCGGCGCACGCCCCAGGGCTCGTCGGCCGGGCCGTATTCGACCTTGAGGCCCATCGCCACGGCCTTCCAGTGCATGGCGTCGACGTCGTCGACCTCGATCGAGATGTCCGGCACCGGGGTGCCGGAGCCACCCTGGGTCATGACGCTGAGCTGCGGCGTCATCGTCGTGCCGGCGGTGAAGGTCAAGATCCAGCCCATGTCCATGGCCAGCTCCAGGCCCAGGAAGTCGCCATAGAAGGCCTGCGCCCGGGCGATATCGCCGGCGGCGATGTTGGTGACGATCCGCTTCACGGCCATGGCTGTCCCCCATTGCTGCCTGTCCCGGCTACCCTGCCACGGCCGGCCTCCGTCCCTCCAGCAGGTCTCTCTGGCGAACCAGGGCGGCGGCCATGAATTCGGTGAAGGCGCTGACCCGGGCGGTGCGGCGCAGATCCTCGTGGGTCAGCACCCACAGCGCCGCGCCCTCCGGCACGGTCGGGGTGGCGATCCGCACCAGCCCGTCGGAGACGTCGCCGAGATAGCAGGGCAGGGCGGCCAGGCCGATCCCGGCGCGGGCGGCATTGCGAACCTCGACCAGCGAATCCGTCCGCAGCGCGATCGTCGTGTCCGGCAGCGCCCGGCGCATCCAACGCGCCACCGAGGTGCCGGCCAGGCTGTCATCCGGCGCCACCCAGGGATGGGCCGCCGGATCGACCGTGCCGCCGCGCGCCGCCGGGTGGTTCGCCGCGGCATAGGCGGCGAAGGCGATGCCGGCGACGCGGCGGCCGACCAGCGTCTCCGGCGGGTCCAGCACCGGCCGGATGGCGACATCGGCGTCGCGCCGGGTCAGGTTCGCCATCAGGTTGGCGGTGGTCACCTCCAGCCCGATGCCGGGATGCAGCTCGCGGAACTGGGCCAGCAGCGTCGGCAGCACCGAGGCGGTCAGCGTGTCCGCCGTCGCCACCCGCAGCGTGCCTTCCAGCCGCAGGTCCTGGCCGGCCAGGCGCCGCTCCAGCCCCTCGACCGTCGCCGCCATGAAGCGGGCCGCCGCCGCCAGCTCCTCGCCGCCCGCGGTCAGGGCATAGCCGCCGGGCAGCCGGTCGAACAGCCGCAGGCCCAGGCGCTGCTCGAAGCCGCCGATCCGGCGCAGCACCGTGGTGTGGTTGACGCCCAGCCGCCGCGCGGCGCCCGCCAGCGACCCGGCCTCGGCCACCGCCAGCACGGTGTGCAGATCCTCCCAATCCAGCCGGCTGTCCATGATCGTCCTGTGCGTAGACGCAGATGGTTGCTGCAGTATCACAGATCGAACTGCGTCAGTGCACCCTTCATCTTCTCTCCAGCGGCGGGGCTGGCCCGCCTTCGGAGAGACAGAGATGACCCCGATCCAGCTCTACACCTACCAGACGCCGAACGGGCACAAGGCCTCGATCATGCTCGAGGAGACCGGCCTGCCCTATGAGGTGCATGTCGTCGACATCGAGACGGGCGAGCAGCGCCAGCCGGCCTTCCTGGCGCTGAACCCGAACAACAAGATCCCGGTGATCACCGACCCGGACCGCGGCCGCACCGTGTTCGAGAGCGGCGCGATCCTGACCTATCTCGCCGAGCGCTCCGGCAGGCTGCTGCCGGCCGATGCCGGGGAGCGGACGACGGCGCTGCAATGGATCCTGTTCCAGGCGGCCCATCTCGGCCCCACCCTGGGCCAGCTGTGGAACTACAGGATCTTCGCGTCGGAGAAGATCCCCTACGTCATCGGCCGCTTCGAGGCCGAGGCGGCGCGGGTGTACCGGGTGCTGGACGGCACGCTGGGCCGGCGCAGCCACCTGGCCGGCGAGGCCTACGGCATCGCCGACGTCATGAGCTGGCCCTGGATCCATGCCGGGCTGACCAAGATCGGCGTCGGCCTCGAGGACAGTCCGAACCTGCGCCGCTGGTACGAGGCCATCGCCGCCCGGCCCGCCGTGCAGCGCGGCCTGCGCGTCCCGGCCCTGGCCGATCACCACTGATCCCGCCGCCTTCCGACTGAGACCCTGCCATGGAAACCCTGTTCATCCCGATCTCGCTGCTGGCCGGCGGGCTGCTCGCGGTCCAGGCCGGCGCCAACGCCCAGCTGGCCAAGGCCACCGGCAGCCCCTTCGCCGCGACGACGCTGCAGCTGTCGGTCGGCACCGCGATCCTGCTGGCCGCGGCGCTGCTGACCGGCACGATCTCGGCCCTGTCCGCCTTGCCGGGCGTGGTCTGGTGGCACGCCGTCGGCGGCACCGCCAGCGCGGTCTATGTGGTCTCGACCATCCTGCTGTTCCCGCGGCTCGGCGCGGTGGTCAGCGTCGGCCTGTTCATCGCCGGCCAGATGCTGGCGTCGCTGGCGCTCGACGGCTTCGGCCTGCTCGGCGTACCGGCGGCCGGCTTTGCCCCGGCGGCGGTGGCCGGCACCGTGCTGGTGCTGGCCGGCGCGGCGGCGATCGTGCTGGGCCAGTCCGGCGGCAGTGCCGTCCCGGCCCTGTCGCGGGCCGGTTGGATCACGCTGGCCCTGGCCGCCGGCGCGGTGCTGCCCGTCCAGGGTGCTGTGAACGCCCTGCTGCGCCGCGACCTCGGCGCGCCCTTCGCCGTCGGCGCGGTCAGCTTCCTGGTGGCGACGGCAGCCATGGCGGCGGTGGTGCTGATGGTGCTGGCCCTGCCGAAGCAGCCGCGGCCGAAGCTGGAGGGTGTCGGCGCGATGCCGTGGTGGGGCTGGCTCGGCGGCGTCGCCGGCGCCACCTATGTCACCACCGTCTTCACCGCGATCCCGGTGATCGGCGCCGCCGCCGCGGTCGGGCTGACCGTCGCCGGCCAGCAGGTCGCCTCGGTCTTCGTCGACCGCTACGGCTGGTTCCGCCTGCCGCGGCGCCCGGTTTCCGCCCTGCGCCTGGCCGGCGTGGCGGCGCTGCTGGCCGGCGTCGCCGTCATCAAGCTGGGCTGAGGGAGGTGGCGATGTCGAACTCCCTCGCCTGGGCGATGCTGATCCTGTCCGGCATCGCCGACGTGGTCTGGGCCGTGACCACGAAATACTCCAACGGCTACAGCCGTCTCGGCTGGACCGCGGCCTCGGTGGTCGCTCTGGTGGTCTTCCTCGGCCTCCTGACCCAGGCGCTGAAGGTGCTGCCGCTCGGCACCGCCTACGCGGTCTGGACCGGGATCGGCGCGGTCGGGTCGGTCACCGCCGGGCTGCTGCTGTTCGGCGAGGCGCTGGGCCCCGCGCGGCTCGCCGCCATCCTTGCCATCCTCGGCGGCGTGGTCGCGCTCAAGTTGTTGCCGAATTAGGGGCGGCCGAGCGGACCGGCCGATTGCCGCAGCATCTCGGCCAGGGCCCGGGCCGGCGGGTCCTCGGAGGCGGTGAAGACGACGAACTCCACCTCCGGCAGCGGCGGCAGCCCATCCTCCGCTCCCAGCACCCGCAGCCCGGCCCCGATCGCGCTCAGGGGCAGGGGCGTCACAGCCAGCCCGGCCAGGGCAGCGGCGCGGACGCCGGCGACGCTGGGGCTGACATAGGCGATCCGCCAGGGCCGCCGCGCCTCGGCCAGGGCCGCCAACGCCGCCTCCCGGTACGGGCAGGGCTCCGGGAAGAAGGCGAGGGGGATCGGGTCGGGCAGCGGGCCCGCATCCGCGGCGGCGGCCCAGGCCAGGGGCTCGCGCCACAGCGTCCAGCCGCGACCGTCGCCATGGCAGCGGCTGCACAGGATCAGGTCCAGCCGGCCGCCGTCCAGCGCCTGGAACAGGGTGGTGGCGATGCCGACTTCGACCTCGATCCGCACCGCCGGGTGCTGCGATCCGAAGCGCCGCAGCACCTCCGGCAGGCCGGAGCCGGCGACATCCTCCGACGCGCCGATCCGGATCCGCCCGGCCAGCGAGGAGGCCGAGAGGCTGGCGCGGGCATCCTGGTTCAGCCGCAGGATGCTGCGGGCATAGCCCAGCAGCGTCTCGCCGGCCTCGGTCAGCGCCACCGACCGGGTGCTGCGGCGCAGCAGCGGCCGGCCCGCCTGGTCCTCCAGGCGGCGGATCTGGGCGCTCACCGTCGACTGGGTGAGGTGGAGATGCTCCGCGGCGCGGGTGAAGCCCTGCAGCTCCGCCACCGCCACGAAGCTGCGCAGCAGCTCGGTCTCGAACATCATGCCAATATATCGTGATCTGCAATCAACCTCATAGAATCTATTCGTTTATCCTCTGAGCGATGCGCCGCTAGCCTCGGATTCATCCCCACCAGGAGAATCGCCATGGCCCGGCTGCTCTATGTCGAAGCCTCGCCCCGCAAGCAGCGCTCCGCTTCGATCGAGGTCGCGCGCGCCTTCCTCGCCGCCTATCGGGAGGCCCATCCCGCCGACGAGATCGAGACGCTGGATCTCTGGGCCGTCGACCTGCCAGAGTTCGACGGCGCGGCGATGGAGGCGAAATATGCCGGCCTGTCCGGAACGCCGCTGACCGCGGCGCAGGAGACGGCGTGGCGCCGGATCCGCGAGCTGGCACAGCCCTTCCACGCGGCCGACCGGCTGCTCTTCGCCGTACCGCTGTGGAACTTCGGCATTCCCTACAAGCTGAAACACCTGATCGACGTGGTGTCGCAGAAGGACGTGCTGTTCTCCTTCACCGAGCAGGGCTTCTCCGGCCTGCTGCCGGGCCGCAAGGCGGCGGTGATCTATGCCCGCGGCCTCGATTACGGCGCCTCGGCCCTCACCCCCGCCGCCGGCTTCGACTTTCAGAAGCCCTATATGGAGATGTGGCTGCGCTTCATCGGCATCACCGACATCACCGCCATCACGGTCGAGAAGACGCTGTTCGGGCCGGAGGTGGACACCCAGGCCCGGGCCGAGGCGAAGAGCCGGGCGGAGGCCGTGGCGAAGACCTTCTGAGGGCCTATCCGGATGGCGGCGATGTCGGCCGCCGCCGCTTGCGCTAGGATGGCCCGACCCACAGGGAGGCGGCCATGGAAACCGAGCAGCAGGTCGCGCGCCACTACGGCCGCAGCGGCATCGAGCAGGCGATCCTCGAGGCGCTGCGGGCCAGCGGCAAGGATGTCGACCACCTCGCCCCCGGCGACCTGTCCGGCGCCGACGAGTTCCATCTCGGCTGGCAGGCGGCGACGGCGGAGCTGGCGCGGGATCTCGGCCTCGGGCCGGAGCTGCATGTGCTCGATGTCGGCTCCGGCATCGGCGGGCCAGCCCGGCATTTCGCCGCGGCACAAGGCTGCCGGGTCACCGGCATCGACCTGACGGCGGAGTTCGTCGAGGCCGCCAGGGCCCTGACCCGGCGCTGCGGCCTCGCCGGCTTGGTGTCGTTCTGCCAGGGCAGTGCGCTGGCCATGCCGTTCCCGGACGCGGAATTCGATGCCGCCACCCTGATCCATGTCGGCATGAACATCGCCGACAAGGCGGCGCTGTTCGCCGAGGTGCACCGGGTGCTGAGGCCCGGCGCGCGGTTCGGCGTGTACGACGTCATGCGGGTGGCGGACGGCGACCTTCCCTATCCGATGCCCTGGGCGGCGACGCCGGAGACCAGCTTCGTCGAGACGCCGGAGACCTATCGCCGGCTGCTGCGGGAGGCCAGCTTCACAGTCGAGGCGGAACACGACCGCAGCGATCTCGCGCTTCGCCTCGGCCGCGAGATGCGCGAGCGGGCGGCGGTCGAGGGCGCCCCGCCGCTCGGCCTGCACCTGCTGATGGGCCCGGCGACGCGAGAGCGCATCGGCAATGTCATGGCGACGCTCGAACGCGGCCTGATCGCCCCGGTCGCGATGGTGGCGCGGGCGGGCTGAGGCGGGCTGCCGGTTGACCCCATAGAGCCGTCATCGCGAGGAGCGAAGCGACGTGGCGATCCAGGGGGCGGTGCCGCTGGATCGCTTCGCTGTGCTCGCGATGACAATTCTTTCATCGACTGCCGCGAAAGGCGGTCGCCGTCATTCGTTCTGGCCAAGGTAATTTCGATATGATTTCATAATGAAATCATTTTGTGATCGGAGCGTGCCATGGCCGGTCCCTCGTCCCCCGCCGCCCCCGTCCTGGAGCTCGGGCGCTGGCTGCCCTACCGGATGTTCGTCGTCGCCGGGCGGGTGGCGGAGCTGCTGGAGAGCTTCTATGGCCCGCGCTGGGGTATGGGGCTGCCGGCTTGGCGGATCCTGGCGGTGGTGGCCGACCGGCCGGGCGTCAGTGCGCGGGAGATCGCGCGGGCCTGCGGCCTCGATGCCGTTGCCGTCAGTCGCGGCATCGCCCAGCTGGTCGCCCTCGGCTTCGCCCGGCGTGAGGCCGGGGTGCAGGACCGGCGCTACGCCTCGGTGACGCTGACGGCCGAAGGGGAGGCCGCCTTCGCCGAGATCGCGACCCTGGCTCGCGCGATCGAGGCGAAGCTGCTGGCGGCGCTGCCGGAGGAGGAGCGGGCGGCGCTCGACCGCGCCCTCGACCGGCTCGACACCGCCAGCGGCAGGATCGCGGGCGCCGGCTGGCGGGCGCTGCTGGCCGAGGCGTCGGAGGCGGGACGGTGACCGCGCTCCTGTTCCTGGCCACCGCGCTGCTCTGGGGCGGCGGCGCGCTGGCCACGGCGCTGCAGGCCGGGCCGGTGGCGGCCACCGTCTCAGTCGGCTACCGCATGGCCGCGGCCGGGCTGCTGATGCTGGCCCTCGGCGCCCTGACCGGCACCCGGCTGCGCCTGCCCCGCGCCGACCTGCCCTGGGTGCTGCTGCAGGGCGTGCTGTTCTTCGGCCTCGCCTTCATCGCCTTCTACAATGCCACCCGCCTGATCCCGAGCGGGCTGGCGGCGCTGGTGCTGTCGCTCTCCGCCGTCTTCGCCGGGCTGCTCGGCCGGGCCTTCCTCGGCACGGCGCTGACGCCGCGCCTCTGGGCCGGCCTCGGCTGCGGCGTGCTCGGCCTCGCCATCGTCTTCGGCGGCGACCTCGGCGCCGTGGCGGCGGACGGGCGCGGCCTGGCCGGCGTCGCCTGGGCCGCGCTGGCGGCGCTGGCCACGGCCGGCGGCACCATCCTCGGCGCCCGCAACCAGCGGCGCGGCATCCCGATCCCGGCGGTGATGGGCTGGGGCGCGCTGACCGGCGCAGCCGTCGCCTTCGCCTGGTCGGCCGCCGCCGGCTCCGCCTTTTCGATCGACATCTCGCCCCGCTATCTCGGCAGCCTGGCCTATCTCGCCATCGCCGCCTCCTGCGTCACCTTCCTGATGTATTTCGATCTGGTCCGCCGCATCGGCCCGGCCCGCACCGCCTACACCCTGGCGCTGGTGCCGGTGGTGGCGCTGGCCCTGTCGGCCGGCTTCGAGGGCCTCGCTCTCGGCCCCGGCCTGCTGCTCGGCGCCGCCGCCATCCTGCTCGGCAACGTGCTGGTGCTGCGCGGCTAGCCCTCCAGAGTCGGGTCGGCACGCAACCCCTCGGCCAGCATGTCGACCAGGGCCCGCACCCGGGCGGAGGCGCGGCGGCCTTCCTGGTGCACGACCTGGATCGGGATCGGCGGCGGCTCGAACTCCTGCAGCACCACCTGCAGCAGGCCGGCGCGGATCTCCGCCGCCGCCTGGTAGGACAGCACCCGGGTCAAGCCATGCCCCGCCACCGCCGCGGCCACCGCGACATCGGCCTGGTTGACGATCAGCCGGACCCGCGGCTCGGCCGTCTCGGTCCGTCCGCCCTGATGGAACACCCAGTCGCGCGTCGACGGCCCCCGGATGAACGGGATCGCCTCGTGCTCCGCAAGGTCGGCCGGGCTGCGCGGCGTGCCATGCGCCGCCAGATAAGCGGGGGCGGCGCAGACGATCCGACGCACCGTGCCGACCCGCACGGCACTGAGGCCGGAATCCGGCAGCTCGGCGATGCGCACGGCGACGTCGTAGCCCTCCTCGGCCAGATGGACGATGCGGTCGATGAAGAAGCTGCGCACCACCAGCCGCGGATAACGGTCGGCGACCCGGAACAGCACCGGCGCCACATGCAGCCGGCCGAACAGCACGGGCGCCGTGACTGCGACCGGCCCGCGCGGCTCGGCATGCAGCCCGGCCGCCGCCGCCTCGGCCTCGTCCACCTCGGCCAGGATGCGGCGGCAATCCTCCAGGAAGCGGGTGCCGGCCTCGGTCAACCGCACCACCCGGGTGGTGCGGTGCAGCAGCCGGGCGCCGATCCGCTCCTCCACCGCCGCGATGGCGCGGGTGACGGCGGGCGGGGACAGGGCCAGGCGCCGGGCCGCGGGGGCGAAGCCGCCGGCCTCGGCCACGGCGATGAAGATGCGCATGCTGTCCAGCCGATCCATCGGATTATTCCGCTGGCTGAAACGGTGATCTGTCAAGCGCGCGCATTCTCCATAGATCGAGGAATGGGCATCTTGGTGACATCGACACTCGCTGAAAGGCCGCCGCCATGCCCGTTCCCGCCCAGCCCATCCGCCTCTACCGCTTCGGTCTGTCCGGCCATTCCCACCGGGTCGAGCTGTTCCTGTCGCTGCTGGGCCTGCCCTTCGAGGCGATCGACGTCGACCTGCCGGGCGGCGAGCACAAGACCCCGGCCTTCCTCGCCCGCAGCCCCTTCGGCCAGGTGCCGGCGATCGAGGATGGCGAGATTGCCCTGGCCGACAGCAACGCCATCCTGGTCTATCTCGCCGGCCGCTATGACGAGACCGGGCGCTGGCTGCCGCGCGACCCGCTGGCCGCGGCCGAGGTGCAGCGCTGGCTGTCCGTCGCCGCCGGCTTCCTGGCGTACGGCCCGGCGGCGGCCCGCCTGGTGACCGTGTTCAAGGCCCAGCTGGACCATGAGCGCGCCAAGGCGATCGCCGCCCGCCTCTACGGGGTGATGGAGGCGCATCTGGCCAAGGGCAGCTTCCTGGCCGGGCCGCAGCCGACTATCGCCGATATCGCCAACTACACCTACACCGCGGTGGCGCCCGAAGGCGGCGTGTCGCTGCAGGACTATCCGAACATCCGCGCCTGGCTGTCCCGGATCGAGGCGCTGCCCGGCTTCGTGCCGATGCCGCGCACCGCCGTGGCTGCGTGATCCGACTTCTTTAGCTCTCCCGCCAACCCAGCACGTCATTGCGAGCGCAGCGAAGCAATCCATGTCGCAGCCCTTGCGGGCCGATGGATTGCTTCGTCGGCTCCGCCTCCTCGCAATGACGGCTTGGGCGGGAGAGGACCGCACAACAGCACTGCCTCTCCAGAGGTGCATCATGCCCGACACCGCCACATCCGTGCCCGCGCCGCTGCCCGGCTGGCCGCATGACGCCGCGCCCTTCCATTCCGGCGAAGAAGCCGCCCAGGCCCGAGCCGGCGTGCGCGAGCGGATGGCCTCGGCCGGGCGGCGGGTGATCCGCGGCATCATGCCGGACCAGCATCGCGACTTCTTCGCCCTGCTGCCCTTCCTGGTGGTCGGCAGCCTGGACCGGCAAGGCCGGCCCTGGGCCTCGATCCTATCCGGCCGGCCGGGCTTCCTGCATTCGCCCGACCCGCGCACCCTGACCGTGACGGCGCGGCCGGCCTATGGCGACCCGCTGGGCGACAACATCGCCGTCGGAGCGCCGGTCGGGCTGCTCGGCATCCAGCTGGAGACCCGGCGGCGTAACCGGATGAACGGGACTGTCAGCGAATGGGCCGACGGCCGCTTCGCCGTCACGGTCGGGCAGAGCTTCGGCAACTGCCCGCAATACATCCAGGCGCGGACGCCGGCCTTCGTGGCCGAGCCGGACAGCCTGGGCGCGCCGCGGCCGGTGCATGAGGAGGGGCCGCTGCTGTCGCCGCGGGCGGCGGCGCTGGTCGCGGCGGCCGACACCTTCTTCATCGCCAGCCGCTCGGCCCATGCGGAAGACGTCGATGCGCCGTCGGAGGGCGTCGACGTCTCGCATCGCGGCGGCCGTCCCGGCTTCGTCCGGGTGGCGGAGGAGGGCGGACGCACGGTGCTGACCGCGCCGGACTTCCTCGGCAATTTCTACTTCAACACCTTCGGCAACATCGCGGCCGACCCGCGCGCCGGCCTGGTCTTCGTCGATTTCGACAGTGGCGGCGTGCTGCTGCTGACCGGCCGGGCCGAGGTGGTGTGGGACGGGCCGGATGTCGCGGCCTTCGCCGGGGCGGAACGGCTGCTGCGCTTCCGGCCGGAGGAGGGGCGCTGGATCGAGGACGCGGTGCCGCTGCGCTGGTCGGCGCCGGAGCAGGCGCCGCAGCTGGCCGCCACCGGCACCTGGGCGGAGGCGGATCGGGCAGCCGTAGCAGAGGCGTCGCGCAACACGCTGCGGCCCTTCACTGTGGCCGAGGTGGTGGAGGAAAGCGCCACCATCCGCTCCTTCATCCTGGAGCCGGCGGATGGCGGCAGTGTGGTGCCGCACCGGCCGGGCCAGTTCCTGCCGGTCGCGCTCGACATTCCCGGCCGCGACCAGCCGGTGCGGCGCACCTACACCCTGTCCGACGCGCCGGGCGGGCGCCGCTATCGGATCAGTGTCAAGCGCGAGACCGCGGTCGACGGCCGCCCCGGCCTGGCCAGCCACTGGCTGCACGACCATGTCCGGGCCGGCGACACCCTCCGCGCCCTGGCACCGCGCGGCGACTTCGTGCTCGACGCCGACAGCCGCCGGCCGGTGCTGCTGCTGTCGGGCGGCGTCGGGGTGACGCCGATGATCGCCATGCTGAACGACCTGGTCGGCCGCAACCCGGACCGGCTGCGCCATCCCGGCCGCGGGATCTGGTTCGTCCATGCCGCGCGCGACGGCGCCGAGCACGCCTTCGCCGATCACCTGCGGGCCCTGGCGGCGCGGGCGCCGATCCTGACCGTGCATGTCCGCTATAGCCGGCCGCGGTCGCAGGACGTACCGGGCCGCGACTATGACGATGCCGGCCACATCGACGCCGCGCTGCTGCGCCGGCTGCTGCCGCTGGATGATTACGACGTCTATCTCTGCGGCCCGGCCGGCTTCATGCAGGCGATGCGCGCGGCGCTCGACAGCCTCGGGGTGCGGCCGGAGCGGATCCGCAGCGAGGCTTTCGCCGCCGGCTCCGCGGCGCCGGTCGATCCAACGACCCTGCCGCCGGCGGTGGCCGAGGCGCAGGTCGAGTTCCGCGCCTCCGGCCGCAGCGCCGCCTGGGACCCGTCCAGGGGCTCGCTGCTCGACCTCGCCGAGGCGGCCGGGATCCAGGCGCCGTGGAGCTGCCGCTCCGGCCTGTGCGGCACCTGCGCCGCGCGGGTGGCGGAAGGCGCCGTGACCTATGCCGAGCCGCCGGCCGGCGCGCCCGGGCCGGGCGAGGCCCTGGTGTGTTGCGCCATTCCCGCCAGCGATCGGGTGGTGCTGGAGCTGTAGGGGCTCCGACGCATAGAGGGCCGGAGCCACCCCCTCACCCGAAATCGCCGACGCGATTTCGACCTCTCCCCAAGGAGAGGTTAAAGGGGGTACGGCTCAGATCCCCTCTCCTCGGGGAGAGGGAGGGGCCCGACGCCGAAGGCGGCGGGAGGGTGAGGGGGCGGGCCCAGACCTCGCGAATCCCCCTTGAATCCGGAACCAATTCCGCTGCCATGTGTTCGATCGGTCCTGTGGGTGGGGGAAGGGCTTCGGCTCCGTCATATGTCCGCGGCAAAACGATTAGGGCTGGAGGGGCTCAGAAGCCGGACCATGGTCTGGCTGACCACGGGCATCGGCGGCTTCCTGGCCGCCGGCGTCGTGCTGGTCATGACCATCGCCTCCTACCGCACCGACCAGCCGCTGCCGCACTTCGCGGCCGGCGCGACGATCGAGGCGGGGGAGTGGCGCGTGGTGCCGCTGAGCGTCCGGATCGACACCGCCACACCCGACGGGCGCAAGGTCCGGGACGGCGAGAAGGCCGTGGTGGTGGAGGTCGAACTGACCAACCGCACCGCCGAATCCAGCAACAGCTTCTATCGCCTGCTGACGCCGGACCTGCCGGTCGGCAAGGGCCAGCCGGACGTCTTCCTGCTGCGCGACCGTGAGCGCGCGGCGGAACTGCACCCGGACTTGACCGAGCGGCTGGCGATCGTCTGGACCCTGCCGCAGGACGTTCCGGTGCCGCCGATGCTGAAGCTCGCCGTCCATGCCACGGACTACAAGCGGCGCGACAACCTCCGGGGACAGACCGGCTGGTCGTACAACCCGCATGTGGCCGGCATCGTCGACATGCCGGTCCAGGAGGGCGGCCCGGCATGATCCGATGGTTCGGCCGCGTGGCGGCGCTGCTGGTCGCCGCCGTCCTGCTGCTGGCGATGCAGTGGACCACCCCCTTTTACGACCGGAAGACCGACCCGATCCCGGTCTATGGCCAGATCGGCGACACGGTCACGGCGCGGAAATTCACCATCCGGCTCGAGACGGTCCAGTTCGCCAAGCAGCTCCGCTTCACGGCCTATGGCAAGGAGGTCGTCCGCGACACCTCCGGCCTCTGGGCGGTCGTCACCGCGACCGTGGCGGCGCGGTCGGAGAGCACGCTGGTCTACGAGGCCGACTGGGAAGGGCCGACGGGGCTGCACTATTCCCTCAGCGACCGGCTGTCCGGCGTGAAGTCCCTGCTGTCCGGCGCGTCGCTGCAGCCCGGCCTGCCGCGGCGCGGCTGGTTCATCTTCGAGATCCGCGAGGACCAGGCGCGCGGCGCCACCTTCGTCGCCCCGAAGATCGGCCTCACGCGGCTCGATTCCATCGTCCGCATCAGCCTCGGCAGCGGCACCGGATCGCTGCCGGTCGCCGACAGTCTGGACCTCGACCGCACGCCGGGGACGATCCCATGACGACGGCCGATCCGCCCGGAGACGCCACGACCCTCGTCCCGACCGACACCGATGAACGGCGCTGGCGGCGCCGCTGCCTGTGGGGGCTGCTGCTGGCGCTGCCCGCCGTCTATCTGCTGACCGCACGGGGCCATCTGGAGGAATGGTGGCAGGGCCAGGAGCTGTTCGAGGTCGGCGTGTCCGCCGGCATGGAGACCCGCTTCGCCGGGGCCGATTGGAAACTGGAGACGGTGGAGGTGCTGCCGCTCAAGGATTCTGGCTGGCCGCGCGTGCAGGGCGTCCCCGTCCGGGTCCGCTTCCAGGTCACCGTCCGCGAGCCGAGCATCGACGTGCTCTGGCAGCGCTGCCAGGTGGCGCTGCGGGACGATCAGGGCCGGCGCTGGTCGGCCAGCGGCTTCGGCGGCCCGCGCTCGACCGAAGGCACCATGACCTGCGGCGCCGCGACGCTGGAGCCGCGGGCACCGGGCACGGTGCTGCGGATCGAGCAGGACTTCACCGTGCCGCACGACGCCGCCGGCAAGGTGGAGCCGACCGTCAGCATGGACGGCGAGCGGCCCCGCTACCTGCGCTTCCACCTCGGATCGATGTAGTCGGGCTACGCCGCGGCCTCATCGGCAGTCTTCACCTCCGGCTCGGCCGGCGCCTGCGACCGGGCGAAGGCAATCTCCAGCACGGCCGCGACCAGGCACATGCGCAGCGGCTCGACCAGGATGCCGGGCGTGGTTCCCGACAGGTCGCCGAGCAGCAGCGACAGGCCGTCGACGAACAGCTGCTCCAGACTGATCGGGTGCGGGCCGATCACCTGGGTCGCGCCCATCCACAGCCAGTCGGCCGCCCAGCCGATCGCGCGCCAGCCGACGACGAGGGTCAGCACCAGGGCCAAATCGGCATGCAGCGCCAGCCGGATGCTGTTGGCGACCGGCAGGTAGCGGCTGCGATACCCGTTGACGAAATGGCCGATGAAATCGCGGATGAACTTCGGCAGGGCGGCGTAGCGGCTGCCGATGCGCTCCAGCCGCCGGTGCCGCATCCAGCCCGGGTCGCTGCCCAGGTCGTGGCCGTAGATCAGCGCCGCCAGCACCAGCCAGATCAGCGGCAGCAGGGCGTAGAAGAACAGGCCGGTGGCGACGGTCGTCGCGTCGGGCGGCGCCCATTCCACCGGCTCGGCGGCGGCGAAAGCGGTCGAGATCGGGGTCAGCACCGCCTGCCAGATGCGGTTGAGCCATTCCCAGGCGGTGCCGCTGGCCACCCAAGCGATGGCCTCGTCCTTCCATTGCGACAACACGAACAGGCCGATGAAGACCCAGTTGGTCTCGCACAGCACGATCAGCAGCTTCCAGACCGGCGCGCCGGTGCGGTCGCGCAGCGCCTTGAACAGCCGGCGCAGGATCCAGGTGGCGACGACCGAGACTGCCAGCCAGCGGGCGCCGATGGCGTCGAGCAGGTTGCCGCTCTCGCCGAACGGCGCAAGGTCCAGACCCAGGATCGAGTATTCGCGGATGGTGTCGTTCAGCAGGCCCCAGGCCGCGTAATAGGCGAAGAACGGCACCAGGGCGATGGTCAGGGTGGTGGCGAAGCCGGCCAGCCGCTGCCGCCGCGTCAGCGCCGCCGGCGTAGCGGAGGATGGAGCAGGGACGTCTCCCGCGGCGGAGTCCTCCGGGCCGGTGATCGGCACCGCCGCGCCCGTCGACAGGGCTTGCGCGGCGGCGACGGCGGGCAGCGCCGGCCGCATCAGCAGGAAGCCGAGGACGGTGACGACCAGCTTGGTCAGGACCACCAGGGTCAGCGCCGCGAAGCCGAGCGACCGGTCGACGAAGCCGACCCTGGCGGACAGCAGCAGCAGCTGATCGTTCAGCAGGATGCCGATCAGCACCAGCAGCGTCAGCTGCGGCCAGAAACGCCACCACAGCTTCCCGGTCAGCACCAGCGGCGCCAGGAATTCCCGATGCATCCCGTTCCCCACCCGGGCCCCACCCCGCACCCGTCGGCGCGGCCCTAAACGTTGCAACGGGCACAGTAACGCATGACCTGCGTCTTTGTGCCCCATCCGGCGTATCATTGGCCGACCGACGGAACCAAGACCGTCCAGTCGTGTAGCAGAGCGCGAGGGGGCCGCCAGACGCAGACTCAAGGTGACGGATCAATGGATGCTCGCGTCGAGGACCGACAGCGGCCGGTTGAGGAGACGAAGAGACCCGCCCCGGTGCGGCGCCGCGGGCGGCTGGTGTGGGGCGGCCTCGGCCTCGTCGCCGCCGTGCTGATCGCCCTGGCCACCTGGCATGTCGTCACCACGCCGGGCAGCGCGCCGGCCCCGGCCCGGGGCGGGCGCTTCGCCGGCCCGCCCCAGCCGGTCGGCGTGGCCACGGTCGGCCGCGGCGACATCCGCATCACCCTCGACGCGCTCGGCACCGTCACCCCGCTGGCCACCGTCACCGTC
>NZ_JBCNNF010000123.1:0-16825 GCF_039594555.1 Inquilinus sp.
ACCTTGGGGAAATGCGGGTTGGCGGTCCAGTTGGCCTGGATCAGGGTGGTGCGCGGCGGCGCCCGGCCGACGCGGAACAGCTGGTCCACCGGGTCCTCCGGCCGGGTCGGGTTCCAGGAGAACCACAGCTCCGACCCCGGCTTGCGGATGGTCGGGCGCAAGAGGTCGAGGCTGCGCCGGGACAGGGACTGCGCCTCCTCCACCCAGGCGATGTCGTAGCCCTCAAGCGACTTGATGCTTTCGGCCGTGTGGTTCTGCATGCCCTGGAAGATGATCCGACCGCCGCCGGGCCCGAGGATGCGGTCGGCCTGGACGGTGAAGGCGGGGCCGAGGCCGAGCGCCCGGATCTTGTCCTCCAGCAGCCGCTTGACCGACTGGTCGAGCGAGCGCTGCACCTCGCGGATGCACACCGCCCGGGTCGGCGTCTCGAAGCAGCGCCGCACCAGCAGCTCGGCGAAGACATGCGACTTGCCGGAGCCGCGGCCGCCATGCACGGCCTTGTAGCGCGACGGCTTCGCCAGGCCCTTGAACTTGCGCGGCAGCTTCAGCGGCGGCAGGACGAGCGTCGTCCGCGGGACGAGCGTCGTCTGCGGGACGAGACCCTCCGGCGAGGCCGCACTCCCCCTCACCCTCCCGTCGGCTCCGCCGCCGGGCCCCTCCCTCTCCCCGAGGAGAGGGATGACGGAGCCCGCCGCGCCTTCCCTCTCCCCAGGGGAGAGGGAGGGGCCCAAGCCATGGGCTTGGGAGGGTGAGGGGGTTGCCCCGGCCTCTCCACCCGGCTCCCAGCCGTCGATCCCGTGATGGCGGCGAAACTCCCCGAAGGCCTGCTCCAGGCCGGGCGTGGCGGCGATGGAGCGGCGGGTGGTGCGGCGGCGGCCAAGGGCGCGCTCGGCCAGGTCGGTCAGCTTGCGCCGCACCTCGGGACGCGGGGGAATTCCCAGCCTTCGCCGCAACTCGACCGCCTCGAAGCAGGCGACCAGGATCTCGGCCCTGGCCAGCAGGCGGGACGCGCGGGAGCAGGAGCTGGCTTTCGCGTAGCCGACCTCGAGGACGGCGAGCCTGCCGTTGCCATGCCACGTGAATCACCTGGCGAACAACCGTTCCCTGGGCTCGACCTCCACGGCCCATGCGACGCCATCCTCCATGCCGCCCTCCCACGAAAACGCCCGCCGCGGCGGGGGCCGGACGGGCGCAACTCTTCGACTCTGCCTGGATTATGCGGTTCGACGGGACTTCGCGTCAAGAACAAAACAGGAACATGAAGGAAGATCAGCTCCCCGGCCCGTCACGGCTCCATGGCCGCCTCCCGCTCTCGTGAATCCAGGCCGATCGAGACCACGCCCTTGAAATTAGGGCATATGCCCATATAAGATCGAAAGAGCGCAGCTTGCACCTCAGCGGATTTCCGCGGCAGCGGCAGCGCAGGCGAATCAAGGACGACGCCTCATGACGGACGCGAGGATAACGGCCCTGCTGGATGATCCGGTCCGGGCGGCCCTGACGACGGCCAACCGGGCCCTTGCCCAAGGCGGCCCGCCGGCCTGGCGCTTCCTGCCCGAGGTCGCGCCCTTTGCCGCCATCGCGGACAGGACGGACCGAGCCTTCGCGGCCCTGGCGGCGCTGATACCGCCCGACGGGCGGGTCGCCCTCGTCACCGCCGACCCGGTGGCGCCGCCCGCCGCGCTGACCGTCGCCCTGCGATCGCCGATCGCCCAGATGGTGCTGGACCGGCCCGCCCCGGAGGAGCCGCCGGGCCCGGGCCACGTCGTGCTCGGCGCGGCCGACGTGCCCGAGATGATCGACCTGACCGGACGGACGCGCCCCGGCCCCTTCGGCCCGCGGACCATCGAGTTCGGCCACTATATCGGCCTTCGCATCGACGGCGCGCTCATGGCGATGGCGGGCGAGCGCATGCGGTTCGACCGCTTCGTCGAGATCAGCGCCGTCTGCGTCGATCCCGCCCACCGCGGCAAGGGCTTTGCCGCCCTGCTCATGATCCGGCTGGCGCGGCGGATCCAGGCCCGGGGACTGACGCCGTTCCTGCATGTCTTCGCCGACAATGCGAGCGCCATCGCGCTCTATGGGAAGCTCGGCTTCGCCCGGCGCCGGACGCTCCACCTGACGGTGTTGTCGGCAGCCGCCTGATGCCGGCCAGCCCTTCGCGGCGAATTCGGTGACAGTGCACGAATTCCGCCTGAGTAACGCGTCCGAGCCCCGGATCGGCATCGCAATCAATCATTAAGTGCACTGTCACCGAATTGATGCCGAGTCTCGTTGGAATGCGCCCCCGTCCGAGTAGGACGGGGGCTGGTCCACATAGATCTTACTGGAAGACGAAAACGGAAACGCCGCACTTGGAAACGCATCCCCCGAGAACCCCGGCGGCACCACCCCAGAACAGGGTGCTGGGAAGTTTATTCCCATGGGCGTCGATACGCCCGCCGGAGCTGCCGTCATTCAGTGAGATGCCCAAGACGTAATTGTTCTCGCCGAGTTGCTGATCCAGCAGTGACTCCACGCGATTGATGAAATCGT
Organism: Inquilinus sp.; assembly: GCF_039594555.1. Taxonomy (GTDB): domain Bacteria; phylum Pseudomonadota; class Alphaproteobacteria; order DSM-16000; family Inquilinaceae; genus Inquilinus. Next base: position 2,536 of record NZ_JBCNNF010000123.1, read on the forward strand.
CTTCGCTGGACCCTTCCTGCGCGCAGCGCTGCAGAATCCAATAAAGGTCATCGCCAGAGATCTTTTCTCCTGGTTTCTTGGAGGCGAAGAACTCTTCCCGAGAGGTAGCCTTGTTCTTCAGCTGCTGCGGCTCAGTATAAATTTTGGCGGAAGCCATCTTCAAACTCCTATCAAGTGAGAATTAAAAAATTTACGATGCACCAATACAATGACTCTGGTCCTTATGGCAACAAAGAATCCTAACATCCGCGTTGCTAAAATTCGCGGAAAAATCATCGATCTTTATTGCCGTTCCAGCAGCGAACCCGCCCAACTAGTCCAGATCTTGCTAGCCGCCCCAGGCGTCAATTCGGTGACAGTGCACGAATGCCCGAGCCTAAAAGTGCACTGTCACCGAATTAATGTACCAAAAGTGCACTGTCACCGGTTTCCAACACCTACTCCTCAGCGTCATTGCGAGGAGGCGAAGCCGACGAAGCAATCCAGGGGCCGGTGCGCACCGGCCCCTGGATTGCTTCGCTGCGCTCGCAATGACGTCTTTAGGATTCCGAAATGGCGCTATGGCAGCAGCGGCGCCGCCCCTCACCCGTTCCCCAGGCTGCCGATCAGGCCTTCCAGGCCGCCCTGGTCCAGCTCCTGCTTCGCCGGCTGCACCGTGGGCGCCGTGACCGCCGTTGGCGGCACCAGCACCTTCGGCGCGCCCGTGGGCGCGGCGGTCGGGGCGATCGTCGCCGCCGTGGCGGGGGCGCCGGTGCCCGACCCGGCCGTGGCCACCGCCGCCGGCAGCGAGTCGTCGACGCCCAGCAGCGGCTTGACCGGCCGGCCGCGCTCAGCCTCGACCATGAAGTCGTGCCAGATCTTGGCCGGCAGGCTGCCGCCGGTCACCTTGTCCATCGGCGTGCCGTCGTCATTGCCGACCCAGACGCCGACCACGTAATCCGCGGTGAAGCCGATGAACCAGGCGTCGCGGTATCCCTGGCTGGTGCCGCTCTTGCCCGCCGAGGGCCGGTCCAGCCGGGCGCTGCGGCCGGTGCCGATGGTCATGGTGGCGGCCAGCATGCGGTTGATCGCCTCGACATGCCAGGGCAGCACCGCCTCGCCCGGGCCGCCGCCGTAGCGGGTGTAGATCGGGTCGGTGCCCGGCGCGCCGGTGATGCGGTCGACGCCGTAGGGCCAGACGCCGTTGCCGCTGTTGGCCAGCGCGGCATAGGCGGCCGTCAGCTCCAGCAGGTTGACCTCGCTGGTGCCCAGCGCCAGCGACAGCTCCGGCCGCAGCGGCGAGTTGATGCCCAGGCGCCGGGCCAGGCCGATGGTCTTGTCGATGCCGGAGCGCTGCAGCATGCGCACCGCGGCGGTGTTGTAGGATTTGGCCAGCGCCTCGCGCGCCGTCACCTCGCCATGGAACTTGCCGTCATAATTGCCGGGCGACCAGTTCTTGATCGTGATCGGCGCGTCCAGCACCAGGCTGTCCGGCGTCAGCCCCTGCTCCACCGCCGCCAGATAGGCGAACATCTTGAAGGAGGAGCCGGGCTGGCGCTGCGCCGTGACCGCGCGGTTGAACTGGCTCTGGCTGTAGCCGCGGCCGCCGACCATGGCCACCACCGCCCCGTCCGGCCGCATCGCCACCAGCGCCGCCTGGCTGGCGCCGACCTTGCCGCCATCCTCCGCCATCCGCGCGTCGACGATGCTTTCGGCGGCGCGCTGCAGCGACGGCACCAGCGTGGTCTGCACCGTCAGGGCCGGGGCCGCGGTGTTGGCGAAGTCCGGCACCTGGTCGGCGATCCAGTCGGCGAAGTAGCGGCTGCCCGAGCCGCCGCCCGGCCGGCGCGGCGGCACCGGCGGCTGCTCGTCGGCCGCCTGCAGCTGCTTGTCGGTGATGAAGCCGGCATCGACCATCGCCGCCAGCACCACGTCGGCGCGCTGCCGCGCCGCCTCCGGGTCCCGGTCCGGCGAGTAGCGCGACGGCGCCTTCAGCAGGCCGGCCAGGATCGCCGCCTGCTCCAGGTTCACATCGGTGGCCGGCACGCCGAAATAGGCCCGGGCCGCGGCGTCGATGCCGTAGGTGCCGGAGCCGAAATAGACCCGGTTGAGATAGGCGGTGAGGATCTGGTCCTTGGAGAAGTTCATCTCCAGCCACACCGCCAGGATCGCCTCCTGGATCTTGCGGCGGACCGTCCGCTCCGGCGTCAGGAACAGGTTCTTGGCGGCCTGCTGGGTGATGGTGGAGCCGCCCTGCACGGCGCGGCCGGCCCGGTAGTTCACCCACAGCGCCCGGGCCACGCCGATCGGGTCGATGCCGTAATGGTGGTAGAAGCGGCGGTCCTCGATCGCCATCACCGCCTGGGTCAGGTGCTTCGGCAGGGCCGAGGCCTGGACCATGTCGCCGGTCATGTCGCCGTAGCGGGCGATCTGGCCGCCGTCCGACGCCACCACGGTGATGGCCGTCCGACGCTCCGGCATCGCCACTTGGCGGATGTCGGGCAGGTCATAGGCGAAATAGGCGACGACGACGCCCAGCGCGATCACGCCCCAGATCGACAGCACCGCGCCCCATTTGGCGACGCCCCACAGCCAGTGGCGGCGGCCCGGGGACTTGCGCGGCTTCTGAGTCGATTTCGGCGGCGATTTGGAGCGACGCGGCGGGGACTTGGCGCCGGACGCGCTGGTCCGGGAGCGGCCACCGGTGGCGCGCAAGGCTGGTCTACCGGGGGAGCGGGTCGGCATAATGCTGAACTTATCTCGCGAGAATCCCGCAATATCAAGCCGGAATACGGCGGAATTCAGGAATCGGTCGAGGCTGTTGCGCCGCGGTGACGGGGTAAATTTCCCGACAACAAAATTTCACTTGCATCAGGGGGGCACCGACCGTATTTGACCTCTCGGAACGTATTCGCACGTGCCCCGGCCCACCCGGTCGACCAATCACCGACCCAGGTGGGCACAGCAACGACGTCACGCGTCTCCTCGGTCTGTCCGGCTTCGGCCGGCTGGGTTGAAGAGAAGTTTTTCGGTTGCAGGTGCGGAGAGGGTTCCTCTTCCGTGATTGTCTGGATGGTTTACCGGGTGTCGCCCATGGCGTCGTCCCGTAAATTCGTCTCTGCAATCCCGGATCCGCATGTGCCGCCGGGTTTCGTCGCCGGTGAGCAGAGGCGGGCGCCTCAGGCAACGGTTTGGTTTGAACTGGCTTGCCGTGAGGGATCAGTCCCCATGAACACCAAGATTGCCTCCTTCCTGGAAGAGCGACGTCCCGAGACCCCGTGCCTCGTGCTGGATCTCGACGTGGTCGCCGGCAACTATCAGGCCCTGGCCGCCGCCATGCCCGACAGCCGCATCTTCTACGCGGTGAAGGCGAACCCGGCGCCGGAGATCCTGTCGCTGCTGGCCGCGATGGGCTCATGCTTCGACACCGCCAGCGTCGTCGAGATCCGCGACGCCCTGGCCGCCGGCGCGACGCCGGACCGCGTGTCCTTCGGCAACACCATCAAGAAGCGGGTCGACATCGCCACCGCCTATGCCCTGGGCGTGCGCCTGTTCGCCTTCGACAGCGAGGCGGAGCTGCGCAAGATCGCCGAGGTCGCGCCGGGCAGCCGCGTGTTCTGCCGCATCCTGACCTCGGGCGAGGGCGCCGAATGGCCGCTGTCGCGCAAGTTCGGCTGCGAGCCGAGCATGGCGCGCGAGCTGCTGGCGATGGCGCCGGGCCTGGGCCTGGACGCCTATGGCGTGTCCTTCCATGTCGGGTCGCAGCAGCGCGACACCGGCGCCTGGGACCAGGCGCTGGAGTCGGCGGCGGGCATCTTCCGCGACCTGGCGGCCAAGGGCATCGAGCTGAAGATGGTCAATCTCGGCGGCGGCTTCCCGACCAAGTACCTGAAGGAGGTGCCGACGGCGGAGGCCTATGGCCGCGCCATCGACGCCAGCCTGCGCAACCATTTCGGCAACCGCCTGCCCGAGACCATCATCGAGCCGGGCCGCGGCATGGTCGGCAATGCCGGCGTGATCCAGACCGAGGTGGTGCTGATCTCGAACAAGTCGGCGAACGACAACACCCGCTGGGTGTATCTCGACATCGGCAAGTTCGGCGGCCTGGCCGAGACGATGGACGAGGCGATCCGCTACCCGATCAGCACCATCCATGACGGCGATGCATCCGAGCCCGCCATCCTGGCCGGCCCGACCTGCGACAGCGCCGACGTGCTGTACGAGAAGACGCCCTACCCGATGCCGGTTTCGCTCGCGATCGGCGACAAGGTGCTGATCCACGGCACCGGCGCCTACACGACGACCTATTCGGCGGTCGCCTTCAACGGCTTCGCCCCCCTCAAGGCCTATTACATCTGAAACCCTGAACGGTGGGGATTCGGGTCATGGACATCATGCGGGAGCGGCCGCGCCACGCGGCCGCCATCGGGAGCCTTGTCGTCGACTGCTTCGGCGAGGGGCGCTTCGGCAAGACCGTCTACCGGCTGCGCGACGGGGTGCGGCCGAACAACGAGCTCGGCCTGGTGGCGCTGGAGGATGGCGAGCTGGTGGGCACGCTGCGCTTCTGGCCGATCCATGTCGACGGCGTCGGCGAGACCATCCTGCTGGGCCCGCTCGCGGTGGCCGAGGGGCTGCGCTCGACCGGCGTCGGCTCCCGGCTGATGCGGGCCGGCCTGTCGCGCGCCGCCGCCTTCGGCCACCAGAGCGTGATCCTGGTCGGCGACGAGCCCTATTACCGCCGCTTCGGCTTCCGCCGCGACCTGACCCTCGGCCTGATGCTGCCGGGGCCGGTCGACTACGACCGGCTGCTGGGCCTCGAGCTGGTGCCGGGCGCGCTGGCCAACGCCCGTGGCATGATCGGCCGCGCCGACGGGATGCCGGTGCGCTACGAGACGGCGGCGGTCGCCTGACGGTCGACGGCGGCTCTCCCCCTCACCCTCCCGCCGCCAACGCGGCGGGCCCCTCCCTCTCCCCGAGGAGAGGGGAAACAAGGCCAACGCTCCATACACCTCTCCTTGGGGAGAGGTCGAAATCGCGGAGCGATTTCGGGTGAGGGGGCGGCTCCGGCCTGTCCTTATCTCTCCGTCCGCATCGCCGCATAATGCCCGTACAGCGCCAGGCTGGCGGCGACGGTGGCGTTGAGCGATTCGACCGCGCCGGTGGTCGGGATCGCCAGGCGGCGCAGCTCCAGGCCCGACGGCAGGCCCAGCCCCTCCTCGCCCAGCACCAGACGCAGGTCGCGCGGCCAGGCGAAGCCGGACAGGTCCTCGCCCTGGCCGTCCAGCGCCAGGAGCGGCCCCGCCGCCCCGGCTAGGCCGGACCAGGCCGGGCCGCGCCGCAGCTCCAGCGCGAATTGCGCGTTCGACGCGGCGCGCAGGCATTTCGGGTGGAACGGATGCGCCGCGTCGGCCAGCAGGATCACCCGCGACACGGCGAAGGCGGCGGCGCTGCGCAGCAGGGCGCCGAGATTGCTCGGGTCGCCGAGGGCGCAGACCAGCTCCAGCCCCTCGGGCGGTTGCGCCAGGTCGATCGCCGGCATCTCCGGCACCACCCCGACCAGGATCGGCAGGCCGGTGCCCGAGACGTCGAGCCGGTCGAACAGGGCACGGCCGAGGCGGATGCGCTCCAGGCCGGGCGGCGCGGCCGGCAGGTCCTCGGCGCCCGGCGGCAGCAGCAGCGATTCGAAGCGGCCGGGATGCGCGGCCAGCGCCTCGCCCACCGTCTTGCGCCCCGCCAGGAGGAAGCGGCGGTGCCTGCGCAGCCCGCGGCTCTCCAGCAGCGCCGCCCACAGCTTGGCGCGCGGGTTGTCCAGGCTCTCGATGATGCGCTCGGCCATTCCTCGCCTCTGGGGAGGCGCTTCGCCCTCCGCCCTTCCTCTCACTGTCATGCCCGGGCTTGACCCGGGCATCCAGAGGATGTCGACGCTCTCTGGATTGCCGGGTCAAGCCCGGCAATGACAGAAAAGGAGGCCGTCCGGGCCCTACCTGATCTCGAACACCGCCTCGACCTCGACGGCGCAGCCGAGCGGCAGCTGGGCCACGCCGACCGCGGCGCGGGCGTGCTTGCCGGCGTCGCCGAAGGCCTCGGCCATCAGGTCCGACGCGCCGTTGACCACCTTCGGCTGGTCGGTGAAGTCCGGCGTCGAGTTGACGAAGCCGCCCAGCTTCACCACCCGGACCACGCGGTCGAGGTCGCCCAGCGCCGCCTTGGCGGCGGCCAGGATGTTGATGGCGCAGATCCGGGCGCAGGCGTAGCCGTCCTCGACCTTGAACTCGGCGCCGAGCTTGCCGGTGTGGCTGATCTTGCCGTCGACGAAGGGCACCTGGCCGGAGATGTACAGCATGTTCCCCGAGATCACGGAGGGGACGTAGTTCGCCGCCGGCGCCGCGACGTTCGGAAGGGTGACGCCCTTCTCCTTCAGCCGCGCCTCGATGCTTCCTGCCATGGGTCGGTTCCCGTTCGCTCTGGTGACTCGAAGGCCGCACCATAGCCAGCACGGCCCGGCGGCGGAAGCCCGGGCCCGACCCGCTCCGGCCGAAGCGCGACGGATCATGCCGCAGCCGGAACAGAATACCGCTTTCCCCTGAGTCACTCTTGTCCCAAGGCCGGACACAGGCCCAGCAGGGAGTCGTTGACGGCGTCATGGTTTCATGACGTTATTATTACAGTCAGGCTACAATAGTGTGGCAGCCGCCATGTCATGGCACGGCGATCGATCTGTATTTCGGCCGGGCCGGGCCGATTTACCGAGAATTTATCGGGTCTCTCCTTGACAAGGATTGCGCACCGCAACACAGTCCCGCCGCATCCGCGCCGGAGCCGGAATTTGACCGGGCTCTGGACTTCGGAGTCAGGGATTTTGTTAAAATCCGCAAAACAGACACATGAACATCGGGGGTTTGTGACATGAAGGCGACGTGGACTTCCGTGCTGTCGATCTCGGCGCTGGCGCTCGCCGCCTCCGCCGCCACCAGCGCGATGGCCGAGCCGTCGGCCGAGCTGATCGCCGCGGCGAAGGCGGAGGGCGAGCTGACCACCATCGCCCTGCCCCATGACTGGTGCGGCTATGGCGGCGTCATCGACAGCTTCAAGGCCAAGTACGGCCTGAAGGTCAACGAGCTGAACCCCGACGCCGGCTCGGGCGACGAGGTCGAGGCGATCAAGGCCAACCGCGGAAATAAAGGGCCCCAAGCACCCGACGTCATCGACGTTGGCCTGTCCTTCGGCCCGTCGGCCAAGGCCGAGGGCCTGCTGGCGCCCTACAAGGTGTCGACTTGGGACAGCATCCCGGCCAGCGCCAAGGACCCGGAGGGCTACTGGTACGGCGACTATTACGGCGTGCTGGCCTTCGAGGTGAACAAGGACATCGTCAGCAAGATCCCGGCCGACTGGAAGGACCTGCTGGCCTCCGATTACGCCAACTCCGTCGCACTGGCCGGCGACCCGCGCACCTCGAACCAGGCGATCCTGGCCGTGCTGGCTGCCGGCCTGTCGACCGAGAAGGACGCCGCCAAGGCCGCCGAGGCCGGGCTGAAGTTCTTCGGCGAGCTGAACAAGGCCGGCAACTTCGTGCCGACCATCGGCAAGGCCGCCTCGGTCGCCCAGGGCGCCACCCCGATCGTGATCCGCTGGGACTACAACGCCCTCGGCGACCGCGACACGCTGAAGGGCAACCCGCAGATCGAGGTGGTGGTGCCGAAGTCGGGCGTCGTCGCCGGCGTCTATGTCCAGGCGATCAGCGCCTTCGCGCCGCATCCAAACGCCGCCAAGCTGTGGATGGAGCACCTGTATTCGGATGAAGGCCAGATCGGCTACCTGAAGGGCTATTGCCACCCGATCCGGTTCCAGAACCTGGCCGACACCAAGAAGATCCCCGACGACCTGCTGAAGGCCCTGCCGCCGGCCGAGGCCTATGCCGCGGCGGTGTTCCCGAGCCTGGACGACCAGAACAAGGCCAAGGAGATCATCACCAAGCAGTGGGACTCCGTGGTCGGCGCTAACGTCAAGTAACCCGACGCGATGCGCTTGAGGCCGCACCGCTCCCTGCCCTACGCTGGGCCCGGGGGACGGCGCGGCCTCTTGCGCCTTCCCGCCTCGCGGCAGGTCTCCACCAGCAGGCGCCGATGACCCAGGCCTCCATCGCAGCCCCCCTCGCCGCGCCGGCCAAGCCCGGCAAGCTCTCCTGGGCTTGGCTTGGGGTGGCGCCCTTCTTCCTGTTCGCCCTCCTGTTCCTGGTCCTGCCGACCGTCACCCTGCTGATCGGCAGCTTCCAGACGCCGGACGGGTCCTTCACTCTCAAGAACATCGGCGACCTCTTCCAGCAGTCGATCGTCGATGCGTACTGGATCTCGATCCGGGTCAGCGCCGCCTCGGCCCTGCTGGGCGCGCTGATCGGCTTCTTTCTGGCCTATGCCGTGGTGATGGGCGGCCTGCCGGGCTGGATCCGCCCGACGCTGATGACCTTCTGCGGGGTCGCCTCGAACTTCGCCGGCGTGCCGCTGGCCTTCGCCTTCATCTCGACACTGGGCCGGCTCGGCCTGGTGACGATCCTGTTCGACACCTACCTCGCCCCCGTCCTCGGCTTCCGGCTGTACCAGACCGGCTTCAACCTGCTGAGCTTCTGGGGCCTGACCCTGACCTATCTCTATTTCCAGATCCCGCTGATGGTGCTGATCCTGGCGCCGGCGCTGGACGGGCTGAAGAAGGAGTGGCGAGAGGCGTCGTCGATCCTCGGCGCCACCACCGGGCAATACTGGCGCATGATCGCCCTGCCGGTGCTGTGGCCCTCGATCGTCGGCACCACGCTGCTGCTGTTCGCCAACGCCTTCGGCGCCATCGCCACGGCCTATGCGCTGACCGGCAGCTCGCTGAACATCGTGCCGATCCTGCTCTACGCCCAGATCCGCGGCGACGTTCTGCACAACCCCAATCTGGGCTATGCCCTGGCACTCGGCATGATCCTGATCACCGGCCTGTCCAACGGCCTCTACATGGTGCTGCGCGCCCGCAGCGAACGGTGGCTGCGATGAAGCAGAGCCGCATCGGCGCCTGGATCGCGCTCATCATCGGCACGCTGTACTTCATCGTGCCGCTGATCGGCACGCTGGAGTTCTCGCTGCGCATGCGCCGCGGCGAATACAGCTTCGACGCCTATCGCATCGTGCTGGCCGACCCGGGCTTCCAGGCCAGCTTCCTCTATTCCTGCATTCTGGCACTGGCGACCATCCTGGTCGGCGTACTGCTGGTAGTGCCGACCGCCTACTGGGTGCGGCTGCGCCTGCCGCGGCTGCGCCCGATCATCGAGTTCATCACCCTGCTGCCGCTGGTGATCCCGGCAATCGTGCTGGTGTTCGGCTATGTCCAGATGTTCAACACCTCGTCCTGGCTGCCGCTGCTGGGCAGCGAGCGCGGCACCGACCTGCTGCTGACCTTCGGCTATGTCACCCTGGCGCTGCCCTACATGTACCGGGCGGTCGACACCGGGCTGCAGTCGATCGACGTCCGCACCCTGACCGAGGCGGCGGAGAGCCTGGGCGCCGGCCGCGCCCGCATCCTGTTCCGGGTGATTCTGCCGAATGTCCGTTCGGCGGTGCTGAGCGGCGCCTTCCTGACCTTCGCCATCGTCATCGGCGAGTTCACCTTCGCCAGCCTGCTGAACCGGCCTGCCTTCGGCCCCTATCTTCAGCTGGTCGGCGCCAACCGCGCCTATGAGCCGGCGGCGCTGGCGATCATCGCCTTCGTCGTCACCTGGGCCTGCATGGGCCTGCTGCAGCTATTCGGCCGCGGCCGCCGCGGCGCCTCCCCGGCGACGCGATGACCTGCCTCTTGACCGCATTCGACCGCGCCGGACGGGCGCCAGAAGCCAGGTGATGTGATGGACACGGCGACCGACTTTCTTGATATCAGCGGCCTGCGCAAGAGCTACGGCCAGAACACCGTGGTCCACAATTTCGACCTCGGGGTGAAGCGCGGCGAGTTCATCTCCTTCCTCGGGCCCTCCGGCTGCGGCAAGACCACGACGCTGCGCATGGTTGCCGGCTTCGAGATCCCGACCGCGGGGGCCATCCGCATCGACGGCCGCGACGTCACCCGCCTGCGGCCGAACCAGCGCAATGTCGGCATGGTGTTCCAGGCCTATGCGCTGTTCCCGAACATGACCGTAGCCGACAACGTCGCCTTCGGTCTGCGGGTGGCGAAGAAGCCGGCCGCCGACATCGACCGCCGGGTCAAGGAGATGCTGGAGCTGATCAAGCTGCCGCATCTGGCCGAGCGCTTCCCCTACCAGCTGTCCGGCGGGCAGCAGCAGCGCGTCGCCCTGGCCCGCGCCCTGGCCAACCAGCCGAAGGTGCTGCTGCTGGACGAGCCGCTGTCGGCGCTGGACGCCAAGATCCGCGTGTCGCTGCGCAGCGAGATCAAGGCGCTGCAGCGCGACCTGGGCATCACCACCATCTTCGTCACGCACGACCAGGAAGAAGCCCTGTCGATGTCGGACCGGATCGTGGTGATGAACGAGGGCTATGCCGAGCAGGTCGGCACGCCGTTCGAGATCTACAACTATCCGCGCACCCGCTTCGTCGCCTCCTTCGTCGGCACGCTGAACATGCTGCGCGGCCAGGTGGTCGACGCCGCCGGCCAGCGCATCCGCGTCGACGGCCAGGACATCCTGGCGGCCCGCGGCGTCAGCGACGCCAAGGACGGCGAGATCCGCTCCATCGCGCTGCGGCCGGAGGCGATCACCCTGGCCGGCTCGGCCGAGGACCAGGGCCCCGGCCGCAACCGCATGCAGGGCACGATCGAGGATGTGAACTTCCTCGGCGCCGTGGTGCGCGTCCGGGTGCGGTTCCAGGAGGCTACGGTCTCGCTCGACACCTTCAACAGCCCCAGCGTCTCCCCGCCCGAGCGCGGCCAGCCGGTCACCATCACCTTCGGCCGCGACGATGTGCTGGTGCTGGAGGGCGAGCACGGCTGAGGCGGCGGCCCGATACTGCACCTGGCGCGGCCGTCTGACGGCGCACTCGAAGCTTCCGGCGCCCGCGCACCAAATGTGCGCTGCACTCTGGTTCTCGAAATCACCGTCGGCCGACTCACGCCAGCGCAGTCTCGAACGGCCTCCGAGAGTCAGACCCCGTACTTGCTGAGGTCCGGCCGCTTCGCCAGGGCGGTGCGGACGATGGTCTCGACCCGGTCGCGCTCAGCCCCCTGCAGCTCCAGCCGCGGCTGGCGCACGGTGGTGGAGGTGCCGCGCACAATCGCCTCGGCCAGCTTGACGTTCTGGACGAAGCGCAGCGACACGTCGAGATGCAGCAGCGGCATGAACCAGCGATAGATCTCCAGCGCCTCCGGGATCCGCCCGGCCGCGACCAGCTTGTGGATCGCCACCGTCTCGCGCGGGAAGGCGCAGACCAGGCCGGCGACCCAGCCGACCGCGCCCAGCATCAGGCTTTCCAGCGCCAGGTCGTCGACCCCGGTGAAGATGTCGTAGCGGTCGCCCACCGTGTTCATGATGTCGGTGATGCGGCGGACGTCGCCCGAGGATTCCTTGATCGCGACGAAGTTCTTCTCGTCCGCCATCTCGGCGAACATTTCCGGCGTGATGTCGACCGCATAGGCGATCGGGTTGTTGTAGACCATGATCGGCAGGCCGGTCGCCTGCGCCACGGTGCGGAAATGCTGGATGGTCTCGCGCCGGTCGGAGACGTAGCGCATCGCCGGCAGCAGCATCAGCCCGTCCATCCCGGCCGCCGCCGCCCGCTCCGCCAGCTTGACCGCGGCCCGGGTCGAATCCTCGGCCACGGTCAGCAGCACCGGGTGGCCGCCCGCCGCCTCCTTGGACGCGCCGGCGATCGCCATCTTTTCGTCGGCGGTCAGGGTGCTGGCCTCGCCGATCGAGCCGCAGCAGATGATGCCGTCGACCCCGTTCTCGATCTGGAACGCGACATCCGCGCGCACCCCGGCCAGGTCGACCTCCTGCGCCGCATCCATCTTGGTGGTGATCGCCGTGTAGACCCCGGCCCAGCGCTGCCCCGCCATCGTCTCGCATCCCTTTGTGATCGGCCGCTCTTTGGTTTGCGGCGTTCCCCAGCATATCTTCTGTATTTAATTTGTCGACAAAATCCGCCAGGCGACCGCCTCCGCCCCAACCCGAGCGAGGCGAGCCCTTCGCTGGCGACATTGCACCGCAGCATTTCCTGCAGATCTATGTTGCAGTGCGAAAGAGTATGATCATACTTATCGAATGCAGGGAGACGTGACGACAGCCCCGATCGGGGCGCCGCTCCGCCCTCTTTGCACCACATTTTACGGGCATTTGTCCGGCCTTCCGACACAAGGCCGTGGTCGAATGATCCGGATCAACAGGTGAAGGTTTTCGGGAGCACTCCAATGCCTGCCGTCAAGAATGTCCGCTACGTCACCAAGCGCGAACTGCCGACGGTTGACGATGCCCTGTATGCCGCCGAGGGTCTGACCGCCGATTTCGAGGAGCGGCTGCAGATCGCCGCCGAGCTGAGCGGCCTGTCGATTGACGAAGTCCGCGCCGCCGCCGAGGCCCAGGCCGCCGAGATGGCGAAGAAGTCGACCCTGCGCATCACCTCGACCATCCGGTCGAACACCGGCAGCGCCGTGGTGGTCGAACGTCGCCGCACCCGCACCGTGATGATGCCGCGGTCGCTGACCCTGGCCTGATCCCCGGCCCCGCGCGGTCCGGGATCTTCTGACCGAGTTCTGTGGCCTCCTCCGGCGACGGGGGAGGCCACTTGTGTTTTGGGCTACCGCATTCCGGCCGGGGCCGCGATGGCCCACAGCGTGGTGCTGCCCCGGCTGTCCGGATCGTAAGGCGCCGATTCGAAGGCGATGGTCCGGCCATCGGCCGACCAGCCGGGCGCGCCGTCATAGCCGCAATTGACCGTCAGCCGCACCGGCGTGCCACCCGTTGCCGGGATCACGAACAGATTGGCGTTGGCCAGCCCGGCCCCTCCGGCCGAGTAGACGATCCAGGCGCCGCTCGGCGACCAGGACGGGTCGGTGTTGCCGCGGGACGGGGCCTTGGTGACGTTGAGTAGATTGCCGCCGGCGGCATCGATCGTCATCACATCCCACTGGTCGGGCTTGACCTGGCGCTGGAAGGCGATCTTGTCGCCGCGCGGCGACCATTGCGGCTGCCGGTCGTCGGCGCCCCGGGTCAGCCGGACCAGGCCGCTGCCGTCGATCTTCATCTTCCACAGCTCGCCGGCGCCGTCCGGGTTCGCCTCGCTGTGCGACTCGAATACGATCCACTGGCTGCGGTCGGCCAGCACCGGCGAGATCGACGGCTCCCAGGCCAGCAAGCCCGGCCGGTTGGTCAGCCGCCTCGCCGCGCCAGCGGCGGCCGGAACGATATAGATCTCGTCGCGGTCCACGACATCCGAGGAATAGACCACGGCATTGCCCGCCGCGCTCCAGCACTGGCCCGGCAGGTTGACGCTCTGCGCTCCGGCGCGGGGGCTGAGCGCCCGGGTCGGGGCGCCGCCGGCGGCCGGCACCGTCCAGACGATGGCGCCGCCCTGGTTGTAGCGGCGCTTGAAGTTGGTGAAGGCCAGCGCCGTCCCGTCCGGCGACAGGCATGGATTCTGCAGGCTGCCGGCAACGCCGGTGACCGGGATCGGCCTGGCCGCATCGCCGCGGCAGGTCTGGGCGGCCGCGGCCAGAGGGCCGGCAGCCAGCACGGCGGCCAGCGCCCATGCGCATCGTCTCATCGCTCGCACTCCCCCGAAATCGGCCGGCTTCGCCCCGATGGCGATGCACCGGCCCGGGAACTGTCGGGGACGCCGGCATAGGACAACAATCCCTCTACTCTCGGGGGTTGCTTATCGCAGCGAATTCCGGCCGATCGGGAATGCGGCGCGAGCGGCTTTCCCGCCGCCGGTCCCGCCCCATATCATCGCGGGCGTGCCGCTCCCGGCGCGGCCGAGCGGAAGGGTCTTGCATTGGATCTCGTGGACGACGCCCTGCGCGACCGGGCCCGCCGGGCCGACATTGCGCCCGAATGGACCGACGTCAGCGGCCGGACCCGCAGCGTGGCGCCCGAGACGCTGGAGCGGCTGCTGGCCCTGATCGGCGTGAATGGTGAGACGGCCGCGGTGCCGCCGTTGGTCACCGGCACGGCCGGCCAGGCGATCCCCCTGCCTCCGGCGGCCGGCACCGGCGCCGCCGCACTGGTCTTCGACTCCGGCGAGCGGATCGACGTCACCGTCTATCCCGGCGATGACGGGCGCAGCTGGCTGGCGCCGGTCGACCGGGCCGGCTATCACCGGCTGCTGCTGCGCGACCGCGA
>NZ_JBCNNF010000124.1:0-16897 GCF_039594555.1 Inquilinus sp.
CTGCCTGATGGGCGCCTGCCAGGATTGCTGGGTGGCGACCGAGGACGGAAGCCGCTTCCGCGCCTGCTCCACCGCCATCGCCGAAGGCATGCGGCTGGTCACCGGCCCGGGAGAGGCGGCATGAGCGGCGACATCCGCCCGGTCGTCGTCGGCGCCGGCCCGGCCGGCATCCGCGCCGCCCAGGCCCTCGCGGCGGCCGGTTTGCGGCCGGTGGTCGTGGACGAGGCCGCCAAAGGTGGCGGCCAGATCTATCGCCGCCAGCCGGACGGCTTCACCCGCGACGCCAAAACCCTGTACGGCACCGAGGCAGCCAAGGCCACGGCGCTGCACCGGACCATCGACGGGCTGGCTGTCGACCATCGGCCGAACACGCTGGTCTGGAACATCGAGGCGGGAGCGCTGGACCTGCTGCGCGACGGTCAGGCCGAGCGCCTGCCCTACAGCCATCTGATCCTGGCCACCGGCGCCACCGACCGGATCCTGCCGATCCCCGGCTGGACCCTGCCAGGCGCCTACAGCCTGGGCGCGGCGCAGGTGGCGCTGAAGTACCAGGGCTGCGGCATCGGCCGGCGCGTCGCCTTTATCGGCACCGGCCCACTGCTGCCGCTGGTCGCCTCGCAGTACCTGAAGGCGGGCGCAGAGGTCGCGGCGGTGCTGGACACCGCCCGGCAGGCCGACAAGGTGGCCGCCCTGCCCGGTCTGCTGCGCGGCCCGGCCACCCTGGCCAAGGGCCTGCGACTGCTGGCGGCGCTGAAGGCCGGCGGCGTGAAGCTGCGCCACGGCGCCAAGCTGCTGCGCATCCTCGGCACCGAGCGGGTCGAAGGCCTGCTCTGGCATGACGGCGAGCGCGAGCAGCGGATCGACTGCGACGCCGTCGCCTTCGGCTATGGCCTGCGGTCGGAGACCCAGCTGGCCGACTTGGCCGGCTGCCGCTTCCGCTTCGACCCGCTGAACCGCGCCTGGCTGCCGGAGCGCGATGCCGCCGGCCGCAGCAGCGTGGCCGGCGTCTACTTGGCCGGCGACGGCGCCGGCATCGCCGGGGCCGATGCCGCCGAGCTGGCGGGCGAACGCGCGGCCCTGGCGCTGCTGGAGGATCTTGGCCGGCCGGTCGACCGCGCCCGCTCCGCGCGGCTCGAGGCCAAGCTGGCCGCGATCGGGAAATTCCGCCAGGGGCTGGAGCGCGCCTTCCCCTTCCCCGCCGGCTGGGCCGCCACGGCGCCGGACGAGCTCGTGGTCTGCCGCTGCGAGGAGGTGTCGGCCGGCACGCTGCGTGCCACCGCCACCCGCTGGGGCACGCCGGAGCTGAACCGGCTGAAGGCGCTGTGCCGCGTCGGCATGGGCCGCTGCCAGGGCCGCATGTGCGGCGCCGCGGCGGCCGAGATCCTGGCCGCCCATCGCGGCGTGCCGGTCGAGGCGGTGGGCCGGCTGCGCGCTCAGGCCCCGGTCAAGCCGATCCCGATCGCGATCGAGGATTCGCCGGAGGAAGCGGCATGACCGCCACCGAAAGGATCGCCACCGACGTCGCCATCATCGGCGGCGGCATCGCCGGCGCGGCCGCGGCCCTGGCGCTGCGCCGCATGGGGATGTCGGTGCTGCTGCTGGAGCGCGGCTTCTGCGGCGCCCAGGCCAGCGGCGTGAACTATGGCGGCGTCCGCCGCCAGGGCCGGCCGCCGGAGCAGATCCCGCTGGCGCAGCGCGCCCATGCGATCTGGCAGCGCCTGCCAGAGACCATCGGTATCGATGGCGAATACATCCGCTCCGGCCACCTCAAGCTGGCGCGCAGCGAGGCCGAGCTGGCGTCGCTGGAAGCTTATCAGGACCGGGTGCGCGACCTGGGCCTGGGGCTGGAGATCGTCGCCGGCAACGCCTTCCGCGCCCGCTGGCCCTGGCTGGGCGACCGCGCCATCGCCGGATCCTGGTGCCCGGCCGACGGCCACGCCAATCCGAGGCTGGTGTCGCCCGGCTTCGCCCGCGCCGCGCGCAAGGCCGGGGCCGAGATCCGCGAGCAGACCGCGGTGCAGGAGGCAGTCCGCGACGGCGACGGCTTCCGGCTGCTGGCCGGCGACGGCATGGAGGTGCGCTCGCGCCTGCTGCTGAACTGCGCCGGTGCCTGGTCCGGCCGCTTCGCCGCCGCCTTCGGCGAGCCGGTGCCGCTGGAATCGGCCCATCCCAACATGGCGGTGACCGAGCCGCTGCCGCGCCTGATGGACATCAATGTCGGGGTCGAGGGCGGCAGCATCTATGCCCGCCAGGTCGAGCGCGGCAACTGCGTCATGGGCGGCGGCCGCGGCATCACGCTGGATGCCGACCGCGCCCGCCCCGGCCGCAGTGCCATCGCCGCGCTGCTGCGCCAGGCGGCGGAGCTGTTCCCGGCCCTGCGCGGCGCCCAGGTGATCCGGTTCTGGAGCGGGGTCGAGGGCGACACGCCCGACCGCAACCCGGTGCTAGGTCCCAGCCGCACCACGCCGGGGCTGATCCACGGCTTCGGCTTCTCCGGCGCCGGCTTCCAGATCGGCCCGGCGGTCGGCGAGGTGCTGGCCGAGCTGGCGCGCGACGGTCGCAGCACCACCCCGATCGAGGCCTTCGACATCGGCCGCTTCACGGCAACGACGGCGGCCTGAGCATCAACAATCAAACAGGAGAGAGCGACATGAACGGACGGATCACTGCGGTGCTGCTGGCCACCACGCTGCTGACGTCAGGCGCGGCGATGGCGGAGACCAAGACCCTCTATATTGGCATGAATGGCGGCGACATGGAGAAGGCGTTCACCGAACACGTCTTCCCCGCGTTCGAAAAGGCCAACGACGTCAAGGTCGTGGTGGTGCCCGGCACCTCGTCCGAGATCCTGGCCAAGGCGACGGCGGCCAAGGACAATCCGCAGATGCACCTGATGTTCCTGGACGATGGGGTAATGGTGCGGGCGATCGGTATGGGGCTGTGCCAGAAGACCGAGCCCGACCCGGTGCTGGAGGAGCTGTACCCCGCCGCCCGGATCAAGGACGACATGGCCACCGGCGTGACCCTGGGCCTGACCGGCCTGGCCTACAACACCAAGATGTTCCAGGAGGAGGGCTGGCCGGCCCCGACCTCATGGATGGACCTCGCCGACAAGAAATACGAAGGCAAGGTCGTGTTCCAGTCGCTGTCCAGCAGCACCTACGGGCTGCACGGCTTCCTGATGGTCAACCGCATCCTGGGCGGCAGCGAGGCGGATGTCGAGCCCGGCTTCGGCAAATGGGCCGACACCATCGGCCCGAACGTGCTGGAGTACATCCCCAGTTCGGCCAAGCTGTCGGAGATGGTGCAGACCGGCGAGGCCGCGATCTTCCCGCTGACGCCGACCGCCGTCGCCGGGATGCAGGCCAAGGGCATTCCGGTCGCCTATGCCCAGCCCAAGGAGGGCGGCGTGCTGCTGATGGTGACGCAATGCGTCATCGCCGGGAACACCGAGCCGGCACTGGCGCAGAAGCTGGCGCACTATCTGTTGAGCGCCCAGGCCCAGGCTCCGGCGCTGCAATATGGCGGCCAGATTCCGTCGAACAGCAAGGTCGCCGGCGCGACACCCGAGGCCGCCAAGATGCTGACCGAGTTCCGCGGCTATCTCGATCACGCGGTCACGGTCGACTGGGACCAGATCAACGCCCACCGGCCGGAGTGGAACGATCGCTGGAACCGGACGGTGGAGCGGTAAGACCGTCTGACACTGCTACTGGTGTGGCCGTCTGGCGGCGGCTTCTGCGCTTCCGGTGCTCACGGACTCAAACGTCCGCTGCGCGCCGGTTCTCGAAGCCACCGCCAGCCGACTCACACCAGCGCAGTCTCAGACGGTCCTAGACGGCTGGACGTCTGTCTCAGCCAACCCCAACGCCCGGCGGCAGAAGGCCTGCAGCTCGGCCACCAGGCCGGCGACGTCGGTGCGGCCGTCGGCGATGGCGTGGTCGACGCCGCCATGGAAGGCATAGAACAGCAGGATCCCGGTCATCTCGGGGTCGTCCGCCACCCAGGCCCCGGCCGCGGTGCCGTCGCGCAGCAGCTGCACCAGGCCGCGCACCGGCTCCATATGGCCGTCGACGCGGCGCTGGCGCGGCAGGAAGTCGGGCGTGTGGAACAGCACGTCGTGCAGTTCGACCTGGTCGAGATAGCCGCGCACGCCGCCCTCCAGCCAGGCCGCCAGCTGCCCCGACCAGTCGGCCGGATCGCGTTTCGCCCGGGCGGCAGCGACGCGGGCGCCGAACCGTTCGGCGAAGCGCTCGCGCAGCGCCTCGACCAGCGCCTCCTTGCTGGCGAAGTACAGATAGAAGGTGCCCTTGGCCACGTCGGCCGCGGCGACGATGTCGTCGATGCTGGTGCCGGCGATGCCCTGGCGCAGCACCAGCGCCTCCCCGGCATCCAGCAGTTCGCGCCGGCGCACCTCGGACGGCTTGGTCCGCGGCCGCCCCGGTTCGGCGGCCCCCGGCCGGCGTCTGCGCGTCTGGGATTCGATCATCGCCGCACTCTGCGTCGATCGGCGGGCGCGATGCAACCTCGGCCAGTCGGCCGGGCCGCTTCATGCAAGGATAGCCGCTCCTGCTCCAAGCTCCCCACCCCGGAAAAGAGAGGCCGGCCCGGTTGCGGTGCGGGCCGGCCCTGAAGTGGAGCAATGGAGTCAGTCCGGCGAAGCCTTCGCCGGCCGCCCCGACGGGGTCGAGGCGGTAGTCGGAGTGTCATGGATACGGCAGCGCCCCGACACCCCCATTTGGGAGGTCTGCCGTCGGATTTTCGCAGCGTGGAAGCCACGGTTCACGAGGGCTTCACGGTGGCGCGAGGGGTGTCAGTCGAGGTGAAAGACCTCCGGCATCATCGCCCACCATTCGCCCTCCTCCCGAGTCTCGAACGGCTCCTGACAGGGCGAGCACAGCGCCCACCAGTCCTGTGTCTTCGGATCGGCCGCCATCCGCGCCATGTCGGCGGCGAAATCCGCGCCGTGATACTCCCAGGTGCCGAACAGGATGTTCTCCGGCTGCTTCAGGAAGATCGAGTAGTTGCGGATGTGACAGGCGCTGATCATCGCCAGCACCTCGGGCCAGACGGCCCGGTGCAGCCGCAGATACTCCGCCACCGCCTCCGGCTTCAGCCGGATGCACATGCCCATGCGCTGCATTGCCCTCTCCTCACCCCCTCGTTAACTTCTGGACCGCCACGCCACCCGATCCTGCCGCGTCGCTTCCGCGACCCTGCCGGCGGCATCGCGCAGCCAGGCCGGCTTCCGCGCCCCGAGATCGTCGGCCACGGCGCGGGCGCGCGAGCGGCGGGCCGAGTGGAGATTGGCCAGCTCCGCCCCCATCGCCGTCAGCAGCCGCCGCATCAGGCCGGGATCGGCCAGGGTCGGGAAGTCGAGCTTGCGGCTGTTCGGCGCCAGCCGGCGGACGACGATGCCCTTGCGCGGCCTCAGCCAGGGGTCGGCGATGCGATACCGGCTGAAGGCGATCTCGGCGAAGCGCATCTTGCGGTCACCGCCCTGGACCAGCGACCAGGCCGAGGCCAGCAGCGGCTTGGCCTCCCGCGCCACCGGCCCGCCATGCCAGTCGGCCAGCCCGACCCAGCGCGGCCGCCCGAGGCTGCCGAGGCCCGCCACCCGCCGGGCGGTGGCCACGGCCAGATCCGAATCCGGCATCGCGGCGGTCAGCGCCTCGCGATAGGCCCGCGGCGCCGAGGCGTGCGGCAGCTGCTCCAGCCCTGACCAGTACCGCTCGCGCTCCTCGTCGCTGGCCACCACCAGGTCGCGCAGCCAGAGATGCCGGCGCTCCAGCACGAAGGCGGCCGGCGCCCGCAGCCCCTCGACATAACCACCGAGGATGGCGGCGGAGATCTCGTCGACGGAGACCGACCGGTCGCGGCCGCGCGCCAGCAGCGCGCTGGCCGCCAGGCGGACGAGATCGAGGGCATAGGGCGTCTCCGCCGCCTCATCGAAATCGTTCACGCCCCAGATCAGCCGCCCCTCGGCATCGCGCCACAGCCCGAAATTGCCGATATGGGCGTCGCCCACCGAGACGACGCGCGGCGCGTCCATCAGTCCGGGGCACAGCTCATGCGCGGTCTCGGCCCAGCGGAAGCAGGTGGCGCGCAGGAAGAGGAAATCGCTCTCCTCCATCCTGCGATGCTTGCGGTCGAGATCGGCCTGCACGAGCTGGCGGCCGAGCTGCTCCTCGAGCCAGACCTCGTAGCGCTTGACCGACGCTGTGATCGACCCCATGCGGACCCCGGCTTTGCCCGGCGGCCATCATAATCGGCCGCGGCCCGCCGTCCACCGCGGGACGCGCTCTCAGTTCGGGAGAGTCTCGACCGCCTCTACCACCAGAGGGCTCAGGGTCGCGTTCTTCGCCGCGACCTCGGCGCGGATCTGCGCCTTCATCCGCGGCTCCCAGAAATCCTTGATGTGCTTGCGCACGCCGGCCACCGCCTCCTCCTGGGGATAGGCGGCGAAGAAGGTGGCGATCTGGTTCGCCATGCGGATGATCTTGTCGGAGCTGCCGCTCATGCTTCGACCTTGGCTGGGAGCAAGGGAGAGAAATCGGTATAGGCGGTCATGGCGTCCCGGCGCGCGAAGGCGACCAGGGTCACCCCGGCCGCCTTGGCCGTGTCGATGGCCAGCGTCGTCGGCGCCGAGATCGCGACCAGGACCGGGATCCCGGCCGCGGCCGTCTTCTGCACCATCTCGAAGCTGCAGCGGCTGGTGATGACGCAGAAGCCCTGGCCGGCGTCGATCCCGGCCCGGGCCAGGGCGCCCACCAGCTTGTCGAGTGCGTTGTGCCGCCCGACATCCTCGCGCACCAGCCGGATCCGGCCGTCGCCGTCGGCCCAGGCGGCGGCGTGGACGGCGCCGGTGCGGCTGCGGATGTCCTGCATCCCGTCCAGGTCGTGCAGCGCCCGGCGGATCGCCGCCACCTCGATCTCGATTGGCTTCGGCGCGCGGCGCTTACGGCCATGCAGCGTGTCGAGGTCGCTGGTGCCGCAGATGCCGCAGCCGGTGCGGCCGGTGATGTTGCGCACCTTCTGCAGCATCTGGGAGAACTGGGCGCCGCGCAGCGCCATCCGCACCTCGACGCCGCGCTCCTCGTCGCCCGCAACCTCCTCGACCGTCAGGTCGGACGGCGCGTCGGCCAGCCCTTCGGTCAGGCTGAAGCCGAGGGCGAAATCCTCGAGATCCGCCGGCGACGCCATCATCACGGCGTAAGACATGCCGTTATAGACCAGCGCCACCGGCACCTCGGCCGCGACCACCTCCTCCACCGGCTCGACCCGGTCGTCCCGGGTCAGCCGCCGGGCCGGCAGGCGCAGATCGGTGGGAGGAAGGGCCATGGCTACTCCGCCGCCTGCTGCGGCCGTTCGATTTGGATCGTCTTCTCGCGCAGCTCACGATAGCCGATCTGCCAGTCGGACAGGTGGTTCACCCGCCGCACCTGCACCGCCGTCACCTTGTATTCCGGGCAGTTCGTGGCCCAGTCGGAATAGTCGGTGGTGACCACATTGGCGCCGGTCTCGGCATGGTGGAAGGTGGTGTAGACGACGCCGGGCTGCATCCGGTCGGAGATCTTCGCCCGCAGGCTGGTCTCGCCCGACCGGCTGGCCAGAGCCACCCAGTCGCCGTCGCGGATGCCGCGGTTCTCGGCGTCGGACGGATGGATCTCCAGCACGTCCTCGTCATGCCAGGCGACGTTCTCGGTGCGCCGGGTCTGGGCGCCGACATTGTACTGGCTGAGGATGCGCCCCGTCGTCAGCACCAGCGGGAAGCGCGGCCCCGTGCGCTCCTCGGTCGGCACGAACTCGGTGATCATGAACCGGCCCTTGCCGCGGACGAAGCGGTCGATATGCATGATCGGCGTGCCTTCCGGCGCCGCGTCGTTGCACGGCCACTGCACCGAGCCCAGCTCATCCAGCCGCTGGAACGACACGCCCGCGAAGCTCGGCGTGGTCCGGGCGATCTCATCCATGATCTCGCTCGGATGGCTGTAGCGCATCGGGTAGCCCAGCGCCTCGGACAGCAGCATCGTCACCTCCCAGTCGGCATAGCCGGCCTTGGGCGGGGTGACGCGCCGGACGCGGCTGATCCGCCGCTCGGCATTGGTGAAGGTGCCGTCCTTCTCGAGGAAGGAGGAGCCGGGCAGGAACACATGGGCGTAGCTGGCGGTCTCGTTCAGGAACAGGTCCTGGACGATGACGCATTCCATCGCCGCGAGGCCAGCCGTGACGTGCTTCACATCGGGGTCGGACTGGGCGATGTCCTCGCCCTGCACATACAGGCCCTTGAACCCGCCATCGACGGCGGCGTCGAGCATGTTCGGGATGCGCAGCCCCGGCTCGGCCGACAGCGCCGTGCCCCACATGTCCTCGTAGATCTTCCGCACCTCATCGCCGGAGACGTGGCGATAGCCCGGGAACTCGTGCGGGAACGACCCCATGTCGCAGGAGCCCTGGACGTTGTTCTGGCCGCGCAGCGGATTCACGCCGACGCCGCGGCGGCCGACATTGCCGGTCAGCATCGCCAGATTGGCCATGCCCATGACCATGGTCGACCCCTGGCTGTGCTCGGTGACGCCGAGGCCGTAATAGATCGCGGCCCGGCCGCCGGTGGCGTACAGCCGCGCCGCCGCCCGCACCTCGGCCGCCGGCACGCCGGTGATCGGCTCCACCGCCTCCGGCGAATGGCGCGGATCGGCGATGAACTCGGTCCAGCGCGAGAACTCGGCGAGGTCGCAGCGCTCTCGGACATAATCCTCCGCCACCAGCCCCTCGGTCACGATCACATGCGCCAGCGCGTTGACGATGGCGACGTTGGTGCCGGGCTTCAGCTGCAGATGGTGGTCGGCCTTGATATGGGCCGACTTCACCAGGTCAATGCGCCGCGGGTCGACCACGATCAGCCGGGCGCCCTCGCGCAGCCGGCGCTTCATCCGGCTGCCGAACACCGGGTGGGCGTCGGTCGGGTTGGCGCCGATCACCACCATCACGTCGGTCTCGTCGACGCTGTCGAAATCCTGGGTGCCGGCCGAGGTGCCGTAGGTCTGGCCCAGGCCGTAGCCGGTCGGCGAGTGGCAGACCCGGGCGCAGGTGTCGACATTGTTGTTGCCGAAGCCGGCGCGGATCATCTTCTGGACGAGATAGGTCTCCTCATTGGTGCAGCGCGAGGAGGTGATGCCGCCGATCGAATCGCGGCCGTAGGTGGCCTGGATCCGCTTCAGCTCGGAGGCGGCGTAGTTGATCGCCTCCTCCCACGACACTTCGCGCCACGGATCGGTGATCCGCTTGCGGATCATCGGCTTGGTGATCCGGTCCTTGTGGGTGGCGTAACCCCAGGCGAAGCGGCCCTTGACGCAGCTGTGGCCGTGATTGGCCTTGCCGTCCTTGTACGGCATCATCCGCACCACCTCGGTGCCCTTCATCTCGGCCTTGAAGGCGCAGCCGACGCCGCAATAGGCGCAGGTGGTCACCGCCGAATGGTCGGGCTGGCCGGCGTCGATGATGCTGTTCTCCATCAGCGTCGCGGTCGGGCAGGCCTGAACGCAGGCGCCGCAGGAGACGCACTCGCTCTCCTTGAAGCCGTCATCCTGGCCGGCCGAGACGAAGGAGGCGAAGCCGCGCCCGTCGATGGTCAGGGCGAAGGTGCCCTGCACCTCCTCGCACGCCCGGACGCAGCGCGAGCAGACGATGCATTTGGTCGGGTCGAAGGTGAAATACGGGTTGGAGGTGTCCTTCTCGCCCACCAGATGGTTGGCGCCGTCATAGCCGTAGCGCACCTCGCGCAGGCCGACGACGCCGGCCATGTCCTGCAGCTCGCAATCGCCGTTGGCGGCGCAGGTCAGGCAGTCCAGCGGGTGGTCGGAGATGTAGAGCTCCATGACGTTCCGGCGCAGCTTCGCCAGCTTCGGCGTCTGCGTCCGGACCTTCATGCCCGGCTCGACCGGGGTGGTGCAGGAGGCCGGCGTGCCCCGCCGCCCCTCGATCTCGACAACGCAGAGCCGGCAGGAGCCGAAAGGCTCCAGGCTGTCGGTCGCGCACAGCTTCGGGATCGCGGTCTCGACCTCCGCCGCCGCGCGCATCACCGAGGTGCCGGCCGGCACGGTGACGACCTGGCCGTCGATCTCCAGCGTCACCAGGCTGGGCGAGGTGCGCGCCGGGGTCCCGAAATCCTGTTCCGTCACAAGAGCCATCGGATGGCCTCCTTATTCCGCGGCCTGCGCCGGGGCGGGCGCGCGGTCGAAGTCGTCGGGGAAATGGGTCAGGGCGCTGAGCACCGGATAGGGGGTGAGGCCGCCGAGGGCGCAGAGCGACCCGTCCAGCATGGTCTCGCACAGGTCTTCGATCAGCGTCAGGTTGCGGCCGAGCTCGTGCCCGCCCGTCTCCCGGTCGGCGATGATCTTGTCGATGGTCTCGACGCCGCGGGTCGACCCGATGCGGCAGGGCGTGCACTTGCCGCAGCTCTCGACGGCGCAGAACTCCATGGCGAAGCGGGCCTGGACGGCGAGGTCGACGCGGTCGTCGAACACCACGACGCCGCCATGGCCCAGCATGCCCTTCTTCGCCGCCATCGACTCGTAGTCGAGCGGCGTGTCCAGCAGGCTCTCCGGGAAATAGGCGCCGAGCGGGCCGCCGACCTGGACGGCGCGAAACGGCCGGCCGCTGGCGGTGCCGCCGCCGAACTCCTCGATCAGCTCGCGCAGGGTCAGGCCGAAGGCGACCTCGATCAGCCCGCCGCGCCTGATGTTGCCGGCCAGCTGCAGCGGCTGGGTGCCGCGCGACCGGCCGGTGCCGTAATCGGCGTAGAAGGCGGCGCCTTTGTCGAGGATGATAGGCACCGACGTCAGCGACAGCACGTTGTTGATCACCGTCGGCTTGCCGAACAGGCCCTTCAGCGCCGGCAGCGGCGGCTTCGGCCGCACCGTGCCGCGCTTGCCCTCCAGGCTTTCCAGCAGCGAGGTCTCCTCGCCGCAGATATAGGCGCCGGCGCCGACCCGGACCTCTAGGTCGAAGCGCCTGCCGCTGCCCAGCACGCTGGGGCCCAGAACGCGGCGCTGATAGGCGATGTCGATCGCCGCATTCATCGCCGCCACCGCATGCGGATATTCCGAGCGGATGTAGATGAAGCCCTTGGTGGCGCCGACGGCGATGCCGGCGATGGTCATGCCCTCGACCAGCAGGAAGGGGTCGCCCTCCATGATCATCCGGTCGGCGAAGGTGCCGCTGTCGCCCTCATCGGCGTTGCAGACGATGTATTTCCGGTCGGCCTCGGCCTGCAGCACGGTGCGCCATTTGATGCCGGTCGGGAAGCCGGCGCCGCCGCGGCCGCGCAGGCCGGAGGCGGTGACCGTCTCGACGATCGCCGCCGGCTCCATCGCCAGGGCGGCGCGCAGGCCCTTCAGCCCGTCATGCGCCTCGTAGTCGTCCAGCGACAGCGGGTCGGTGATGCCGCAGCGGGCGAAGGTCAGGCGCTGCTGCCTGGCGAGATACGGGATCTCCTCCGGCCTTCCGTGGCGCAGCGGATGGTCGCCGCCCTCGGCGAGGCCGGCGGCGAACAGGCCGGGCACGTCCTCGGCGGTCACCGGGCCGTAGCCGATGCGGCCGGCCGGCGTCTCGATCTCGACGAAGGGCTCCAGCCACAGCAGGCCGCGCGAGCCGTTGCGGACCAGCTGCAGCGCGATGCCGCGGGCGGCGGCCTCGGCCTGGATGGCGCGGGCGACATCGTCGGCACCGACCGAGATGGCGGCGGCATCGCGGGGGACGAAGACCTTCATCGTCCGGCCTCCATGGCATCGACAATGCGGTCGAGGCGCTTGGCATCGATCCGCCCGACCAGCTCGCCATCCGCCATCGCCGCCGGGGCGCAGGCGCAGTTGCCGAGGCAATAGACCGGCTCGACCGTGATCCGGCCATCCGCGGTCGTCTCGTGCAATCCGATATCGAGCCGCCGGCGCAGGTGCTCCGCCAGATCGCGCGCGCCCATCGACTGGCAGGCCTCGGCCTGGCACAGCTTCAGCACGTGGCGGCCCGCCGGCTCGCGCCGGAAATCATGATAGAAGGTGATGACCCCGTGCACCTCGGCGCGGGACAGGTTCAGCGCATCCGCCAGCAGCGGCACCGCCTCGCGCGGCACATGGCCGAAGACCGATTGCAGATCGTGCAGAATGGGCAACAGCGGCCCTTCGGTCGCACCATGCGATGCGATCACGTCACGTGCCACCTCGGCGTCCCAGCCCCGGCGTTCGGGCATCCGTCCCACTCCCTTTTCGGGTTCGTTGGACCGGGCGGCTTAGCTGCCACCCGATCATTCTAGGATGATCGGCCGCGTATACCAGATTCAAATACAAAGCCCGGATGAATCGATAAACGCCATTTATCAAGCCACGGGCTGCAGCGGCGTGGATTGCAGCTCGGCGTCGAGATCCAGGGTGCGGGCGGTGTCGAACAGGCCGCGGGCCAGGGGCGATGGCGGGTCGCGATCGGCCATCACGAGGCCGATGGTGCGGGTGGCGGCCGGGTCGACCAGCCGCAAGGCGCGGGTGCCGGCCGGCACACCGAACAGGTGCAGCAGCGCCCGCGGCATGACGCTGGACCAGAAGCCGGAGCGGACGTGGGAGCACAGGTTGATGATGCTGTCGGTCTCCACCGCCGCATGCGGCGAGCAGCCCACCGAGCGGAAGATGCCGTCGATGATCCGCCGGTTCTGCATGGTCGGGGTCAGGAGGCACAGCGGCAGCTCCGCCGCCTCGGTCCAGGAGATGGTCCGGCGGGCCGGCGACGCCTGGTCCGCCGGCATCAGCAGGATGTAGTCTTCCTGGTACAGCGGCAGGCTGCGGACATTGCGCAGCGGTTCGTTGTCGAGATAGGTGACGCCGACATCAATCTCGAAATTCTCCAGCCCGGCCTCGATCTGGATCGAGGTCTGCGACAGCACCGACACGGTGACCGCCGGGTGCGACTGGGCAAAGGGCGAGGTGATCAGCGACACGATCGGCAGGGCGGAGGGCACGGCGCCGATCCGCAGCTTGCCGGCCAGGCCCTGCTGCAGCATCGCCAGCTCCTGCGCCAGCCCGTCGCGGTCGGCCAGGATCTTCTTGGCCCAGTCCAGTACGCAGGCGCCTTCGCGGGTGAAGCCCTGGAACCGATGGCCGCGCTCGACGATCGGCACCTGCAGTTCCTCCTCCAGCTGGCGCAGTGCGGTGGACAGTGCTGGCTGAGAGACGCGGCAGGCCTCGGCCGCGCGGGCGAAGTGCTTCTCGCGGGCCAAGGCGACGAGGTATTCGAGCTGGCGGATGACCATCGGGCCCCCGTTTGATAAGGAGCCCTTATCTTACCCGCCGATGGCCCCAGGCATCTGCCTATTTCTTCGCCAGCAGCCCGCGCAGCGTGCCTTCAGGCCAATGGATGTCGTCGATCCGCCAGCCCCGTGGGGTCCGGACCAGATCGAGAGTGATGGTGACCGGGCTGTCGATGTTCTTGAACGTGACCGTGCCGGTGGCGTGGTCCGCACCCGCCTCGCTCACCGCGATGTGCAGGTCCTTGATCTCCCAGTCCTGGGCATCGACGAACGGGTCGCCATCCAAGGTCGGCACGTCATCGTTCTTGGCCGCGGCCGCCCGGTCCGCGATCATCAAAGCCGCCAGCGACGGCGTGAAATAGCGACGGATATCGGCATTGCTGTCGAGCGGCAGGCCGGTCTCCCCGCTCTTGCCGACATAGTGCTGGTAGATCGCCGTCACGAAATCATTCGCCGATCCGGTCGCGGCCTGGGCGGCGGCGCCACCGAAGACCAGGAACAGCAGGCACAGCAGGATGCGCGGTCGGGTCACGGCGGATCTCCTGGAAACGGCCGCAAAACGCTGGCGGGCCTGATCGTATGTTTGCTCCAGGAAAATGGCGGCATTCCGGCGACTGGTGCGGCGATTGGCGATGGCAGCGGCCCCGGCCGCGACCGTATAGTCGCGCCATGCCGCCGCCCCCCATGCCTGCCATGACCGACCCCGCCCCGAGCCTGCCCGAGTTGATCGAATGGCTGGCCGGCGACGAGTGTCACGCCGCCACCGACACCGCGATGCTGGCCGAGCTCGGCCGCCGGCTGCGCGCGCTGGGCCTGCCGATCGACCGGATGAGCCTGCATCTGCGCACGCTGCATCCGCAGATCCTGGCCCACACCCTGGCCTGGACCGAGGGCGAGCCGGTGGCGCAGCTCGACCGCGACAACTCGATCGAGCGCCTGCCCTTCTTCGCCACCAACCCGATCCGCCGGGCCACCGAGAGCCGGACCTGGTTGAATCTGGCCACGCCCGCGGAGATGGCCGGGCTGGAGGAGCTCGACTTCTTCCAGGGCCGTGCCCTGCGCGCCGCCATCGTCGCGCCGATGGTGATGAGCCACGGCCCGGCCAGCGCCGTGGTCTTCGCCACCCGGCGGCCCGAGGGGTTCCCGCCCGCCGACCGGGCCGTGTTCGAGCGCCTCGTCCCCGCCTTGCGCGGCGCCTGCGAGATCCGGCTGCTGCGCCTGGCCGAGGCCACGGTACTGGACACCTATGTCGGCCCCATCACCGGGCGGCGCGTCCTCGACGGCCACATCCGCCGCGGCGATGTCGAGACGCTGGACGCGGCGCTGCTGCTGTGCGACCTGCGCGACTTCACCGTACTGTCGAACCGGTTGCCGCCCGAGCAGATGCTGGACCGGCTGAACCTGTATTTCGACCAGCTGGTCCCCGCCATCACCACCGGCGGAGGCGAGGTGCTGAAATTCATGGGCGATGCGGTGCTGGCCTTCTTCCATCTCGACGACGGGGCGGTGGCCAGCTGCGCCGCAGCCTTCGACGCGGCCCGCCTGGCCCTGGACCGCATCCACTCCGCCTCCCAGGCCGGCACGCCGCTGAGCGCCGGGGTGGCGCTGCATCACGGCGAGGTCGCCTATGGCAATATCGGCTCCGGCGGGCGGCTGGACTTCACCGTGATCGGGCGCGACGTCAACCTGGTCAGCCGGATCCAGACCGTCTGCGCCACGACCGGCGAGCCGCTGCTGATGTCGCCGCGCTTCGCGTCGCTGCTCGGCCGGCCCGGCTGCCGCAGCATCGGTCCGCACCCGCTGAAGGGCTTTGCCGAGCCGCTCGACCTGTTCGCCTGGAATCCGGGATAGACCGCCACCGATGAGCACCACCGCCCTGGGCAGCGACCGGCTGCTCGACCATCCGTCCTTCCTGGTGTTCTGGGGCGCGCGGGTGCTGTCCGCGATCGGCTTCCAGATGTCGGCCGTCGCCATCGGCTGGCTGGTCTATGCCCTGACCGGCAGCGCCTACAGCCTGGGCCTGGTCGGGCTGTTCCAGTTCCTGCCCATGGTGGTGCTGACGCTGCTGGTCGGCCATGTCGCCGACCGTTACGACCGCCGCCGCATCGTCCAGATCTGCCTGCTGGTCGAAGGTCTGACGCTGGTGGTGCTGGCGCTCGGCATCCTCGACGGCTGGCTGACCGTCCCGGGCATCTTCGCCGCGGTGCTGGTGCTGGGCGCGGCCCGCGCCTTCGAGCAGCCGACCATGGCCGCCCTGCTGCCGGGGGTGGTGCCCGCCGGGATCCTGCCCCGGGCGCTCGCCGTCTCCTCCTCCGCCATGCAGACCGCGACGATCGTCGGCCCGTCGATCGGCGGCCTGCTCTACGCCGTCGGCACCACCGTCCCCTTCGCCCTCGCCGCCGCCTGCTTCCTCGGCGCCTGCGGCCTGATGGTCCTGATGCGGCTGGAGCGGCCGGCGCCGCGGCGCGAGCCGGCGACGCTGCGCTCGGTCTTCTCCGGCATCGCCTTCATCCGCAGCCGGCCGATGATCCTCGGCGCGATCTCGCTCGACATGTTCGCGGTGCTGCTGGGCGGGGCGACGGCGCTGCTGCCGATCTACGCCCACGACATCCTGCAGACCGGCCCCTGGGGGCTGGGCCTGCTGCGCGCCGCCCCGGCTGTCGGGGCGCTGATCATGTCGGCGATGCTGACCCGGGTGCCGCTGCGCCGCGCCGTGGGCCTGAAGATGTTCGCGGCGGTGATCGTGTTCGGCGCCGCCACGGTTGTCTTCGCTGCCTCCACCAGCCTCGCCTTGTCGCTGGTGGCGCTGGCCGTGCTGGGCGCCTCGGACAATGTCAGCGTGGTGATCCGCAGCTCGCTGGTCCAGCTGCTGACGCCGGACGAGATGCGCGGGCGGGTCAGCGCCGTGAACTCGCTGTTCATCGGCACTTCGAACCAGCTCGGCGAGTTCGAATCCGGCATGGTGGCCGGGCTGCTCGGCGCCGTGCCGGCCGGGATCATCGGCGGGCTCGGCACGATCGCCGTCGCGCTGCTGTGGATGCGTCTGTTCCCGGCCCTGCGGAAGGCCCAGACCCTCTCCGGCTGAGCCTCAGGTGAAGGCGTCGGGCATGCTCTCCTTCTTGCGGCGCATGAAGTCCTGCAGCGCCTCGTCGATCGCGGGGTCGATCGCCGGGGCCTCGTACTCCTCCAGCATGCGCTTCCAGATCGTGTTGGCGCGCTGCGAGGCGTCCTGCCGGCCCTCGGCCTCCCACTGCTCGAACGAGTTGTTGTCGGCGACGGTCGACCGGTAGAAGGCGGTCTCGAAGTTGCGCTGGGTGTGGTCGCAGCCGAGATAGTGGCTGCCCGGCCCGACCTGGCGGATTGCGTCCATCGCCTGGCCGTTCTCGCTGAGGTCGATGCCCTCGGCCATCACCTGCATCATGCCGAGCTGGTCGGCGTCGAGGATGAACTTCTCGTAGGAGCTGACCAAGCCGCCCTCGAGCCAGCCGGCGGCATGCAGCACGAAGTTCACCCCGCCCAGCATGGTCGGCAGCAGGGTCTGGGCGCTCTCGAACGCGGCCTGCGCATCCGGCACCTTGGAACCGCAGAGCGACCCG
Source organism: Inquilinus sp. (assembly GCF_039594555.1). GTDB lineage: Bacteria > Pseudomonadota > Alphaproteobacteria > DSM-16000 > Inquilinaceae > Inquilinus. Next base: position 16,891 of record NZ_JBCNNF010000124.1, read on the forward strand.
CCGGAGC